>NZ_VPAW01000022.1:0-18257 GCF_013419055.1 Acinetobacter sp. YH12108 | reverse complement strand
CTGTTGCAGCAGATGAATCAGATCCTTTGGCTATGATTGCAGAAATGGAAAATCTGGTTGCAGTCGATGAACCAGAACAAGTGGAAAATCTAGTTGCAGCAGATGAAGGTCAAAACGGATCTATAGAAAATTCAGATATTGATGACGTTTATCAGGCGTTTTCAGACCAAGTTAATTCTAAATAAGGAAACTATCATGAAAAAAATCTCTCTTACATTAATCAGCCTTGCCCTATCTTTTTCAGTTGTGGGCTGTACTTCAAATAAAGCCGTGACCAGTCCTAATGGCTTTTCATCTAAAGCGGTTAATCAGCCTGACACTGTAAAAAACTATATGCAAAGCATAGCTGTATATCAGCAAAATAAAGATTTAAGCACTGAAACTGAAAGACAAATTGCACTTCTAACAGACAAATATATTCAAACCAAAATGATTATTGACGAAGCAGCACGTCGCCAAAATATTTCTAATCAATAAGGACTTGATCATGACTGAAGCAAACAAGGTCGATAAACCTAGTTTTAATAAAGAACAAACAGGCTATACCAAACTTGGCCAGACGTTAGAAACAAATCAAGCTGAAGTCAATTCGATTGAAAAAGCTGAAAATATAGATATTTCAAAAAGTACAAAAGGTATTAATCAAGATCCTGAAGAAACTAAGGTAACTGATACCAAAAAGCTAAAAGCTGATGACAGTAAAGAATCTAGTGAAGAAGGCATACCTAAAGCATTGCTCAATAAATATTATGTGGTAGATGACAAATATCACTTTAAAGGTAATCCTGAAAAAGTAGCTTTTGAAGATTCTGGAAAAGCTTTAAAAACCACAATTGATGATAAACATATTGCTGCTTCAATGGTGGAGGTAGCAAAAGCTAAAAAATGGGAAACAATACAGGTTAAAGGCTCTGAAGAATTTAAACGGAATGTATGGCTTGAAGCTTCAATGAAGGGCATGACAGTAAAGGGTTATGAACCTCGTGATATTGATCTAGCCTTGCTCAATGATATGAAAAAAGAACAAGGTAAAGAGGTAGTTCACAATACTATTGAAAAGGGTAATGAACGCCAGAAAGAGAAGCCTTTAAATGAGAAGGATAAAGTAGATCCTGCACAGGAACGGAAGGAAAAAATTAATAACCTGTCAGAACAGGAAAAAGCTTTACTGACAGTTTTTGATAAAAAAATGAAAGCTGACGGTTTCACAGAAAAGCAGCGCACAGCCAGTATAGACGTTGCGGTTGAACAGCTTAATCAGAAAAAAATGCACGTTGGAAAATTAGTAGATCATGGTGAAGCACCTTATAAGCATGATCCTAAAAATAACAGTAGCTACTACGCCACTATTGAAAATAGTAAAGGTGAAAAAAGTACAATCTGGGCGAAGGATCTGGAACGTACTTTGAAAGAACAAAATATCATTAAGAATGATGATATTGTCCTGACCTATAAAGGGTCTAACAAAGTCGAAGTGAATACTAAAGAAATTGATCCTAAAACTGGACTGCCAACAGGCGCAAGAGTTCAAACATTGGCAAATAAAGGGAAGTGGGAAGCTCAAAGCTTGAGTAAATTGAAAGAAACAACTGAAAAAGCTTTAACCAAAAATGATAAAACTAAGCTTCAGATTCAACATAATGCCGATATTCAAAATCAGAAATTTCATAAGCCAAAATTAACGGCTTATGATGCCAATGCTCCAAAACAGCAGCCAGTACAGCAGCCACAAGTTAAAACTCAAGAGAGAAATAAAAATAAAGATATATCTCGATAATCTAGGCCACGAAAACACCCATTACGGGTGTTTTTTATATCCCGCTACTAGATCAAATGGGAGCAGTTTATTTTCTGCGGTCGCCATTTAAAAAGCACAGCTTTTTAAAGCTCACTTGAAAATCAACGGTAATCAGGGAAGGGAAAATTTAACTGATTGCGTCAGTTCGCAAAGTAGACACTTTGCTCTGATATATGTGCTATGGATCTGGATTAGATAGGTAATATAGATGCCTGGATAAACGCTGCAGCTTGCAGCTTTTATCCAAGCATCGGGATTAGACGTTTTAGAGATTATGGACCAGACAATAATATTGGCAGTCCATAATCTACTAAAACCAATAGAAGGTTAAACTTGGGATATTGCTTGTATTGTCCACCTGTGGACTATATAATCAAATTTAATCTGATTAAGGACGGTAAAGAATGACAAATGCAGATTTTAAACTGCTAGTTGAATCATTGGGATTTTACAACCCTGAAGCGATACGCGATTATTTCAAAGCTATAGGCTTTAATGAATCTATTAACGTCCGACCAATCCAATATTGGTTAAATGGTAAAAGTGTAGCTCTCAATATGCCGATTCCAGACGATGTGGTTGAGCATTTTAAGCAGCTTGAACAAATGAAAATTGAGTTATCAGGCCAAGAGAAATTTAAGAAAAATTGCTTTCTCTACAAAGATAAATATCTAATGTGGGAAAAATTCCCTGAGCTAGAAGGGCTACCTAGTACGTACCTTAATCAACTCATGGTTCTGGTGAATATGCTACATGGTTATAGGGAAATGCAGTATTGCACAAGCTACTAGGAATCATAGAATGAAAAATCAGGATCTTTCTATTGTCGAGCTAATTAGTAAACGCAATAAAATTGTCTATACGGTTTGCGGATTATTGGTCTTACTGACAATCTTATCTTTTGCCAGATACTTTCTGAATTTTAGTATCCTTTACCTTTTAATTCTGCTTATTCCATTTTTTGTATTGATGTATTGGATGATAAGAGTTACCGAACATATAAAAGATGAGAAAAATTTAAAAGAATCTTCTTAATGAAGTGAGTAAATCGTACAACTCATGATCTAGTCTAAGATCTGTTAGTTAAATATCTAAGATGAATGGGAATAGAATCGCATATAATTCTGCATTCACAAAATTTTAGCATCGGTAGTAATCATGGATACAGCTCTAATTCAAACGCTAAAAAAAATTCTTAAGCAGTTTCCAAAATTTTGGAATGGTGAAAACCTCCAAAGATCCCTCGTTATTGATGCAATTCAGAAGAAAGAAGCTGATTTAGTTAAAGCTTTAATCAATAACAGTAAGATTAAGTCTATTTATAGTACCGATGTTGATGGTGTCCTTATTTTTGAGTTTGAAAAGCTCATTAGCCTATTGAAATATAAAGAGTATTGGGCTGATAGTTTTACTAAGTACCGTAATAATGTAGGTTTGACCAGTGAAGGTAAATATTTAGATTATAGTTCTGATGTTGTTTTAGATTTTCCTTTTAAAGATTGTGTTCTTGAAGGTGGAATGACTAAAGAGGATCAGGGTAAGGATGAAATTTATTACAATGAAATCATTGCCCGTGATGAAATTGATCGTCTATTTTCTCCAAAAGTATTCACAAATTCAAAACGCTATATTGAAAATGGTGTGCAAGAAGATATTGGTGAATTTACAAATCAAGATAATCTAATTATTAAAGGTAATAATTTAATCGCTTTACATTCATTGAAATTAAATTTTTCAAATTCAATAAAATGTATTTTTATTGATCCGCCTTATTACTTTATTGAGAAAAAACCTGCTGATACTTTTGTCTACAACTCTAACTTTAAGCTTTCATCTTGGTTAGTGTTTATGAAAAATCGGCTAGAAATAGCAAGAGAGCTTTTGACAGAAGATGGTGTTTTATACATCACAATATCAGATGATGGCGCACACTATTTAAAAGTCATGACTGATGGTATTTTCGGTCAAGAAAATTTCATAGCCGACGTGATTTGGCAATCAAGAAAATCTGTATCAAGTGATGGATTGATTTCTGTTTCGAGTAACCATGTCTTAACTTATGCAAAAAATAAAAATAAGATAAATAAACATGAATTTAGATTGGCATTGGATGTTGAAGGCTTTGATTTAGAAGATGAACTAGGCAAGTATAAAGTTGAACCTTTCGACGCGCCTAATGAACGTAAAAACTTATCTTACCCAATAGTAAATCCTAATAATGGAGAAGTGTATACTCCATCAGAAGGTAGATGTTGGAGAACAAAAGAGAGTGAATATTTTGATTTATTAGAAAATAACAGAATCCAATTTGGATCTAAAGGACAAACGAAGCCACAATTAAAAGTATATTTAAAAGATGCTATTGAAGCTGGTAAAGGCAAAACAGCATCAACATTATGGAACTCTATTGTACCAGATACCATCTTATGGACATCTACTGATACTACAACCAGTGCAACTAAGCATCAACAACGAATGTTTAATACGGTTGTATTTGAAAATCCTAAGCCTGAGAATTTAGTTCAACGGGCTATAGAACTCGCAACTAATGAAAATGATTTAGTATTAGATTTTCATCTAGGCAGTGGAACGACGTGTGCGACTGCTCATAAAATGGGACGTCGATATATTGGTATAGAACAGATGGACTATATCAATGAAATTACCGTACCTCGCCTACAAAAAGTCATTGAAGGTGAGCAAGGGGGGATCTCTAAAGATGTGAAATGGCAAGGCGGTGGAAGTTTCGTCTACACTGAGCTTATGGAATTAAATTGCCTTTTTATTCATCAAATTGAACAAGCAAAAACAACAGAACAATTACTTCATATATTTGAAGTCATGAAAGTAGAAGCGCACCTTAATTATCATATTGCATTAGATCGTGTTTTAAATAATGAATATGAAATTGATGGGGTTAATCATTTGGTAACGTTTAATGAGCTTGAATTAACTCAGCAAAAACATCTTTTAATTGAAGTTCTGGATAAGAATCAGTTGTATGTGAATTTCTCAGAAATAGATGATCAAAGATATGCTATTTCAGAAAGCGATAAAGCTTTCACAACTAGCTTTTATCATAAGGATTGATCATGGCTAGAAACACTAAAGTAACGAAACAAGATCTTTTATTTAACCAATTCCAACAAATTGATAAATTTGGATTGTTTAAGGGGAATTATCAAACCCCTGAATATTTAAAATCTAACTTGAAAGACGACTTACGTTCTTATCAAGAAGAAGCCTTACGCTATCTACATTATGCACAAATTCATAATGAAGCAGATATACGTTTTAAGCATTTGTTATTTAATATGGCAACTGGCTCAGGTAAAACGATGGTCATGGCCAGTGCAATTCTTTATTTGTTTAAGGAATATGGCTACCAAAACTACATTTTCTTTGTACATACGGATGCAATTATCCAAAAAACTAAAGAAAACCTTTTAAATAAATTATCGTCTAAATATCTTTTTGCTCAATCTATTGAAATAGAAGGGGAACGTATAGTTATTGAAGCAGTCGATACATTCCCAAGACAGCCAAGTAAAAATACCATTTACTTAAAGCTATCAACGATTCATAAAATCCATGATGAGTTGAATAGCTATAAAGAGAACAGTATTACTTATGAGGATTTAGCTGAAATTCCACTTGTTTTATTGGGTGATGAAGCGCATCACTTTAATGCTGAAACAAAAGCTAAGGGTAAATCTAAGACTTCAACAGAGTATGAGGAATTAACTTGGGAACGTACTATTGAGCGTATCCTTGCATTAAAAGAAAAGAATCGTTTATTAGAATTTACTGCGACAATTAATTTAGAAAATAAGGAAATATACCAAAAGTACAAAGATAAAATCGTTTATCAGTACGACTTAAAGAAATTTATGACTGATGGTTTTTCTAAGAAAGTTATGCTTTTAGAAGCTAATCAGCATGATGATGAAAAAATGATTGATGCCGTTTTATTAAGCCAATATCGTAAGTTAGTGGCAATTAAACACGGTATTAAGGATTTTAAACCAATTATTCTATTTAAGTCGAATAAGATTGCAATTTCTAAGGCTAAGCAAGATCAATTTACCCAAATTATCAATGCTTTAACCCCAGAAAAGGTTAAGCAGCATTTAGTGAATAAACAAACACAAATTACTTCATCAAGTAGTATTTGGAATAAAGTAATTTCTTATTATCTAAATCAAAATCTGATAACAATTGTGGAAAGTATACAAGATGATTTTAAAGAGCTTAATATTTTAAACGTGAACAAATCAGATATTCTAGAAGAATATCCCGTTTTATTAAATACTTTAGAAAATCCTGATAATCCAATACGATTAATATTTGCCGTTGCGAAGGTTAATGAAGGTTGGGATGTTTTAAACTTGTATGACATTGTTCGCATAAGTGAAAGTGCATCATCAACTAAATCAGGAACTGATAGTGAAGCGCAGTTAATTGGGCGTGGAGCAAGGTACTATCCATTCATTTTGAACGATGAAAAAAGTTTTATTCGTCGTTTTGACTTAAGTACAAGTGAACTCAGTGTTTTAGAACAATTACATTATCATACGATCAATGAACCTGCTTATATTAGAACTTTGCATCAATCCTTAGAGCAAGCTGATATTGTTGTAGATACAGATGGGCAAGGTATCGTTGAACATGCCAAGCTCAAGCCTGCTTTTAAAGATTCTCACTTTTATAAACATGGACAATTATTTTTTAATGAAGTTGAAGAAATTACAGGACAAGAACGTTCGTGGACTTCATATTCATTAGAAAAACAGTATGAGATTTCTTATAAAACTGCTAATGAAGTTGGACTCGATAATCTAACTGGCAATCAAAACACTGTATTACATACGCAGACTTTACAGCTAGATCAGCGTTATTGGTTTAAAGCTTTACAGAAAATTAGGTTCTTTGAATTTAGTAATCTAAAACACTATTTCCCTGATTTAAGTAGTCTTGATGAGTTTTTATCTGATTCTCAATACTTAGGTGGATTAACAATTAATGTGAACTTACCTAGTAAGCTCAATCTAAGTGATCTTCCTCCTCGGGAGAAATTACAACTTCTGGAAACAGTTTTGACAAGGATTTCTGAGAACATTCGTCGTAACTATCAGAAATACAGAGGCACATACCGTTTTATTAGTAAACCGTTAAAAGATGTAATTACTGATTATACTGTTCATGTTGATCCAAATATGATGATCAATCAAAGAATCACATCAGAGAGTACCATTGGGAAAAAATGGTATGTCTATGATCAGGCTATCCTGAATCAGTTAGAACATAAGCTTATTAAGCTGCTAGAACAGTTTATGCAGAAACTGAATACTAAATATGATGATATTTACATTATTCGTAATGATGAGAAAACTACACGCTTTAAATTAACCGAATTTAATGGTGTCCGAGGTTTTATGCCTGATTTCATTATGTTGATGAAGGATAAGGCCAATGATCATATTTATTATCAGGTCTTTTTAGAACCAAAAGGCGATGATCGTTTGATACAAGATGCATGGAAAGAAAACATGCTAGAAAAAATAAATGATCCCAACCTTATTATGGTTGAAAGTGATGAAAATGTACGTTTAGTAGGCGTTAAATTCTTTGCTGAAAGTAAACGACATGAATTCATTAAAGACTTATCAGACAAGTTATATGACAGTCAGCAGTTAGAAGCGCAGTCATTATTAATTTAGGTTTTCCAATATGAATTAACAAACAGTAAAAAATCCGATTTCTTGAAATCGGATTTTTTTATCTATAACAATTTACGTATTGCATGAATGACAAATTAAAAAAGTAACTAAATATTCTGTATCTATAGAGTATGAACAGATGCTTTTACTCAATGTGAGAGCCTTTCATTTTAAGTCTTCAGCTTGATCAACAACATCTTTTAATTTATTACGCTCTTCAATGTTAGCTTTAGTCGGCTCAACAAGAGCTTTATCTACAGCTTCAGCATGAGCTATTTTAGATACGTCTTTAACCAATTCAGCTAGAGCTTCTAAAGCCGCATCATAATCCTTATTAGTCATCTATATACCCTCAAATATATGGAACAAATATAACAGCCGTAAACATTAAATCACATGCAGAAAGTAGCCGTTTCCGCTTCTTTGCGACTTCAGATGACGCACTAAAAACCTAGAACTACTTTAGATAAGAACAGGGATGCGACTAATCACGATATGAGCGTAGAAGCGGGCAAAATTTTTTAGGGGGTGTAGGCTCAGACTAAGTACCTACACAAAACCTATTTTGTATTTAATTTAAAATTTGGATGCTGTCCTGAAGCCATTAAAAAAACTGTCCAAGTCTGTTTGTTTGGCTGTCTTTCTCCTGCTTCATATTTGCGCCATAAAGAGCCATCAGACAAGCCTGCTAACTTTGCAGCCTGTGCAGCAGTTAAGCCAAGATCAAGCCGAAGATCTTTTATAGAACTTGCTTCTGGTGCTTCAATTAAAAAGTTTTCAAACGTCATATTTTCAAATTTGCTCATTAAAAAAAAGCTCCATATTGCAGGAGCTTCATGTTATCACTTAAATCATTTTTAAGGTACGTTGTCCTTTTAGCTTAATCGTTCTTTCGAGTTCATTTAAAGCTCTAAAAACAGAATGATAACCAAGTACACCGTTTGCAGATCTCAGAATAAAACCTGATTTGTGCATTCATCTTTTAAGCTCCTATAACAATAAAAGTTATAGCCTGATTCTTGCTAGAGACTTTTGCACAGTTAAAACAGCCTGCGAAATATTGAAATTTCAAACTAACAACAGATCGGCAAAATTTACACAAGCTGACTGTAGGTAGTTTAGAAGTGCATGGAGATAAAGAAATAATAGTCATGTCTATAGCTCCCCTTAATGGTTGCTATAGATGAAGTTGCCGACACGTACAAAGTCATTAATCATTGCATCACGACCATAAGCTTCATAATCAATATACCCCTGTAATGCTTCTGGGATCTCAATGCAGCTCACATCATGCATAAGGTAGTGACCGAAGTCATAGTCGCTCATATCTTCACAGAATTGGTTTTCATCGTGCCATTCTTGAGCATCTTCTAAGTTTTTAACGTATCCCTCATTTTTTAGTTGCTGGAACAAGTCTAGGTCTTCTTGGAAGTGACCTTCCATGATTAGCTCTATAGCTGTCTCAAGGTCTTTAAAATTATCCACGTTCATGTACGTGTCTTCTCGCAAGCCTTCAACTTGCCAGAACTCGATTTCTGTATCGCCAATGATGTCACGAAGGTCTGAGATATCATCAAAGAAAATATTGAGACCGAAGTCATAAGTGAAGCTAAATGCTTCTAAACGGAAGTTTTTAGTTGAATCAGATGCAGCATTAGAAAAGTCGATAGCGTTCATTTTTTAAGTCCTGGACTTAGGTTATCTGCAAGTCCTAGCAGTCGGTACACGTTGCACCTCTAAGGCTTTTTATATCTCTTCACCTTATGCTTGTTATTATACTGGACTTAGTACCTATTATCAACAATAAACTAATGTTTTTTATATGATTTATAATTATTAATAGCTCTATTATTACAACTATATTTTATAAAAGATAAGCTTGTTTTTGCTTCTAACTTTCATCATTCTTGGAGCTGTGGCAATCCATTAAACAAACGCTTTTAAAACGGAGCGAAGCGACATCCTTATTCAAGGAATATGTAAAAGGTATGTGATCCTACCTTCATCAAACTTTATCGCTGCGACAACCATTGAACTTAAAAAATTTCAAGCAAGGAGCAATGTCAATGAAGCTTGCGTAATTGACATTGTGAGTGATTGAAATAAAGTTCAATGATGTTGGTTGTTGCAGCATAAGTTGAAGGGAAAGTCCTACTATACATAGTCCAGTGCTTTTGCTTTTGCGTTAGGGATTCTGCCCGAAGGGGCAAGACAAACAGCTTCATCGTTTGGCTTGAGCGAAGCCAGTTAGCCCGACCTGAAAGGGAACGCCCATATTTTTTAATTTTTGTGATGTATGTTATAATTTTCCTAGAAATTAATGCTGTAGTTTCTTTTTATAGCCCGATCACACCCTAGTGTTCGGGTTTTTTTACGCCTTAATATTTTTAGTCAATTCCTGTATTTATAGGGTATACCCATTGAAGACTATAGACAAATAAAAGCCTGAACGATGTCAGGCTCTATAAGATTTAGATAGATTGATTCTCATCTGTAATCAATTTAAGACTTTTAGATTCTTTAATTTTTATTATTAAACAAGTGATTATGGAAATAATTAGTGGGATTAAATATAGATAAATATATGCTTTTTCTTCAGTCATATAGATCCCAAAATTCGCATTAGTACTGATCACGAAGAAAAGCCTGATACAGATGGTAATGAAATTTACAGCTAAAAAAGCTAAAAATAATTTACGTTTTTTAACTTTTAATGCTGCACCTTGATATCTCCCAACAATACTCCAAACCAATAAGAATAGGATTAAAGTCACCCCAAGTTGTTCAGCAAACATTTCTATAAAAGCACCAATGTACATAATTAGATATCTCGTAATTTCTTATTAACAGTGAGTTTTTATACTATGCTATGAATAATTGATTTTTAAAATATTTATTTAAGATGAGAAAGAGAAGTCGTGAAGCAGAACAGATTGTTGCCCAGTGTAAAGAATTAAATGAGGAAAGAGCAAAACAGAGAAATACTGCCACTAGTTTAGCCTTCGGAATATGTCTAATCATCTCATTTTATTTAAATTATGATTTTCAGACGTTCAAAGGAATTGGTTATTTTCTTTTATATTGTTTGAAGTCCATAGCTATGGCTTTCATAATTATTGTACTTGGGTCAGGTTTATTTACTGGTTTTAGAAGTTAACCTGTAAAAAAATATCCTTGTGATCTAACATGATTCTCATACTATTCGTAAAATCCAAATAATCGCACATATTAGCCAGTTTGTATTCTCCATGTAGGGTATTGTCATTTTTAGTGTAACTGGGCTGAAATCGCTTTAAATGCGTGTTTAAACGCATGTTTTGATGTTATTTAAGAAGCCGCATTAAGCGGCTTCTCTTTTTAGTTAATGATGATTGTCGTGGTTATATTGATTACTTCAATAGGAATGTAAATTGGTACAAATATTATGGACGTAAATACTATTGTTGCCACAAAAAAAATCTTTAAAGTTTTCATCTTATATCCTCTGGTTAACTTGATATAAGTATTTAGTCCTTTAAAGAAGTAAGATTTTCTGGGTAAAACAGCGGTTAAGCCACTACAGCTGGTCTTGCCATTCTAGTGACATTGAATGAACTGTTTTGGAACCGTTCAGGCAATAATGCTTTCTGTTCTGATTTGCATAAGTAACTTGCCCTGATTAATGCGTCATCAAACTCTTGTTTCAAATCATGCCAATACAAATCAAGAAATTCGTTTTCAGTTTTAGTGGTTGATCTAGTATCTCTAAATTTTAGAAACCCACGATTCCTTTCATTTCCATCTTCAGTAGTAATATGGAAGTCATCTTCGATGATTAACTTCTTCACACCATGTATTCTGTTTAAAGCCCTATTGGTGATGCTGGTAATTTCTTTCTTGGAATAGATATTTGATCCCACATCAATAATCAACATTATATGGACATGGTTATATCTAAGTTTTGCTGGTTGATCAGGATCAAATACGTTGAAGTTTGGATTATCGATATCTTTGGCTTCAATGCTATAAATTATTTCTAGATTTGGTAAACGACGTTTTCTTGCACGTGGATTATCAGCATGACGTTTTCTTTCATACTTTTTCCATTCGCTTTTAAACTTTTCTTTAATGGATTGAATGAACTTGCTTGGAAACAGATCAAAGTCCTCAATCTCACATACAAAATGCATCATCTTTGGTTGAGTCATGGTTTCCCTGCATCGGGTTACTACGTTCAACATTGACCTTAGATTGTCTTCAATATCTGCTTTCTTTAAGATTCGATAACCACGGTATGTCCTTATCTGGCTTTGCGTTGTTGTCATCATCAATAATTAATATCCTCTTATGCTGTAATCAATAATTCTTTAAAGAATGTATCTATTCGAATACTACAGATACGATTGCGACTTTTTTCAAGCCAAAATGATGTCTTCAGCAATGATCATTGGATCTGCTGTGACTATGAACTGGCAAGCTATTGGGGGCAATTCTAAAAATGAATTATTGATAAAAATAAAGTTAAAATTTCTTCTGCTAAGTCTGTTATATTTTTTTAGCACAATCTTTCATTGTATACCCATTAAAAATAGGATGGAATTGTTTTTTACAAAAATTTAAAATTTAAATCCTGTTTCATCCAAATAATCCTTCCACTGCTGGATATAGAAATCATCTTCTAACTTTTCACTGATTCTCTTTTTGTAGCTGACCATATCTTCACCTACATCAGCCATAAAGTGAGATTGGAAAGATGGCAATTTGCTTAGTTTGTCACTGAACATATCAAGCTGTTTAGCAGTAAGAACAATGGTTTTATTCTTTAAACGTTCTTCCTGAAGCTTTTTAGGTTTCATTTTAAATTGCACATGGGTAATTGAGCGACCTTCTTTAAATTGCTCATAAGTAACCTTTAAATCAGCTTTGTTATTAATTTCACTTACAGCTTTATCCAGAACATTTACCTTAAACAGGCTCATGGTTTTGTATTCTGTATTTTCTAGACCTAATTTTGATCTTAAGTCTGTGATTTCATATTTTTGAGTGATTCCATTATTTAACCATTTTATGATTAACTCATATAAACGAATTGAATATTTGCTTTTGAAAGCAGATACCTGATCTAAATGGTATTTAGTAAATTGTTGTTCTAATCGGCTAATTAAGCTGATTACTGTGTCACTTAAATTAAGTAGCACAATTCCTTTCTTTTCTAGATACCCAATCTCACTGACCCATCTAACTTTTTTGATGAGTTGATTACCTTTATATCTATCAATGTATGAAAATCTACGTTCAAAAAGCAGATCACAAGCTGCTTTCAGTGCGTTATAGGCTTCTTTCTCATGGATATTAAACTGTGTAGCGTATTGACTGGCTTTGATCTCAATCGCTGTGCTGGAAGTAAGTTCTTCTATCTCTCTTGCTTGGACAATAGCTAATAATAATAGTCGTTGCTCAATCAGAGATAGATTGAAGCTAGCATCAATTAAAGCGTTATCCTTAACAACTAATTTATTATTTTCCATATCAAAGAAGTATTTGTAACTTGATGAATGTTATATACCTCTCCATTAAAGATAGCAAGTCAAACAACCTATCTATTAGTAGTGAAAACCTATCTTTATAAGGTCATTATCCACAAGATTTGGTAGTGAAAACCTATCTTTATAGTAGTGAAAACCTATCTTTATATGTTCTAAAACACTTATGAATAAAGGCTTTCACAGGTTTCTAAAAGTATCTTAAAATAAATATATCTAAAAGAATGATTCTTTGAATGAAATTTAATATTTTGATTGTTTTATAGGTATCTTATTCTGATTAGCCAAACAACTTACCAAATAAACCCTTTCTTTCAGGTTGCTTATGTTCAATTAATTTCTGGTCTAACTGCTGCTTTAACCATTGCTCATTTGCTTTTACATAATCCAATTGCATCTTTAATTCATTTATTCGCATTTCATGTATTAAGAGTTGTTGTTTTAACTGTTCATTCTCTTGCTTTAATTGATCATATTCTTGGTTATTGTTAACAGTTTGATGTTCATTTAGTTGTTGTCCATTAACATGAACGCTGAACAGTCTAATAAGATCATTGCTATCCAACTTACCATTTTCATCTTTAGTTAACTTCCCTTGTTTTATGTACTTATAAAGGGTGTTCCTGCTGACATTAAACTCTTGGGAAGCCTTGTTAATACTTATACGTGCCATTGTTCAGCCATTTATTGTTGATATGTGTTCAGGTTAACATGCTAATACACAATAATTTCTATGAAAATAAGATCGTTCTATATATTCATCTGGTGTTAAATAAAACAGGGGGTATATTATATATAAATTATTGAAAATAATAATATTTAAGTAAAATATACCCCATAATATACATGGGGTAATTCTAATTCCTTGTTACAATCCATTAACATTTTTATGTTTATATATTGAACATGTTGATAGACTGACATAATAAGCATGGGGGATTTATTTAAAATATCCTGTGCTATTAAAGGTTTAGCTATTTGCTTTTTTGACACGTTGTACAGTTGATACTCCGCAATTTAATAATTCAGCAGTTTTTCTGATACTTATGCCTTCATTTAGTTTGTCTAGAATTTGCTTGTCTGTAACTTTTCTTGGTTTACCTTTATAAACACCTTTGGCTTTCGCTTTCTCAATTCCTTCAGCTTGACGTTCTTTGATCATATCTCTTTCAAATTGGGCAAATGAAGCTAAGATATTGAACATTAATTCATGTGTGCTATTTGATTTATCAGCCATGAACTCTAGTTTGTTCTTGTGAAAGACAACAGATACACCTTTGTTTTTTAGCTGTTCAACAATTTCTTTCAGATCAATCAATGATCTTCCAAGTCTGTCGATAGAATGGACAAATACAATATCCCCTTTTCGGACATAATCAATCATAGCCTTTAGCTGTTCACGATCTTTACTGATACCACTTTGCTTCTCAACAAATACTTTATCTAGATTAATACCATCTAATTGTCTTTCAGTATTTTGATTAGCTGTGCTGACTCGTATGTATCCAATATTTGACATGCTCTATCTGTATTCTTTAATTCTAGATGTATTCAATATATTGTATTCAAAACCTTAAAACAACCCTAAGAATACAGATTAATGTATTCATTTCTATGTGTTCTTTGATTATACCCTAAAGTAACACTTTAAAAGTTCGTAAAAATATGTATCATTTAAATGATTTTTAATCATATGTAACATGTAACATTGATATTTAAGGTCTATAATTTACGAAATTATTTATTTTTATCCAATTGGGGCATGAAAGAGTGAAAGGTCAAAAAGTAGGCTATGTCCGGGTGAGTTCAGTCGAGCAAAATACTGGACGTCAACTTGAGGGAATTGAAGTCGACCGGATTTTTGTTGACCGAGCTTCGGGTAAAAATACCGACCGGCCGAAATTTCAGGAAATGTTGAACTATCTCCGGGAAGGGGACAGGGTTGTTGTACATTCCATGGATCGTTTTGCACGAAGCCTAAAAGATTTGGTTACCGAAGTAGATAAACTGGTTAAAGGAGGGATCGCCATCCAGTTTGTAAAAGAAAATATTACTTTTACGGCCCAATCCACCCCGATGGATAATTTGATGCTGCAACTGATGGGGGCTTTTGCACAGTTTGAACGTGAGATTATTCTGGAGCGACAAAAGGAAGGAATTAAACTCGCCTCTGCTCAAGGGAAGTATAAAGGCCGGGTACACAAATTGAAACCTGATCAGGCCGAAGCTTTACGACAAGCATGGAAGGAAGGGAAGTACCCTTCAAAAATGGCATTAGGCCAAGCATTTGGAATTAGTCGCCAGGCGGTATATCGGTATTTAAAAGCAGGTGAGTAACTCAATTTGAATTGGCGACTATATTTAGTTGAGATTATGAAAGCCTTAGAACGTGATAAATCAATAAAAAATCCTATTAGAAATTGAATGGGATTTTACAAAGTATTATGTTGCTGATTTTTAAAATATAAATAAAATGTATTTTATATAGGCTGCATTGGGTTAATTTTAGGACAGCTTAAATAGAAACTATTTTTCATAAAATATAGAAATAACTTAAAAGAAATTCCTAAAGTTATAACTCACAATAATTAAAACTATGCCTATGATTAAATTTAGCTTATATTGATGGCGTTGATTCTGAAGCGCTGCCAAAACACGGCAAAAACTTCAATGATGCGACCCGAGTACAGCACATCACACATATTTCAGCAGAGTCCTTGACAGGATGCTATACGTTCATCGAGTTATTAGTGAACAGCGGTGATGGTGAGATGCGTAGAATCCTCGTTCCTCTTGCTACCATTTTTAGAGAGGAATCCAACAATAATTCGGAGGTTGCAATAATGAAGGCACAACAGAATCAACGTAGCATGGTTTTATTCCAGAGCATATTTACGGCAGTAATGATATTAACCATGATAATTGTGTTATTCATTAGCCCTTTTACCATGGGAACACTACTGTCTTGTTTTGTTACAATATTATGCTTGATGTATGATTATATAAAATGCTATAAATATATAGCTATTAATCACATTGACTATGGGTTGATTTTTCAGTCTGAAGCGCTGCCAAAACACGGCAAAAACTTCAATGATGCGACCCGAGTACAGCACATCACACATATTTCAGCAGAGTCCTTGACAGGATGCTATACGTTCATCGAAAAATTAGTGAACAGCGGTGATGGTGAGATGCGTAGAATCACTTCGTACCTGTATGGGTAGCCTTGTAAACATACAGAGAAAGAGTAAATGACATTTTATGATTACGTTAAAGAAAACTTTATTAAATTTTTTTTTAAGTTATTCAATAAACAACGTCCTTATTTATTAAACACTAAATACTATCCAGAATATTTATCATTTAATGAATTCAATTTAAACAAAGAAAAAATCTTAGTTGAACTTTTAGATAATTTATCTAAAAAAAATTATTCTCCTCAATCTTTACATCCTATTTTAATGGAAAAACCAGATGGTTCGTTAAGATTAATATGCGTTCCATCAATACAAGATCGCATAATTCAAAAACTTATTTTAAAATATATAAAAGAAAAACATGAAAATAAATATATCTTAGCTACTAATTATGACTTTTCATCTAAAATTAGTGAAGCTGGTGCAATATCTGCACGAATACAAGCTTTAAAATTAAGAAATAAATACTCGTATGTTCTCAAAACTGACATCTCAGCATTCTTCGATAATTTAAATCGTCAGTTAATCAAAAAAAATATTGAAGAAAAACTAGATATACCTGAAATAAATTTTCTCTTAGAAAAAATTATAAAAGTTGATACCAGACTTAAAGAAACTGAATCAATCGGTGCTAAAGAAATAGATTTTTTAAAATCTAAAAGAGGAAAAGGCATTAGACAAGGTATGCCAATGTCATCATTCCTTGCATCCTTATATCTCTATGAATTTGATACTTTTATGAATCAAAAAAATATTCCTTATGTAAGATATGCAGATGATTTAGTTATATTTTGCTCATCTCGCCTAGAAGCTCTAAAATATTTAAATTTAGTAACTGAGGAATTAAAAAAAATTGATCTTGCAATCCCTCCTCTAGAAGACCAACTAAAAACTAAAATTGTTAAAAATCAGTCTATTGATTTTTTAGGTTTGGAATTCAGATCTAGCGGCAATAGATTTAAAGCTTATATACCTAATTCAATTTTTAAAACAATTAATAATAAATTAGATGTATATGATTCTTTAAATAAAAACCTTAAAAATAAAAAAGATTTTTCTGATGTAATTCAGGATATAAAATATATAACAAATGGATATAGTTCGGCATTTTCAGATGCTTGTAATATTAGTGAACTTCAGGAAGAGATTAATAATAAGAAAATAATGATCTTTTCAAAACTTTTAACATCTCTAGGTTTGGATATGGAACGTCTCAGTTCTCGTCAAAAGAAGTTTTTCTTTAGTCTATGATTTTTATATGAAATATGTCCCTAAAAATAATTGTAGTTAAACGGCTTTGTTGCACAAACCTATCTGTAAAGGCTTTTTCAGCGATATAATTTTCAAATGAAGAAGCCTACACACAAAATCTACCGCACAACCAATTGGCCCGCATATAACCGAGCACTCATGAGTCGCGGAAATATTGCCATTTGGTTTGATCCTGCTACGCAATGGTATGCTCCATCAAAAGGCAAACAAGGGCGAAATCAAACCTACTCCGACGCAGCTATCCAATGCTGCTTAATGATTAAATCCTTATTCCGTCTATCTTTACGTATGGTCACTGGCTTTGTGCAAAGTCTGATTAAACTTTGCGGCTGAGCAGCCCCGAATATCAGTGATATTCGTACAGTACGCTTTGTAGAAGACAAAAGCATATTGATATTGCAATCAGCTACCAAAAAAGTAGCGATGGGCTGCATCTACTCGTAGACTCTACAGGCATGAAGTTTCTAGGTGAGGGCGAATGGAAACGCAAGAAACATGGAGCTGAATATCGTCGCCAATGGCGTAAACTACATATTGGTATAGATGCCAAAACCCTACAAATACGCGCTATTCAGCTCACAACCAATAATGTCAGTGATTCACAGGTGCTTGGTGATTTACTTAATCAGATTCCACAAGATGAGCAGATTGACTCTGTTTATACCGATGGAGCTTATGACACCAAGCAATGCCGTCAGGTCATTGCAGATCGGCAAGCACATGCGGTGATTCCACCTAGAAAAAA
>NZ_VPAW01000021.1:0-58455 GCF_013419055.1 Acinetobacter sp. YH12108 | reverse complement strand
GAATAATTCAAGTGAATTTGTTTGAAAGAAGAACTTTAAAAGCTTTATTTTCACCCGATAAAATACCCATAAAACAAGAGGAAGCTCATTTGAGCTTCCTCTTGTGAAAAATTGTGGGACAGCAATGCCGATAGGGCATTTTTTATTTCTTTAAGTTAAGCACTGGGGTAATTGGTGCTAGTGGAAATGACAACTATGGGCGAGGTTTATTGCTGTTGATCTCTGTTTAATTTAAAACGAATGAAGCCCCTAGCCTACCAGCAAAACTGACCAGAGCCTGTGAGTAGCGGCTGTTGATCCTTCACGATTGAAAAATTTAATGCTTTTAGAATTTCTTTTTTCAACTGCTGTAGTCGCGTATTCTGGCGCTTACGTGGATAAGATAAGGGTACTTTTAAAACCTGTTCGATTCGCCCAAGATTAGCCTGCATCACGACTACTGAATTGCTCAGCAATAAGGCCTCAGCAATATCTTGGGTTGCTAAAATCACGGTAATTTTTTTGGTTTTCCAGATTCGCTGTAATTCTTCATGCAGATGATGACGCATTAGCGCGTCCAGTCCAGCAAAAGGATCATCTAATAATAAAATATCCGGTTGAGTAACCAGGCTTTTGGCAATGGCCACTTTCAGATTCATGCCAGCAGACAAGTGCGATGGATAAGCATCCTTAAACGGCGTCAGTTGCAGCAATTCCAGCTGTTCCTGAATTCTTCGGTTTTCCTCTTCTTTACTTAAAGGGATTTGATGTAAAGCCATGCGGATATTTTCCGTCACACTGAGCCAGTTAAACAGTCGATGATCCTGATAGACAATACTGAGATTTGGAAGATGTTCAGCTGGCTGTTTCCCCTGAATCAGAATCTGTCCCTGTTGATGCTGCTCTAAGCCCTTCAGTAAGCGTAACAATGTGGATTTACCGCAGCCAGCATGCCCTATCACACTGACAAAATCACCTGCATGAATATCCAGATTAATATCTTCGAGGACTTGGGTCTGCTGATCTGGTGCGGTGCTATAACTTTTATATAAATTTTGAATCGTGATTCTACATTGAGAGTGCTCCGTCATTTTTCCTCACCTTTTGCTGCAATACATATTTAATGATTGTTCTAGACTGGATCTATCCTGTTTATGAACTTGGATAAATTTCTGTCTCTTTTAGATCTGCTGAAAATAGGACTCTTTTGACTATAAAAGAGTTTAGGGTAAGGAGTTATCTTGATTTTTTATTTGGTTATCAAAAGCATGTATAGATTTTAATAGTTAGATATAAAATTATATATTTCAATAACTTAGAATTTTTTTCTTCTAGAAAACGTTATTTAAAATATTCCGAACAACCAAATCGCAACAATGCTTAGGGCAATAAAAAACCCGCGAATGCGGGTATTCAAATGGCTCTGCTTACCAGGCCAATTTATATTGTTCTAATTCATGCGGCACAAGCTCAACCTGATCCTGGAAATCAAGCAAGATATCATTTTTAATAGCCGCCAGACGGTAGTCTTCACGCTTACGCGGACGTTCCAGATCCACTTTCACAATACGTTTGATTCGTCCCGGATGTGGCTGCATTACCACTACCCGATCACCTAACAATACTGCTTCCTCTACATCATGAGTGACCAGAATAGAGGTGATCTTTTCTGACTGCCAGATCCGCTGTAATTCCTGTTGCAAGTTGGCACGGGTCAAGGCATCCAAGGCACCAAAAGGTTCATCCAGTAATAAAATTTGTGGACGATTCACCAGACTACGCGCAATTGCCACACGCTGGCTCATCCCCCCAGACAGCTGACTTGGATAGGCAGTTTTAAACTGGCTCAATTGCACCAACTCCAGATGATAATCAATCAGTTCCTGCTTTTCGGCTTTGCTCAGACCTGATTTTTCTAGCGCTAAAGCTACATTCTGCTCGACACTCAGCCAGGGAAACAAACGGTGATCCTGAAACACAATACCGCGATCCAGACTGGTGCCCTGAATCGGTTTGCCATCAATCAAAATACTGCCTTGAAACTCGGCATCAAGGCCCACCAAAAGCCGCAATAAGGTTGATTTACCACAGCCACTATTACCGACAATACTAATGAACTCGCCTGGCTGGATATTCAAATTAATCTGATCTAAAACCTGTAACTCTTCCCCATCTTTAGGGAAGAACTTGTCGAGTTTCTGGATCTCGACATGACCCTTAATATTCACCTGTTGATTCATGTTGTTATCTCACATCTTTTATTTATTGGCCGCCTGACGCCAGCGTAAGTTATAGTTTTCAAAGAATTGTGCTGCCTTGGAAAATAACAGCCCGACAATCGCAATAATGGCCATGCCATATAGCACCACTTCCATCTGGAACAGGTTCTGTCCGTCCATGATTGGATTGACCACGCCAACCGAGGACACAAAAAAATACTCCGCGCCCACAGTCGCCACCCATGAAAATACCAGCGCAATATTCAAACCGGCAAAAATACTTGGGGCTGCTGCGGGTAAAATCACTTTAAAAAAAGTACGTACCGGACTGAGCTGGAAAATCTGCGCCACTTCCTTAATTTTGACCGGCACATTCTTGACCCCGTCATAGGTATTAAAGAACACCGGATAGAACACCACCAAGGCAATAAAAATCACTTTTGAAACTTCACCATGTCCAAACCACATGATCATCAGTGGAATCCAGGCAAATACAGCTACATGCTTGATGGCATTCAGTGTTGGAGAAAAGATTCGATCCAGCCAGACGTTTAGACCCAGGGCCAAACCCAGCACTGCACCCATCCCTCCACCGGCAATAAACCCTGCCGTGTTGCGAAGTAGGCTGGCGATAATGTTTTCTGTCACCTCGCCTGCCTGCCAGCTTTCTACAAAGGCCTGCCATACAGCAGCTGGCGGTGCCAGCAAAGCAGGATCAACCCATTGTTTTGCGGTCACGATCAACCAGGCAACCCACAGAACCAGAGGAATGACCCAGCCGCGATAATCTATTTTTTTCATGACATTTTCCCTATCTAGCCTGATCCCAACCACGGAACTGTTTTTGTATGAGGCGGATAATGACGTCAAAGCCAAATCCCACCAGTCCAATCACCACTACAGTTGCCATCACCACATCGAGCTGGAAAATCTGACGGCCATAGACCATCACATAGCCGATCCCTTCACTTGAGGCCAGCAGTTCTACTGCAACCAGAGCGCCCCATGAACTTGCCAGAGATAAACGCAGACCACCGATAAAACTGATAAAGGCACCTGGCAGAACCACATTTTTAAATCTGGACCAGGTGCTCAACTGATAAACTTCCGCGACTTCGGTCAATTGCTGTGGAATATTGCGCACGCCTTTAAATACATTGATGGTCATCGGTACCAGCGCGGCTTTAGCAATCAGAATAATCTTGAGGGCTTCATCAATCCCGACCAGTAAAATTAACAGTGGAATCCAGCCGATCACGGGTACCAGATTAATGGCTTTGAATGTGGGCCAGATATAGGCTTCTGCTCGACGTGACAGCCCCATAGTCAGACCTAAGACCAGTGCCAGTACAATGCCGGCACTAAAACCATAGCCAATCCGGCTCAGACTGACACTCAGATTGCTCCACAGTTCGCCAGTTTGATACAGATCTTTCAGGGCGACCCAGACCAGTTCAGGTGCAGGCAGCAATAAAGGATTCACCCAGTTCCGTTCTACCGACACATGCCACAGATAGAGCAGCGCGATGGGGAAAATGATTCCGATTCCCCATATGAACACCTGATTCTGTTTTAAAAAATTCAGAATACTTTTTCGGTTCAATCTGGATGCAGCATTGTCCTGTGTCGGTGTCTTGGCTGTTTCAAGCTCGATTTCCTGTAACATCACTCAACCTCCTCAAGGGCATGATGGTTATTGCCCATTGGCATTCAGAGGTTTCCAATAGTTCTGTAAATTCAAAGTTTTTAAAGCATTATTGACATACTTCGGCTCAATCCAGGAATCAACATCAATATTGCCGCGAATCAGTTTCAAATCTTGACCCGCTTTAAGCTTCTGCTTAATGAGTGACACGTTATAGGCATCAAAAATCGGGGCACTATGACGTTTCAGATCTACCCCAATATGGGCTTTATTGATGTTGCTATACGATATTCCAGATTTTGCCCAGAGTTTAAACAGGGCATCTTTATTAGCGGGCTTGCTTTCCCAAGCCGCTTGTTTGACCAGCACATTCACTACACGCTGAACCACTTCAGGATATTTTTGCTCAAACTTGGAATTCACCAGTACATAGCCTGAGGTTTTATAGAGATCAGGTTCATTTTTGGCACTATAAATAATCTTGGCAATACCGCGATCGACTACAGGAAAAATATAGCTACTGCTCCAGATTGCATCAATATCACCACTGGCTAAAGCGGAATACGCCACTGGGCCATCCATGTTGACAAAACGGAAGTCTTTCTCACTGAATCCGTATTTTTTGACCACATTAATAATCGATAAATGCAGATTGGTTCCTTTAAAGAAGCCTATTCGTTTCCCTTTTAAATCAGCAATCGATTTAGCCGGAGAACCCGGTGCTACCACCAGATAAGTATTATCCTGTGAGCCAGCCATGGCGACCAGTTTAGTGTCCAGACGACTGGCTTTGCCAATCAGTCCAGGCAAATCACCAATCCAGGTAATATCGACCAGACCATTCGCATAAGATTCATTAATCGCAGGACCCGCTCCTTTAAAGTTATTCCATTGTACTTTGATGCCATCTTTCTGGAATTCTTTTTCAAATAAACCCAAGGTCTGTGCAGTCGCATAGTAATTACCATAACCTACAGGGCGATTACCTGTACCGACCATCGGCGAAGCAAAACGGATCACGCTGGGTTTCGCCTCTGCGGCAGAGGTCTGAATCGCTGGCAGCAGTGTTGTTGTAGAGAGAAGGCCAGCAAATAATACTTTTGACCATTTAAACATGTGAAAATTCCTCAAAATATAAAATTAGAATCCGTACTGGAATTGTGCGACCAGTTCGTTATAGCTCTTGTTTGTAATGTCATTGTTGACATGGTTCAGGTTGATCTGAAACTTGGTGGTTTCCGCAAAGAATGCATTCAGGCCCAGACTGTGAATATCAACAGTTTGATCGGCTAAATTCTTGTCACGATCAATGGTGTCGTAGCGATAGAAGGCCTGGTAAGACTTTGGCCACCAGTCGTCATAACGGCCCTGATTACGGAATCCTTTGACAAACTGCTCACCAAAGTTCCAGAACAAGGTACCTGTGTGCGACTCACTTTCACGCTTATAGGTCTGTGCAGTTTGTGAAATGTAGGTGTCATCTTCACCTTGTACATATTCATAGGTCACACCGAATGGATGGTGGTTATAGTAAATATCGAAGCCTTTACGCAGCACATCGCCCTTACCAGCAAAGGCCGCGCTGGTACCATCAATTTCAAATAGATTGCTCTTGCCTTGATACCAGGACAGACCAAAACTCAGTTCACGCAGCCATGAGTTATATTCCGCAGGCAAGGTATAACGCAGACGTCCAATAAAGTTTTTGTCATCATTGTCATCCGATTTATTGGCTCCATTACCATTCACCAGACCAAAGGCATAGCTAATCATTGGTGAGCGATAGTTATATCCATAGTCCACGGTTGGTAAGGCATCCCCACGTACAATCAAGCCGACTTCACGCAGTGCCAGTCCATAACCTAGGCCCGGCAAACTGAACAAGGCATTGTTAATGGTAGGTTTTAGGTCTTCAGTGGCCTGAACTTCCTGGCCAAATGGTAACAGTTGCTGACCTAAAGTAACGCTCAAGCGCCCCGTGTCGGCACTTAAGGTTGGCAATACGTGATAAGTCAGTTGCGCATCCAATAAGTTCAGATAACTGTTATTGGTCCCTGTCTGTGGAGAAGTACCAAAACGCAGATTGAAATCCAGGTTTTTGCCTTCTTCATAGTCTTTATACAGATTGCCAATAAAACCAATTTGGACTGCACCTAAATCAAATGAAGAATGGCGGTCTTGAACAACCATCCCGGTATTGGTACCCGTAGGTGGAGTGCGCTGTGCTTCATCGATATAAGAAGCTTTGGCCTGCACGACTCCATTAATCAGCAGTTGACGTGTTGATAATGCCGTTTTGGTATCGCGGTCACGTTGTACCTGATATTTATAGTTTTCCAGATCGCTTTGCAGACCTTGCAACTCGGCACGTGTCACAAAGCTTTGGTCATCATCAAATTCAGTTTCTGCATCAGCAGATAGTTCAGCCTCATCAGCAGTAGTGGCTTCTGTAACGGCTTCGTTCTGATTCTGAATCTGCGCTAACTGGGTTTTTAATTGTTTTAATGACTGCTCGAGTTGACTGACCTGTTGTTGTAACTGACCTACCTCCGCATCTGCATGCGTTAAGCCAATACTCGCGCTTAGCAGAGTCAGTACCGTTGCCCCTTGTTTAAAATATTGCTTCATACAATCGACACACCTACAGTTTTGCCAGTGAAACATCAGTCGATTTGATCAGCACAATCACCTGACTTCCTACCTGCAAATCCAGCTCTTCTACAGAACGTGTCGTAATTACCGAAGTGAAAATACCCGAAGCAGTCACCACATCGACTTCAGAAACCACATCACCTTTTACAATTTCCTGAATAGTACCTTTTAACTGGTTACGCACATTAATAGATTGAATTGTCATTATTAATTCCTGTTGTTTTGGTTGGAATTAATATGCATGATTTTTAATATGCAGAAAAATAATATAAATAGATTTTGATATATTATTTTATAAAATCCAAAAATATTATTTTAAATCCATTTAATCTGATAATTTAAATATTCTTTGTCTTTAATCACGATATTTTCATATTGCCAATCCAGAATATTTTGACTCGCCAGATTCTTTATCTCTTTATTAATGGTTTGGCGTGAGGCAGAGAGTAAATCTGCTAAATCATGCTGGGAGATCTTGAGTTTAATTTCAGTTCCCAGAGGATGAGATCGACCATACTGAATCGAAAGGTCATGCAAAACCTTGCATACTTTTTGATGTAAATTAGCGACTTGCAGGAATTTGACCTGCTGGATCAGATATTGCATCCGATGGCTGAGAATATTTAAAGCATCCTGCTTTAAGTAATTGTTATCATTTATTTCTTCTATAAATATATGCTGTGGAATTTGCAGGACCTTGACCTGATTAAAAGCATAATAATCATAATCAATCACTTGTGTATTGAGGCAAGGAAGCAGGTTAATCAGATGCTTTTCCGAGAAATAATTAAAGGCATGAAAACGACCTGATGGGCTTAAATATCCAATCTGGATAATCCCATCAAGCAATATATATAAAGCAGTATGGCAATTTTCTTTATTTAATATCAAATCGCCTTTTTGATATTTTCGAATCGTTGAATATTTTAAAATATAATCCAGCTTATCCTCAGAGATATTTTTAAATATATTTTTTAATATGTCATAATCCACATTATTTTTTGCAGTATGAATTCTCATAAAATGATCCACCCTATATTTTATTTAAATATTAGATGGATCATTAATGACTGGCGAATCATTTATTCTTGATTCTTTAGCTATTTATATGCAAAGTTTCCAATTGAATAAGAATTACTTATGAAACTTTTTCATAAATACCGTCTTCGCTGTTATAGCGGAAGTTGCTGATGTCCTGCTTGACGTCTTTACGCAGTTCACGGCTTGGACGGCCATCCACACCGACTGGCACATCACCCTCTAAAGTCACACGGCGAACTACACGGTGCTGGTCACCATAGTCATTAATCGCTCGGTGTTGCGTTGCACGGTTATCCCAGATCGCCACATCACCTGCACTCCAGCGCCAGCTCACAATATTTTCCAGCTTCTCTACATAACTTTGGAACAGGTCGAATAAACGGCGTGATTCACTTGAGCTATAACCGACCAAGCTCTTAAAGAAATGACCCAATAACAAGGTTTTTTCACCTGTTTCAGGATGAACGCGTACCAATGGATGTTCAGTTTCATATTCAGTTGAATTGAAATAATTTTTATATTTTTCCAAAGCTTCTTTTGGAACACTGACTTTTGCAGCATAGTCAAAGTTGTTGCTGTGAATCGCACGCAAGCTATCTGCCAGTGTTTTTAATTCTTCAGGTAAATCATTGTAGGCAGCGGTTGTATTTGCCCATACGGTATTACCACCCACTGCGGGTGCAACCACGCTACGAAGAATAGAAGCTTTTGGATAAGCATCAATAAAGCTGATGTCCGTATGCCAGCTGTCTGCACGTGCACCACGTGAATCAATTTCCAGAATATGTGCAGAGCCATCTTTTACCGGCACAGTCGGGTGATTTAACGGCGTGCCTAAACGTGCTGCAAAGGCTTCTTGGGCGACATCATCCAGATGTTGCTGATCTTTAAAGAAGATCGCTTTATGCTGCAATAATGCCTGGTTGATTTCATTTATCACTTCATCAGCCAAATCTGCTGACAGTTTTACGCCCTGGATTTCAGCGCCAATACGGCCACCAATTGGTTGTACCTGGATGTGTTTATATTCATAAGCCATGATCATTTCCTCTATCTATAATTATGTCGACCTTCGGTCTGTAAAATCATCATGCCGAATCGGCTTATCTAACGCTGTCAATTTATTGACATTCTTATGCACCATTTTTGATTTATAAAATACTTTAGCTGCTTAAGTTTTCGGGCATAAAAAAACCCGCTTACGCGGGCTTTGATCAGATCGTTTTAAGCTGACTTTTTCTTCTGCTTGCCAAGGCGGGTAGCTAAAGCCGTGACCTTCTGATAGCCAGTTGGCATGAGGCGCTGGATTAAATCAATTGCTTTAGCATCATTCCCAATCAGCAGACGGCGTTTGTCTTTTTGCACCGCGTCCAGAATTTGACGGGCTGCTTCTTCCGGTGGACAACGCAGCAGCTTATTGAAATTCTGTGCAGATTTTTCCGGGTGCATTCCCAGACTACGAATACTGTCATTCATTTTCGCTGCAATGGCGATATTGGTACGGATTCCGCCTGGGTGTACACAGAGTGCGCTTACGCCGCAGTTTTCCATATCCAGTTCCTGACGCAAGGATTCAGTAAAACCACGCACAGCGAATTTAGTGGCATTATAAGCGGACTGGGTTGGCTGGGCAGTTAAACCGAACAAGCTGGAAATATTAATGACATGACCATCACCGGTTTTCTTGATTAAAGGCAGGAACTCTTTGGTGCCATAGACCACGCCCCAGAAGTTAATGCCGACGATCCATTCCAGCTCTTCATAGCTGGCGCCTTCTACGGTAGAACCAAGGGCAACACCAGCATTGTTAAAAATCATATTCACGCTGCCATGATCTTTCTCGACCTCAGCGGCCCAAGCGTGCATTTCTTCCAGATTAGCCACATTGACCTTTTTAGTTGTGACACGAACATCAGTACCTTTCAGCAGCTCAACGGTTTTAGCCAGGCCCTGTTCATTCACATCACTGAGTGCTAAATGACAGCCCTGCTTTGCTAAAAGCACCGCAAGTTGTTGACCGATACCTGAACCTGCGCCAGTAATGGCCGCGACCTTATTATTAAAATTTTTCATTGAATTTCCTTGATTAAAACACTGCCCTTCCATGACAGCCTGTTTTTCTGTCGCATAGGGATACAGCACATTATTTCAATATAGTTTTGACAATCCATATTGTCAATAATTCCAGCATGTCTCTACGGGCCAATTTTCAAGCTTGAATTTCAGCATAGGTCAAAGCCGGATTTATTGATAAGATACTTAAAATCTCAAGCACATGAGTCTATGGTCTTTATGACGGATGCAGTAAATTCAGGACAAAAACTAGCAAGTAAAAGTAAGGAACGCCAGTTTAAAGGACTTTCCATGGCTGAGCGTCAGCAGGCGCGTCGTGAAAAGCTGATTGAGGCCGGGATTGAAGCTTATGGTCGTTATGGTTTCTTTTCAGTCACAGTGAAGGATATCTGTAACGAAGCAAAACTGACTGAACGTTATTTTTATGAATCCTTTAAGAAAAGCGAACATCTGTTCCAGACTATTTTCCTCAAGCTGATTGACCAGTTACAGCAGAATGTCATGCAGGCCATGATGCAAGCCTCTTCTGATCCAAAGAAAATGATCGAAGCCGGTCTGACTGCCTTGCTGACGACCTTACGTGACAATCCGGGTATGGCACGAATTATTTATATCGATGCGATGCTGGTTCAGGAACTGCATAATCAGGCCACGATTCATGAAACCATGGGCCGTTTCGACCGTATGATTCAGGCCTTTGTCATGCTGATGATGCCGAACCTGAATCGTTCTGAAAGAGAGATTTCCCTGGTCTCGACCGGGCTCAATGGTTATGTCACCCAGATTGCGATTCGCTGGGTCATGAGCGGCTTTAAACAGTCACTGGAAGAAATTCGGTCTTCCTGTAGTCTGGTGTTCTTTGCTTTATTAGACACTTTGGGTACAGAAAAACCGGCGGATCCGGTTAGATAATTTTTAAATCAGGATAAGGTCTATATAAATCTAGTTGTCAGTGATCTACAAGATTTTGAATTAAGACCCTCTTATAAAATAACAGCTTAAATTGTGACAAATCTTTGCGAAAGGCCCCGGAACTACCTATTCTGCAATGATACTGTCATAATTAATCTTTGTAATAAGCCTGTCATAAATATAAAACGGTCCACCGTTTGCATGAAATAGGGTATTGCGCTGTGAAAGATGACTACATTCTAATTGTTGATGACGAACTGCCGATTCGTGAAATGATCCATACTGCTCTGGATATGGCGGGCTTTCAATGTTTACAGGCAGAAGATGCCAAGCAGGCTCATCAAATGATTGTGGACCAGCGTCCAGCATTGATTTTGCTGGACTGGATGATGCCGGGTGGCGTCAGTGGTGTCGATCTATGTCGTCGTCTGAAACGTGATGAAAACCTGTCCGAAATTCCGGTCATCATGCTGACTGCGCGTGGTGAAGAAGATCATAAAGTTCAGGGACTGGACGCCGGTGCCGATGACTATATGACCAAGCCGTTTTCGACCCGTGAGCTGGTTTCACGTATTAAAGCTGTTTTACGTCGCTCCAATGCCCTCAGTGGTGAAAAATCCATTGATGCTAATGGATTGGTATTAGATCCAGTCAGTAAGCGTGTGAATTTTGGCAATACTATACTGGACATGGGACCCACTGAATATCGTCTCTTGGCATTTTTCATGACCCATCCGGAACGTGCTTATACCCGTGCGCAGTTGCTGGATCAGGTTTGGGGTGGCAACGTCTATATTGAAGACCGGACCATTGATGTGCATATCCGTCGCCTGCGCAAGGTACTCGAACCTTATGGCGCTGACCGCTATGTACAAACTGTGCGTGGCACCGGTTACCGTTTCTCGACCCGTGTCGATGTTGCACTCGGTTAATTATTTTTAGGTAAATCTCGTTTTATGTATGAGCCCTATCCTGTTCCCGAACTGTCACACGAGCACAAAAGACTTCGTTACAGCAGCCTATGGGATTTTGCCAAGCAAGATTTACGTCTCCTTCTTCTCTTCCTGGTAATTGCCAGTTGTATTGGCCTAGGCATCGGTTATTTCTGGATCTGTATCGTTCTGGCCTTTGTTGCCTTTTTTGGTACACAGTTGCGTTCACTCTACCTGGTCAATGAATGGATCTCGAACCGTCCCTATGATGTACCGCCAAATATCAACGGAATCTGGGGCGCTTTACTGTTCAATGTTTATCGGGCCCAGCGTCAGGAACGCGTTGTTCAGGCTGAAATGGTCGAGCTGATTGACCGTGCACAATCCTCGCTAGTCGCCCTTCAAGAAGCTGTAGTGCTGATTGATGAAAACCAGCAGATTGAATGGTGGAATCCGGCGGCAGGACGTTTACTAGGGATTGGTCAGGAAGATCGCGGCCGTAATATCCTGAGTTTGTTACGTCAGCCAAATTTCATTGATTACTATCATCATATTGATGATGCACCTGATGGCCTTAAAATGAAGTCTTCGATATTCGAAGATCATTATGTCCAAATCAAAATGACCCGTTTTGGCGGTGAAAGCCGCTTACTGGTCGCTTATGATGTGACCCGGATGCATAATCTGGAACAGATGCGTAAGGACTTCGTCGATAATATTTCGCACGAACTGCGTACACCTTTAACTGTGCTCAGCGGCTATATCGAAACCTTTACCGATCAGGAAGATATTAGCCCGCGCTGGAAACGCGCCTTTGACCAGATGCAATCCCAGACCCGTCGCATGAATGCACTGGTCAATGACCTGTTGCTGCTATCCCGTCTGGAAAATGACAAGAATATTGCCAAGAACCAGATTATTGACATGCCTAATCTGATGAACCAGCTGTTTGATGATGCGCAAGCCTATAACGTGGATTATGGCCATACCCTCAACTTGGATATTGATAGTCACTGTGACCTGATCGGCTCAGATATGGAAATTGCCAGTGCCTTCAGTAACCTGATTACCAATGCCATCAAGTACACGCCTAAAGGTGGAACCGTGACCATGGGCTGGCATGATGATGGTGAATCGGCCTATTTTGTCGTAGAAGATACCGGGATTGGGATTGATCCTAAACACTTGCCACGTTTGACCGAACGTTTCTACCGGGTAGATTCTGACCGTAGCCGCCGTACTGGTGGCACAGGCCTGGGTCTGGCAATTGTGAAGCATGTACTGATGCAACATCAGGCCCAGCTCGAAATTGACTCCCGTGAAAATCAGGGATCCACCTTTAAAGTGATTTTCCCTAAAGAACGCCTCAGTTTCCCAGACTGATTCAAAAATAAAAAAAGGTGCAAGTCGCACCTTTTCTTTTTTAGCGAAGGCTTTAAGACTTTAATGCCTGCTCTTTGGATAAGGCCCGGAAATAAGCCGCACGATGCGAGATTCGTTCCAGATAGGCCTGAATCGCCGGATAGCTTTTACCGGTACGGCTTTGCATAGCTTCAAGTGGGAAGCTCATCTGGATATCCGCAAAACTGAAACGACCGGCAAAATATTCATGCTGGCTTAAATGATCTTCCAGAAACTGGATATGGTCTTTTAGACGGCTTTGTACAAACTGCTTTTTTACCCCTTCACAAATTGTTTTAGCCACGGGACGAACCAGAAATGGCACTTGCTCAGGAACTTTGGTCATCACCAGTTGCATGACCAGCAAAGGCATCAAAGACCCTTCTGCATAATGCATCCAGTAGCGGTATTGCGCCTTGTTCTCGGCACTGATCGGCTGAAACTGATAGGTCGAATCATAGGTTTCTTGGAGATACTCCAGAATGGCGGCAGACTCAGCCAGTACCAGATTCTGATCTTCCAGAATCGGGGCTTTACCCAGAGGATGAACCTGTTTCAAAGCAGGCGGAGCAGAATAGTTTGGCAGGCGTTTGTAATACTTGATCTCATAATCAAGTTCCAGCTCTTCCAAGGCCCACATGATTCGAAATGATCTTGATTGTTCGAGATGATGTAAAACACGCATATTAGACTCATGATTTTATTGTTATTACTGCGTGAGCATAGCAAAAAGTCTGGCTCTAACTAAAGAGTTTATCAGTCTACTTACATTTTCCCTACCGGATATAACGTACCCTCTTTTAGCTTAAATCAGGCTGGTCCGAATCTCCAGACTACGTAACAGGGTTTTGGTCACTGGGGTTTTGGCACAAATCTCCAGAATTTTCTGCTGCAAAGCCGAATCATGAGTAATATCGAAACTTAAGCGTCGTTCAATCCATTCCTGTCCTTCTTTATTGGCAAAGAATTCTGCTTCAACCTGAAAGTCGCCCAGTTCAATGTCCTTATGCTTGGCATACATGCGCAACGTAATCATGGTGCAAGAGATCAGACTGCCTAAAAGCAGATCATAAGGTGCAGGACCTGCATCCTGCCCGCCGAAGGATTCAGGTTTATCGGTCAGATAATGATGTTGACCATGACTGATTTCTCCCTGCCACGGTATGGTTAAGCTCTGTATTTTGGCAATTGCGATACGGGCCATACTGATCCTTTGTTCTTATAGTTATATGAAAGATTTATCGAGAAACACGCATATGTTCTGGAAATGCCGGCGCTTCCATACGCGGCCCATCATAACTAGGAATGGTGCCAAAACGCGGGTGTCCCATCATCCACTGTTCACGGGCCAGCTTCAGTTCTTCCACATCACGACCAACCAGATTCCACCACAATAAAATAGGGCTTTCAAATGGCTCTCCACCAATCAGCAAGATTCGCCCACCCGCATGAATTTCGACATCTACATACTGTAATCCCGGCTCAAGAATCACCATATTATCTTCAGTCAGTTCATGCCCATTAATACTTGCCAGACCCTCAAGGGCCATAAAGCCATATTCAAATCTTGGATCTAAACTCAAATGGGCACGGGTACTTTCAGCAGCAAATAGATCCACCCCCAAGAGTTCAGTATGCACTTTAACTGGTGATAGTGTATCCAGGAATTCCCCGACCAGGACCGTACATTGAATGCCTTGTTCTTCGATCACGGGTAATTGCGGATAATGATCAAACGCCGGAGCCATATTGATCTTGTCATCAGGTAGGGCGATCCAGAGCTGTGCTGCATGCATCTTGGTTTCAGTTTCCGGTGAAACCTCTGTATGCGAAATGCCATAGCCTGAAGTCATCAGATTAACCTGTTTCGGCCGGATCAATTGCCGGTTACCCAGACTGTCACTGTGCATCATGGTGCCTTCAATCATCCAGGTAAAAGTTTGTAGGCCAATATGCGGATGCGGTCCGATATCCAGACCATCTCCCTGAGGAAACTGAGTAGGACCGGCATGATCCAGAAAACACCAGGCGCCAATCATGCGTTTATGCCGACTCGGCAAGGCGCGTTTAATGACTGTTCCCTGCCCGATTTCCGCACGCCGTAAAGGAACTTCCTGTATGAACTGATTGATATACTTTTCACAATCATCTGAATTTGACAGTTCAATATCATTATTATTCGACATGGTTGAGCTGACCTCGGCAAGTTCATTCTGGCTGTATGCTGCATCAAGACATCTTTCCCTGATCATTACAAGATGTCTACCTCATACAACAATGTACCGCGTCTACCCACAAAATCTATCTTTGGAAATATTTCGATACGTATAAAATGTGCTACTCATCAGAACAGTTCAAATACTTAAAGGCTTCAGTCTTCCAAATCCTGTAATCAAGATCTTGGTGATGAATCATATAATCATTCAAGCACCTTACATCAGTTCGTTTAAATCAACTTATTCATCATACTCATGTTTCACGTGAAACGCCTATTTTTATTGATATAAATGATTAAAATCAGCAATCTATAAAAATGTGATCCGTCTAGTTTTATGTTCACAAAACAAAAATTTTGTTACGTTTTCTTTTTAAAATTCGTACTACCCCCTGATTCTAGGGAGATTTTTTTTTATTCATTTGGTCCATAATAGGACCCAATAAAAATAAGATTGGATCAGGACATGTCATCCTCGAATGAAAATATATATTCAACGGCGAATATGTCTTTTCAAAACTCGACCACAGATAGATCATTAAAGTTGGCCGAATGTGATCTGCAAAATCGCCAGTTAATTGAAGATGCGCTTGTACATCGCGCTGCACCTATTCCTGCGCAATTCCAGCAGTACTTTTATAACTATCTTTATGTGCATCGTCATCAAAATCTTCGCCAGATTAATTACATGGCGCAGATCGCCTTTTTGCTGTATTTCTTTGCCGATATTTTTATTATTCCTGACATGTTTTTCCTGTCTGGCCTGATCCGGGTATCACTGGTCATTGCTGTCATGTTTTGCTGCTATTACCTGTTTAAGCATCAAAAGAATATCCGGGTTCTGGACATGATTTTGCCTGTGGGCACGACTGTGGCTGCAGCGACCTGGATTAGCCTGCTCCTGCTGTCGAATAGCCCGCATGTGTCAACTTATATCTATGCCTCTGCGATCTTTGTTTTAATTACCAATCTCTGTGTACAGACCGAGTTTAAGGGTGCGCTGTATTGTTCTATTTTTATCGCCCTGTTTATCATGATTGGGGTAACCCATCTCATGAGTCTATCGCAGGCCTTTATTTTCGCCGTTGTTTTCACGCCTCTCTGGGCGTTTAGTATTTATATCAACTGGAATAATATCATCAACATACGGCGCTCTTTTTTACGCACTTTGCTGGATGAATGGAACTATCAAACCTTAAAAAATCTTGCTCATACTGATGATCTGACGCAGTTATTTAATCGTCGTCATTTTGTGGATATGGCGGAACGTTCAATCCATCAATGGCCAAAGCCTGCCAGCACCTGTCTTTTGATGTTTGATGTCGATTATTTCAAGAAAATCAATGACAACTATGGTCATGATGTGGGTGACCGGGTGCTACAACTGATTGCTGAAATTACCCGTAAAGAAATGCGCTCTAGCGATGTACTGGCACGTTTTGGTGGAGAAGAATTTATTGCCTTGCTGGAAGATACCCAGCTACAGGACTGCCTGATGATTGCAGAACGGATTCGCTGTTCGATTCAAAAGCAGGTGATGCACATCAATCCCGACCAGAAAATCCAGTTCACGATCTCTATTGGTATTGCTGAACTTGAATCTCCACAACAGGAACTTGAAGACCTGATTAAGCATGCGGATATTGCGCTTTACGAAGCCAAAAAAGCAGGACGAAATCGGATTCGGGTCTATCATCCTAATATGCTACAACCGACTAAACCGCTCTCTCCAAATCCCTGGAATGTATTTAAACCTTTGAATAAACAGGAGCAGTCTGGCGCTCATCATAAAGCGAAACAGTCTTGGTCTGCTTTGTAACCTGATAGCAAAATCAAGATTATTAGACAAGAATTTAAGAATTAGGCCTAAATTTGTTTGTGATGCTTTTCAAATAATTCCTAAAAGAATAGAATATTTTTCATACAAATATAAATATTCATCTTATTCATTTCTTTGGATTTAATGTGGGAAGGCGGCATGCCAGATAAATATGAAGAAGAAGCTCGCCTCCTGTTTCAGGATGCCCTTCAAGATCCTCTTGTTCGTATTCCTGGGTCTTTAAAACCTGCCTACTTTAGCCATCAGAAACAGCTCACTTTAAAATACCTGTTGCAGGTGAACCTATTCGCACAGGTGGCATATGCCTCCTACACCCTTGCCGATATTCTGGTGCTGAATAACATTATGAATTTGCTCATTCTGACCAAGCTAGGCTATACCTTGGTGATCGTGCTGATAACCATCTGGATGTATCATTTTTACCGGAATTTGCCTGTATTTGACCTGCTGTTGCCGACCTCGATTATCGGAGCAAGTGCAATCTGGTTTTTTAATCTAAACCAGTCTGAAAGTCCGCATACGCTCATTTATCAATATGCTTCACTGGTATTTATTGTCCTGGCCAATTTATGTGTACAGATCCGCTTCTGGCCTAGCCTGATTAATTCCGGTCTGATTACACTGGTGATTTATATCGGTGTGTATTTCAATACCCAAGCTAACCTGTACCAGATGTTCTTGTTTTCCCTGATCTATATGCCGGTATTGACCTTCAGTTTATATATCAGCTGGAGTTCTACACTAAAATCCCGTTTGGTATTCCTGCAACATACCCTGAATAAATATCACCGTCAGACTTTTGAAAATCTCGCCCATACTGACTCGCTGACAGGCCTGAATAATAGACGCTGTTTTGAATATCTGGTGCAACAGCTGATCCAAAACAATCTTAAAACAGCCTGCTCCAATCAGTTTGCTGGTCTTTGATGTAGATCATTTCAAGCAGATCAATGACCGTTATGGGCATGATGTTGGAGATCAGGTACTCCAGATGATTGCGCAGACCACACGCAATGAAATGCGGCGCCATGATGTGCTGGCACGGTATGAAGGTGAAGAATTTATCGCATGCCTTCCTGAAACTTCACTGGATTGGATGATGCACTCAAAATTGCCGAGCGTTTAAGACATAAAATCGAGAATATTGTGGTCAATCTGGAACATGGGCATCGTCTTGATTTCACGGTTTCAATTGGTGCGGCCATTCTGGAAAGCAGTGAAACGGATTTAATGGCGTTAATTAAACAGGCTGATATTGCCCTGTATCAGGCTAAAGCCAATGGTCGGAACCGGGTCGAGTGCTACGATCCTGAACTCGATCAGGGCTTGCTTGGAGAGCTTCAAAATTGGCAGGTTAAACCGACTTAAATGTCATTTGAAAGATAATAAAAAAGAGCGCCGAAGCGATTTTAAAAATGATTCGAAGATTACCTTCTTTAAAAAAAATTTGTCAATTTTATAAATATAAAAGCCCTTAAACTGGAAATATTTGAATAAAATACCGTTAATAACTAATTAATGAAATTCTAGAAAATATCTATGTTAATTAAATATATGAGTGCAGAACACCTAGCCTTTTTAGATAATAGTTTGTTCCGTATTACTCAACCTCAATACTTAAATGATCCTCCAGGTGAAGCAAGATTTGCACCATTTTATAATCACTTTTCAGAGGCTGACTTTGAATACGCTCGAAAGAAGTATCAAACCTCTTGGCTAAATGATGGCAGCATTCCTGATAATAACTTCTTGCTTAATAATTTTCTTTTACCTACAGGGATGAGATATACAGTCGAATTGTTTCCTTCTTTAAAAGGCTTTACAGACTATGAAACAACAGACGAAATTGAACGATTTCAAGCAATTCAACTAATTGAAATAATAAATAATTGTTTGTTAGAGCATATGAACCAAATGATTGGGATTTTTTCATTAAGTGACTCTTTAACCAATCATGATATGTGGATTAAATATGGTCAACATGGTAAGGGTATAGCTTTAGAATTTGATAAACAGCACCAATTTTTTAAAAAATATCCTACTAGAAAAGTCATTTATTCCAATGAAAAACGAGCTTCAATTACTTATTATGAAGGTTGTATTCGTATAAATGGCATTAGATTAAAAGATAAATATGAATCAGCTTTAGATGTACAGGATCACCTTCTTAATGAAATTAATCTAAGTGATCTTATAACAAGGTTATTTTTTACTAAAAACTTAAAATGGTCGACTGAAAATGAACATCGTATTATTTTCGACTTACAACAATACGATCAAAGAAAGGAAAACATTTTTCTAAAAAAAATTCCTTTCGAAGCATTTAAAACATTAACATTCGGCTGGGATACACCTGAATCAATAATAAAAGAAATCTTCCAAAAGATTAAAAATAATCCTGCATTAAATCATCTGAGAATTCAAAAAGTACGTTATGGACAATTAGAAAATTATGACAATTTAGAAGTAGTAGATATATAAAAAGGACGCTTTCGCGTCCTTTTTATTTGAAAGGTTTAGTAAAAACTAAACTGCCTCGAACATAGTTCTTGGCATAATTTAGGCAAGAAGCGTTGCTTCTTGAAACCCCTAAATTACTCCCATTCAATTGTTGCTGGTGGCTTAGATGAAACGTCATACACCACACGAGAAACTTCAGCAATTTCGTTCATGATACGTGTAGAAATACGGTCTACCAAATCATATGGCAGATGTGCAAAACGCGCTGTCATAAAGTCGATGGTTTCAACTGCACGAAGTGCAATTACCCATGCATAACGACGGCCATCACCGACCACACCCACAGATTTCACTGGTTGGAATACGGCAAAAGCTTGAGCAGTTTTGTCGTACCAGCCGCTTGCACGAAGTTCTTGCATGAAGATGTCATCAGCAAGACGAAGAATATCTGCATATTCTTTTTTTACTTCACCTAAGATACGAACACCAAGGCCTGGACCTGGGAATGGATGACGGTAGATCATGCTGTGTGGCAAGCCTAGAGTTGTACCCAATTTACGTACTTCATCTTTAAACAGGTCACGCAATGGTTCAACTAGGTCAAATGCCAAGTCTTCTGGCAAGCCGCCTACGTTATGGTGTGACTTGATGACATGTGCCTTGCCTTGTTTGCTGGCAGCAGATTCAATCACGTCTGGATAAATCGTACCTTGTGCAAGGAAGGTTACGCCATCGAGCTTACGCGCTTCTTCAGCGAAGACTTCGATGAATTCACGACCGATGATTTTACGTTTTTTCTCTGGATCAACTTCTCCAGCCAATGCAGAAAGGAAACGATCTTCAGCATCAGCACGGATCACGCGGATCCCCATGTTGTCTGCAAACATCTGCATCACTTGATCGCCTTCGTTCAAACGAAGCAGACCGTTGTCTACAAATACACAAGTCAACTGATCGCCAATTGCCTTGTGTAGAAGTGCCGCTACAACCGATGAATCGACACCACCTGAAAGACCTAACAATACTTTTTCATTGCCAATCTGTGCACGAAGCTGTTCTACACGCAGGTCAATAATATGTTCTGGTGTCCACAGACCACGACACCCACAAATCTGGTGTACGAAGTTAGACAGTAATTCTGCACCTTTCGAAGTATGTGTTACTTCAGGGTGGAACTGGATCCCATAGAAACGGCGAGTTTCATCAGACACCATGGCAATCGGGCAGCTTGATGTGCTTGCAGTCACCTGGAAGCCTTCTGGAATGCGTGCAACCTTGTCACCATGACTCATCCAGACATGCAGCTGGTTTTCACGGTCTTGCAGCTGACCAATCAGCTGGTCACGTACCACGATATCCACTTCTGCATAACCGAACTCATGTACAGTACCTGGCTCAACTTTACCGCCAAGTTGTTCACACATGGTTTGCAAGCCATAACAGATACCCAGTACAGGTACACCTAACTCAAATACCACTTGCGGCGCACGCGGGCTGCCTTCCAGGTGAACACTTTCAGGTCCACCAGACAAGATGATACCGTTTGGATTAAATGCGCGAATGTCTTCTTCAGACATGTCATAGGCATACATTTCAGAATATACACCAGCTTCACGGACACGACGTGCGATGAGCTGACTATATTGAGAACCGAAATCCAGAATCAGGATACGATCTTCAGTAATTTGAGTATTGGTAGTCATGACAAACAACTATGAAAGGCAAACGAAAGATAAGCGCCGTATTCTAGCATTTTTATTAGGTTTAAGCACACTATTCCCATCAGCATAATAATTAAGCAGTTTATTTTTTTAAATAGAATAAAGCTTTTGATTCAGTAGAAGAGTCCTCCCTTCTCTCCACGGAATTCAGCGTATTTACGATATTACGATATTACGATATTTGGATTTCAATCATTTCAAGATCGGCCAGTTAAGTTGCTATTGAAAGTTTATTTCGCTTACCTCTATCCTCTATTACGGTCTTCACTTGGATGGCGTTAAGGGTTAAACATGGGAGCCACCTTTTAATTTTTATTTTAATGACATTTTCATGCTAAGCCTGTTTTATAGGAATTTACCGCCAATTTGTAAGATAAATTTTTAATTCACCCATCAGGGATGAGCGGGCAATTATTTTCCTGTTCGGTACTGACTTTCATGCCGCAGACTGTTAGGATTTGATCACCTTTTCGCTTGTTTTTTCCCTATGGAACTGCTTGATTTTATCCTCCACGTTGATGATCACCTGCTCGAATTCATTACCAATTACGGCATCTGGATTTATGGCATTCTTTTCCTGATTATTTTTGTTGAAACGGGACTGGTGGTGATGCCATTCCTGCCGGGAGACAGTCTGCTATTTGCATCAGGTGCACTAGCGGCTTCAACGGGTGCAATGGATCCATGGGTACTGATTCCGCTACTGTTCACTGCGGCAGTGCTGGGCGACACCCTGAATTATCATATTGGTAAATATATTGGGCCACGTGTATTTGAGATTGAATCACGTTTTATTAATAAAAAGCATTTGCTTGCTACCCAGCAGTTCTTTGTGAAACACGGTGGTAAAACCATTATTTTTGCCCGCTTCATTCCTTTTGCACGTACCTTTGCACCTTTTGTTGCTGGTGCGGGAAGTATGAATTACAAATATTTCCTGACTTACAATATAATCGGTGGCTTTCTCTGGATCAGTTCATTTGTGATCCTAGGTTATCTGTTTGGCAACATGCCAATCGTCAAAGACAACTTCACTCATCTGATTTTCGGTATCATTATTTTAAGTATCATGCCAGGTGTGATTGGCTTTATTCAGCAGAAACTCAAGAAAAATAAAATCGCCTGAAAGCCTAGAATTATTGATTGAAAATTTATTCCAGCCAATTGATCAACAAGGGCACCAGGCAAAGCAGTAAAAACAGAGCCGACCCTTTATAAATCAGGTCGGCTTTTCTTTTTGCCGACTCTCCCGCCAGAATCGCTTGTCCGAAGATCATCCAGAACAACGCAACAAGCAAGGCAATCCCGGTAAAAATCGCAAAGACCAGAACAAAGTTACTCGGGCTTTTCCAAGTAGACAGCGGCAAGATTCCGGTCGCCAGAAGTGCTGCTTTGGGGTTTTTTAGGGTTCCCTTAAACATCTGCCAGGGACGGATCTGAGGATGACTCTGATTATATTGTTCCAGTTGCCGCGCCTTGAATAAATGGAAGGTCATCCAACCCACACCGATTGCACTCAGCACATGCACCAGTTCCTGAAAACTGGGCCAGATCGGTGAAAACAGATGAACCAGCAGAGCCCACCCATTGATCGCATATAAATACCCCACCAAAATAACGGGAATATACAGACTGGTTTTGGCTGTTCCTTGCTGATAGGCAGAACTGGCCACCAATGCATTGGCAGGTCCAGGGATCATCAGCACTGCTATTGTTGCAAAAACAAAGAGCCAGTTTTCAATCATGGTGGTTAAACATATCAGACAAGGTGATTACCTTAACCAATCTCGTGTTCCGATCACAAGACGAGATCTTTCAAAATTTTATGCGCATCGGTCATTTTTTCTGGTGAATACCGTGAACTCCATCACTTGACCAATCATTTTAAGGTAGAAAAAATGCCGACTTAAGTCAGCATTTTTTTTGATGTTTAGAGGATTATTTATTGGTATTTTGACGGATCACAATTGGACAAGCTTTAAATTTTGCAGCTTGTACAATAGCTTCCTGTTCACCCATTAGACGTGCCGTTTCAGTGCGTTTGGTATTGGAAGACTGTCCCATATTCACTGATACACTCGGGCCAATGCCCCAACCGCCACGGCTGCCCCAGCCACCACCGACGCCTACCCCTACGCCGACACCTGTACGTTTAGGCGGCTCAACACCATTATCAAGATACTGCTGAATACGGTTGTATTCACCCTGAAGCTGCTGACAGTTGAGGGTCTGATAATGGGTCGGTGAAACATAGGTCGGTTTGACCGTCGTTGCACAGGCGCTCAGCAAGCTAAGTATGCTGATCGCCAGGCTTATTTTCACAAGTTTCATAGTTAACTCGATCTTAATGCTGCTCTATCTCATTGAACAATGATTGATAGGCCTGAGTCAATTTATGATCAGTTGCCAAGTGAATTAATGGCTGATTTTTTTGATGCGACTCTTTCATCAGCACCGAGGGCGGCAACATGCTGTTCAGCACCGGAAGACCTTCATCTATCAGTTGCTGTACCACTTCGCGTGGCAGTTTTGCCTGAGCCTGAAACTGGTTGACCACGATGCCTTCAATTTCCAGACGTTCATTATGATCATCCTGAGTTTCGATGACATTCTCAATCAAGGTTTGTAAGGCCCGTTTAGAAAACACATCACAGTCAAATGGAATCAGAACACGGTCTGCAGCAATCAGTGCTGAAAGCGTAAAGAAATTAAATGCCGGCGGAGTATCGATAAATACCCGGTCATAATGCTCAGCAAGTGGTTGCAAGGCATCGCGCAGCTTATAAATCTTATGTTTGGATTCCAGTGCATGGGCCAGCGTGCCCAAACTCGGACTCGCCGGAATGACATCCAGATTTTTAAAAGGTGATTGATGCAGATAACTTTCCAGCCCTTTAGCCCGGGTCTTGAGAATGGAGCCAATCGCATTACCAATTAAACTTTTGCTCTGCTGGTTCCCCAATACATCTTCAAAATAGTTTTCAATATTCGGCTCCAACGCCGGCTTGTCACTCGAATAGGTTGCATCATCTCCTAGTAAATACTGGCTGGAGTTTGCCTGCGGATCAAGATCGATCAACAGGGTTTTAAGCCCCTGATGCGCACTGATTGCAGCCAGATTGACTGCAATACTCGATTTCCCTACCCCACCTTTTTGATTAAATACCACACGAGTATGCATAAACGCCCCTCTTTATTTTTCTAATGATCAGTATGTTTTAGTTCATTGACTGATGAATAATTTAGCCAAAATTCGGCTTGATCATGACCAATACCATAATCGCAATAAGTGAAACCACAGCAATAAATAAGCCAGCACGGCGTTGTACCAGCAGAATTGAATCATCTTTTTTATAGGCTTTGCCCAGGGATGAAATCAGCACCAGAAATAAAATGATTTTGGCATAAAACCAAGGCTGTATATCAAAATTCTTTAAAAACAGGGCAATAATCCCAGTTAAGGCAATCACGCTAATCACCAGGTGCTGCAAAGCGACCAGAAATACACGTGCTTTTGGATTCGGTTGATTGCCCTGTGTACCCATAAACAGGGTAATAGCACGCGCAAGAATGGCCACAATGGCCAGTCCTGCCGCAGACATATGAATAATCTTGACTAAAAGCTGGGTATCCATAAAGTCCTCTTAGTTTTTTGGTGCATGTGCACATTCCGGACTAGACGTATCCTGTCCTGTCCACTCTTCAGGCAAGAAAGCATGAATTGCCAAGGCATGAATTTTGTCTTTAGACAGCAAATCACCTGCCGCAGCATAGACCTTTTGATGGCGTTGTACCGCACGCAGGCCGGCAAAGGCTTCACTGACAATCACCGCCTTAAAATGCGATTCCTTACCTGGAAAATACCCACCATGACCTGAAGATTCATTCACGACTTCCAGATAGGTAGGTGACAATTGTGCCAAACGGTCTTTCAGTTGTTGTTCTAAGCTCATGGCCTGACTCCGATTCAAGATATGGGTCCAGTATACCCTGTTCTATCCGCTATTTCGGTGCAAGAAATGTCTGCAATTATTTGATTGTGCCGAGATTTCATTAAATTTTGCATAAATTTTGTCTAATTGTCTGGAAGCACAGAGAATATTGCTTTTATTTTATGCAATCGACACAAGATTTTTCATAAAGTTATTGACCCTGTTTTTGCATGCTGTATTATACACGGCATGCGGGAATAGCTCAGTTGGTAGAGCACAACCTTGCCAAGGTTGGGGTCGCGAGTTCGAGTCTCGTTTCCCGCTCCAAATTCTTTTTTGTTCATTTTTTAAAGTAAAAAATCGATCGACCCTGCGGGAATAGCTCAGTTGGTAGAGCACAACCTTGCCAAGGTTGGGGTCGCGAGTTCGAGTCTCGTTTCCCGCTCCAAATTCAAAAAGCCCTGATCGAAAGATTGGGGCTTTTTTCTTGTTGATTTTATTATATTTTTTAAAAACTCTTCTTCCTTTGTTATTCGATTCAATAAAAAATATTCTTAATGTAATTTGTATTTTGTGACCAAGATGTGACCATGGCGTGCCCAGGACAATAAAAATGGTCTCAATTGACCTTAAATGTCCTCAATCGATCACCACTTTCAGAGCTTTTTTTAAGGCAAAAAATCACCCTGTTCTCTTCCAAACAAGGTGTTTTTTACCAAATGATCAATAATTTGTGACCATTTCACTTTTTGATGTGACCATTTGTGACCAAACCATTAACTAACAGATTGTTTTTTATTGTTTTTTTCAAAAACAAATAAATCTCCCACCTGTACATCTAAATAATCGCAAATACGATCGATAGTCTCCAAATCAATTCGAGTCAATTCGCCATTATAAAGCTTATGCAAAGTTGTCTTATTAATGCCTGTACCACGAATTAAGTCAGCTACACGCATTTTTCTTTCAGCCAACAATATTGGTAGCTTACAAATAACCATTAATTTTTCCTCTAATACAATGAAAATTTAATTGCATTTAATTAAATTTGAGGTTATTTTAGGTCTAAGGATGAAAAATTACTTACATCCGATGAATTACACCAGGAATACAATTATGTCATATACCTATCTCACAGCCCAGCAACTGGCTGAAAAAATCCAGTACGACGCTCGTACTATCCGCAACCAACTGAAGGACAGTGTCTTTATTGAAGGTGTTCACTACATCCGTCCTTTTGGTGGTCGAAAAATTCTTTTTGTTTGGGAACGTATTGAAACTGAAATGCTTAAATTCACCGGTTTAAGCATGGATGCCTTGCAATAAGGCTTAGGAGGTTTAACTGATGGCTACCATCCGGGAACGAAGTGGCAAACTGATTGCCGACTTTCGCTACATGGGCATTCGTTGTAGAGAGACAACCAATCTTGAAGACAATGCTTATAACCGACGCATTTTGAAAAAACGTCTCGAACAGCTTGAAGCTGAAATTACTTTGGGAACTTTTGAATACGAAAAGTACTTTCCAAAAAGTAACCGTGTTGAGGAGTTTAAGGAAAAAAGAAGTCAGCAAATTGCTGTACAGACCAAAGTTCCTCTTTTTAAAGAGTTTACTGAATTGTGGTTTAAGCAGAAACAAGTTGAATGGAGAACCTCATATCAGCAAAAGGTTTCAATTGTGATCAAAAACTATTTGATTCCTGCTTTTGGTAATCAGGTTCTCTCGAAAATCAAGAAGTCAGACTTGCTGAACTTCCGTGCCTCTCTCGCCAAAGTGACACACGGAAAAGATCAAACAAGTCTGAAAGCATCGAGGATCAATCAAATCATGACGCCTTTACGTATGATACTCAATGATGCGGCTGAACGATACGAGTTTGAGTCGCCTTATAAAAATATTAACAATCTGAAGGAAAGCAAGATTGAAGTCACACCTTTTTCTCTGGAAGAGGTGCATAAAATTCTTACCACAGTGCGTGAAGACTTCCGCCCCTATTACACCATTCGCTTTTTTACGGGTATGCGTACCAGTGAAATCGATGGTCTGCAATGGAAAAATATCGACTTACAGCGTCGTGAAATCCATATCAGAGAAGCGTTAGTAAATGGCGAGCTTGGTGGAACCAAAACTTATGGTTCTGACCGTACCATCCAAATGAGTGATCGGGTTTATCAGGCCTTTCTGCAACAGAAAAGGTTAAATAATGGTAAATCAGAGTTTGTATTCTGCAATCGTGATGGTGGACCTCTCGATTATCGTCTGGTAAACAAGCGTGTCTGGCATCCCCTGCTACGCTATTTAGGGCTAAAACCTCGTCGTGCTTATCAAACACGTCATACTGCAGCTACGCTCTGGCTGTCGGCAGGCGAGAACCCAGAATGGATTGCACGCCAGCTGGGACATTCAACGACTGAAATGCTATTCCGGGTCTATAGCCGTTACATCCCTAATGTTACGCGCCGCGATGGTAGTGCTTTTGAAGCCATGCTGGAGAGACTGAATACAGAGGAGCTTGTCCATGAACAGTAAAGCTTTCTTTGGCGGCGTAGTCGTTAGCCCAGAAGCAGATATGGTCGCTCGTGAATTAATCCATGAGCTCCACATTCCCAAACTGCACAATCTGGCCTTTTTGCTGGAAATCAATAAGTGCTTCGATGATCACCAAGTATTAAGACTCTGGTTACAACGAATGCTGGATGAAGGGCAAGCCCATTACGATGACTTGGCCCAACAGGCCCGTCTCCGGTTAATGAGTCTCGCCCACCAATAAAACCAACATAGAAGGTCATCCAATCGATGACCTTAGCCCCTCTATACCTATAAAAAGGTGAACACATGCATAAAGATATTTCAATTTGGATGCCACTCTATATTGGCGACCTACAGGCAAAATTTGCACGAATGACAGCAGAACAAATTGGTGCGGCACTGCTATTAATGATGGATTTCTGGAAAAATGGTGCCATTCCTCATGACCTAGCTACTGTATGTAGCATCACAAAATTATCGCAACATACCAAGGCTAAAACTTTGTTGAATACGCTAATGGCCCTGGAATTATTTGAAGTCGAATCTGAGCAGATTCATTCAAATTTTTTAACCAGTTTAAAAAGCCAGGCATTGCAAAATCAGCAAATGAAATCTGATAAAGCTAAAAATGCAGCTCAAGCACGTTGGGGGAAATCCGCAAGTAATGCTCAAGCATCAGCCAAGCAACGAAAAGTAAATGCTCAAGCAGCTCCTGAGAAGAGCTCGAGTATTACTCAAGCCATGCTTGAACCATGCCCTTCATCTTCATCTTCATCTTCATCTTCATCTTCATCTTCATCTTCATCTTCATCTTCATCTTCATCTTCATCTTCATCTTCATCTTCATCTTCATCTTCATCTTCAAATTTTGAAGAAAAAAATGAGGATTTTTTAGAAAATTCCAAATGGATTTAGGAGAATAATCATGAATACCATGCTTAAAACGCTCCAGTTTCGCGCAGAAACAACGGAAACACTTTGCCCTACCCATCATATCCCCCTGATGGAAATCTCCGGTCACAGGCTCTGTAAATTGTGTGCCAAAGAAACCGTCCATCACTCACATGCAGCCTATGCAGATGAGTTGCAACAGCGATTGCTACAACAGAAAATCAAAAACTCAGGGCTCAATAAACGCTACCTGGATCGTGGCTTCAAGAATTATGTAGTTGCATGCCCTGCACAAGACAATACCATCAAACTATGTCAGGCCTTTGCACAGCAGATTATTTCTGACCTCAACCCGAACATGTTGATGATTGGTACACCAGGTACAGGTAAAACCCATCTGAGTGCATCAATTATTCGCAACATTCTGCATAACAGTACAAAATCTGCACGCTACTATACCAGTGCAGAAATTGCTCAAAAAATGATGGACACTTGGTCAGATGCTTCACGCTCTGAAAAGGAAGTCATCGACCATTTCTCCAGCTTTGATTTATTAGTGATTGATGAATATGGCCTGCATGACCGGCATGAAAAACGCCTGGAGATGGTGCATAAGGTCTTATATAGTCGTTATGACAATATGAAATCTACCCTGCTGATTTCCAATTTCACAGTCCAAAATATGCAGCGGGATTTAGGTGTCCGATTATGGTCAAGGTTGCATGAAAATAGCCTGATCATTGTTCCATGCTACTGGGCAGATCAAAGGATTACTTAATACTGCTTGCAAAAAAGAGCCTTGTTAGACGGCTCTTTTTAACTTATCTCTTTTTTAAATTAAGTGGCTTTGTTGCACAAACCTATCTGTAAAGGGTTTTTCAGCGATATAATTTTCAAATGAAGAAGCCTACACACAAAATCTACCGCACAACCAATTGGCCCGCATATAACCGAGCACTCATGAGTCGCGGAAATATTGCCATTTGGTTTGATCCTGCTACGCAATGGTATGCGCCCCTTCTAAGCTAGGTTTGTGCAACAAAGCCTTACCTCAATTAAAATCCCACATAAAACTTCTCAATCAATTGCCTTGTCTTGACCAGCAAATTGCTAAAAATGCTCTCCCGTTCAAACAGCTTAACCTTATAGTTTGGTAAGTCCTTCAACTCTTCTTTACGTGGTAGGCGTTTGGTGAACTCATAATGCTCCAGAACCTGCTTCATCGCTTCTGGTTTCAGGTTTTCTTCTTTACAAAGATGCTGATAGGCCTGTTCTTTTTCAGCATCCCAGAACTGAGCAAAAGCCGTTTGGACGCTTTGGCCGTTGATCATCTTCGGCATGTTTTCTTCAATGAATTTTTGAATGAGGTCTTGCTTATCGTGCAAGCTAATATCGCTACTGATTAAATCGTAAATTTGCGCTTGGTACTTCTTACGCTTGTCCTCTGAGTCCGTATCAACAACAAGCTGTAGGAGGTTGATGATATAACCAACATTAATGCGATCACTATGCAGTAAATCCAGTTGAAAATCGACATCATCAAGTACCGATACTTTGTCTTTCTTGGTGGTCTTTCTAACGGCACGGCATAGGTCAGCATACTTAGAGGCGAAGTTTGCAAAGTGCTGCTTATCAAGTTGTGTTTGGTCTTGATCGTATTCAATAAAAGTTTGTAATTGCGCGTTATAGCGCATCACTTCACGGAAAGCTTTAATAAATTCGAGTTGCTGTTCTTCAGTAACAAGATCATCGACTGATTGGTAATTGGGCGTTAAGGCAAACAATTTGCTCACCGCAGCTTGATAATCCTGTTCGATTTCCGCATAGCTGGGAACAAGTACAATCTTGGTCGTTTCTTTATTGGAAAATAGTGCCAGTGCTTCATCTGTTGCACGTTTTAGGTTGCGGAAACAGATGATATTGCCAAATGGTTTTTTATCATTGTAGACACGATTGGTACGAGAGAATGCTTGAATCAAGCCATGATATTTTAGGTTTTTATCGACATACAAGGTATTTAGCGGCTTAGAGTCAAAGCCCGTGAGGAACATATTGACCACGATTAGAATATCAATCTGTCTGTTTTTTACGCGCTGTGCAATGTCGCGGTAGTACGCATAAAATTGATCACCAGAATTGTAGTTGGTTTTAAACTGTCGATTGTAATTCGCTATGTAGCGATCTAGCTTATCCCGACTGGATGAATTGACCTGACTTGGAATATCTGCGGCTTCTTCATGAATTAAGCCATTTAAGTCATCAGTCGGTACAGCCTCATTTGCAGCATAGGAAAAGATAGTGGCAATGGTCAACGGTTTAAATATCCGACCTTGTGCTTCATCTTCAATTTGCTTTTCAGCCTGCACCTTTTCAAAGAGGTCGTAATATTGGGTCAGTGTTTCGACCGAACTGACACAGAACATTGCGGTAAATTCACGATTACGGGTTTTGGTATCGTGGATATTGACAATGTAGCGGGCAATCATTTCTAGGCGTTGCGGGTTGTCATACAGTTCTTTGGTATCGATGCCTTCTACATCTTCCTCATAACTTTCATTCGTCGCCATGCCTTTGGCGGTGTATTTGCCACGATAATCAATCTGGAACTGCAAGACATTACGGTCACGGATGGCATCGACAATCACGTATTTATGCAAACACTCATTAAACAGGTAGTCTGTGGTGAGTTTTAAACCTGCTTTGCTTTGGCTGTTCTTTTCAAAAATAGGCGTACCGGTAAAACCAAACATTTGTGCATTGCTGAAGAATTTTTTGATGTTCTGATGGGTCTCACCAAATTGACTGCGATGACATTCATCAAAAATAAACACCACTTTTTTATTTTTAAGATAATCAATCGATTCTAAATAACGGTCGGTACTGATAGCTCGATTGAGTTTTTGGATGGTGGTCACAATCAGTTTGTCGTGGCGTTGATCCAGCTGTTTCACCAGGGTCGATGTGTTATCGGTGCTGTCCACGCTGTCGGCTTTAAAAGCATTAAACTCACGTGAGGTTTGTGTGTCGAGGTCGTTACGATCGACCACAAACAGGACTTTTTCTACATCAGGCATTTGCATGATGATCTGACTGGCTTTAAAAGAAGTCAGGGTCTTGCCTGAACCTGTAGTGTGCCAGATATAGCCGTTCTGATCGGAGTTTTGCACATGCTCCACAATTTTCTGTACTGCATAAATCTGATAGGGACGCAGCACCATCAGGCTTTTGGTGGTTTCTAGCAGCACCATGTACTGGGTCAGCATTTGGGTCAGATGCTGCTGATTTAAAAAAGCTTCGGCAAAGTCGACAATTTCATTGATATGTTTATTGGTAACATCAGCCCAGGGAAAGGCAAACTCGATGCCTGTGGTGCCGTTGGAGTAATAACGGGTATTGGCACCATTACTAATGACAAAGAGCTGAATAAAACCAAACAGGCCTTGCCCTGCCCAATAGGCTTCACGAATATAGCGTTGCGTTTGATTAAAGGCTTCGGCGATTTCCATGCCGCGTTTTTTTAGCTCGATCTGTACCAGTGGCAGACCATTCACAAGTAAGGTCACATCAAAACGGCTGGTTCTGCCATTATAGTCGCGGTGGTCGATAGTGATTTGATTGGTGACCTGATAAATATTTTTGCTTGGGTCATCGGACAGGAAAAAAAGGTGTTTACTGGTTCCATCATCAAATTTGACTGGGAACAGATCACGCAGATTTTTGGCGCGCTCAAACACGGTGCCCGTATTTAAAAAACTGATGACTTGTTTCCATTCCGTTTCTGACAGAGGCGCTAGTCCATTGGCGCGTTCAATCTGGGTTTTGAGGTTTGACAGTAGTTGGCTTTCATCCTTGAGCGTCACTGAGGCATAACCCAATTGCTTGAGCTGGCTAATCAATTCATTTTCAAGTTGGTATTCGCTTTGTACTGTCATTTCCTTCCCCTCTAAAATCTTAAATTATTCACTTCAATGTTTGTTTAATTAAACTCAAGATATATTCTAAATTTTCTGTATCTGACACGATCACCTCACAATCACCATTTCCCCAATGTCCAATATTGGTCACATCTTTCGCGAGCTGTTTCGGGTCATCCAGTTGATTAAAAGGCATATTCAGCCATATACGAATTTGCTTTGTCCCAATACTCATATAGACATAGTTACGCTTACCCTTACGGAAGGCTATGTACATTTTCTTGGGATGAACCTCTAAATCGGTGGTTAAGCCCAGAATTGAGTCCCTGAATTGCTCATATAGCTCTTTGATGTCATCGGACTTATCCGCCAAGTGATAGGCTTCATCATATTGCTGGATTTCTTTGGCAATCTTTTGAATATCTTCAGACTCAACCTTTTGCACTTGCTTGATTGAAGGGGCTGATTTGGCTTTCTGCAATGGATTGACTGAAACAATTCCACCTTGATAGCGTTTGATTTCCCACAGCTCAATGCCCAAATCTTTAAAATTGGTGGACTGCTTTTGAAAGTCGGTAAAGCTCGGTGAAACAAAGATGATTCGGCTCTGGGACCAGTCGACATCCTGACGTTTAAGCTGTTTGCTCTGGCTCTCATTGTACTCAACGATAAAATCAGCCTTATAGTCGAGCATCAGATTCAGATAAGAAACGCCTTGGTCAATCACGCTATAATTGCGTTCTCGCTTATATTCGATAATTACGAAAGCTTGGCTTTCAGGATCGAAAGCCAGTGTATCAATACGGTTATTTTTAATGGTGAATTCAGACTTGATGAATTCCAGACCTGTAAAACTGTAAAGATTGTTTTCAAACAGGCTTTGAATTTCTCTTTCCAAACGAAAAGGATCTTCTGTAAGTTCTACTAATGACTGTGCTTGGGTTTGATAAAGCTGCATTAAAAATCTCGAATTATTTATTCTTCAAATGTTTGTCTAAGCGGATTCCTCAAAGAAACGCTATATAAAAGTTTTAATCTCTCAATTGTCATTGGAATACCATTTTCGGTTTTATGCAGCATTGCATGACAATTTGGGCAGACAGGTCTTAGATCTTCTTTAGGATCAACCTCATACTCTTCACCAATCGTATTTAATGGCTCAATATGATGTACATGGATAAAATCTTTAGCAAATGAGCCATAGGTATGTTCAAAGCTCATGCCACAGACATAGCAACGAGTCCCATAAATGGCAATACATTCAGCTCTCGCTTTGGGACATCTCTCATAGCCATTTACAGTAACAGTTAGTTTTTTGCCTTCAAAAAATTTGGGGCTATTCACACCTGCTTCATCAGGATAGTTGGTCTCTTCAACATTACTAAACTGGTCAGCAATATAACTAAGCAATTTTTTATGTGCTTCAACCTTATCTAAAGATTTACCTTTTACAAATTTAGTGGTCTTATGCGACTGCAAAGTATCTTTTGGTGTGATTAGACCTAGTTCGGCTAAATATCGTCTAGACAGTGATGCTTTCTCAACTTTTTCAATTGGTTGAATTAGAAAGTAATCACCTTTATATGCCTCTAATTCTTTTTGATCTAACCAATATTCTCTATCTTTTTCTGGCAAATCAGATTGACCTGCAAATCCAACAACTTGATATTGATATTGAATTTTTCCTATTGGCTCTGTCACATACAAAAATAGAATGTCATTAATTTGGAATTCAAAATCGTATTTTGCCCAACATATTTGATGTGCATCATGATAAGCACGATCTATATCATAAATTGCAGGATTAACAGGAAATAACCATTCAGACATGAGATCCCTCTACACAAACATCTGCTGCAACAAGCCTTTTTTCCAATGTTTGGCTTGTTCAATTTGCTGTGCCACTACTTCAATTTTTTGGTCGATGGCAGATAAGAAATTAGAGATTTTGGTTTGTTCTTCTAGGCAGGGAACAGGTATTTCCTGTTTGGAATACTCTGAAATCCAACGTCGTTTATGTTCATCACCTAAAGGTAAATTCAAAAGGCTAAAGACTGAATAAATATAGAAAATATTATTCTGAAAATGGTTTAATTTTAAGATTTTCATTGCTGATGATTTTACTTTAAACCTAAAATTTACAAATTTATAAGCTGTTGTAAAGTCATCAAAAATAATCACATTTTCTTTATCACCTTCAAAAATACCACTTGTTTCATTTGTATAACCAAGAATGAATGTTTTTCCTGCTGTTAAAACAGGGGTTAAATAACTACTATCATAGTCAGTTGATTTCACAATATATTTGGTTGGCTGCTCATAGTCCAAGACTTCATTTAATTCTAAATAATCCCACTCCCCAAACTCACTGCCATCATCCGCCTTAAAACGAATTTGCTGACTAAATAGCTTTTGCATCATGCCTTGTTTATATTGGCTCAGCAGCGCATGTTTTTGCGTGAGTTGACTAATCTTTTCATCCACTGCGGAAAGAAAAGAAGCGATTTTGGTTTGTTCTTCTTTTGGAGGAACAATTAACTCAAAGTTTCTAATAGTTCCAAGATTTAATCCTGCTTTTGCGCCTGAGTCATTTAAGCTATTAAGCTTATTATTATATTTTTCAGTCGAAAGACTATAAGCAATGAATTTAGAATCAACGCTGTCTTTCATTCTCACCAAGGCAGTATGTTGATTAATATAAGCTGTTCCTAAACCTTCGGGAATCCAACCTAATTTACCCAATTCAGCGGTAATAGAAATTAAAATATCGCCAAATTTTAAACTTGTTCTTTTTCCTTCATTTGAATCTTTAGGCAACTGAACAAATTTTAAATCTGATAAATCCAAGTAAATTCCATCTCGTACAAGATTGGTCATACGAATGAATTTATCACCAGATTCAGAATAATATTGAGCCCAATCACGTGAGCCACTTGTAACAGTTTGGGCTTGATCGTTAATCTTTATTTTATCCCATTGATTATCAAACTCTTTAAACCTTAATTTTGGCGCAGCCATTACTTCACCTCCGCAAAAGGCGAAACAATGCCTAGCTCGGCACAGAAACCATTAATCACGGCATCGGTCTTTTGGCTGTCTTGTTCCAAAGCTTGAAGCTGTTTTGCAATGGCATCTAAATCAATCTCGGCTTCCGCTTCAAAAGTATCCACATAACGCGGAATATTCAGGTTGTAATCGTTATCTTTCACTTCTTGCAAAGTCGCCACATGCGCATATTTTTCAATATTTTCACGCTTTTCAAATGCCGCAACAATCTTATCCAAATGCTCAGGCAATAACTTGTTTTGATTCTTCTGCTTTTCAAAATCATTGCTGGCATCAATAAATAGAATATTGCCGCTCTGCTCACGGTTTTTCTTCAACACCAAAATACAGGTTGGAATAGACGTGCCATAGAAAATATTGGCGGGTAGACCAATAATCGCATCCACCACGTTCATCTGTTCAATCAAATACTGACGAATCACGCCCTCACTCGAACCTCGGAACAATACGCCATGCGGTAACACCACCGCCATAGTGCCGTTATCATCCAGTTGATACAGCATGTGCTGTACAAAAGCCATATCGGCTTTAGAACTTGGCGCCAGTTTGCCATACGCAGCAAAACGTTCATCTTGTAAAAATAACGGATCGGCAGACCATTTTGCAGAAAATGGCGGATTCGCCACCACCGCATCAAACTTTTTATCTAAATGCTGCGGACGGGTTAAAGTGTTTTCCTGCTTGATGTCGAACTTGGCAAAATGAACATCATGCAAAATCATGTTCATGCGTGCCAAGTTATAGGTGGTACGGTTCATTTCCTGACCGTAAATCATATCGACATCTTTCACTTCACGTTTTACCCGAAGCAATAATGAACCTGAACCACAAGTCGGGTCATAGACTGAACGTAAACGCTCTTTGCCTTGGGTGACAATCTTCGCCAGTAAAGTCGATACTGTTTGCGGGGTGTAAAATTCCCCCGCTTTTTTGCCCGCGCCTGAGGCAAATTCACCAATCAGGTATTCGTAAGCATCCCCCAGTACATCGGCTTCGGTATTACTAATATCAAAATCAATGTCATCTAAATGACTGAGGACTTTCGCCACCAGTGCATTACGGTCACTGGCATTATTGCCGAGCTTGGTCGAGTTTAGATCCAAATCTTCAAACAGGTTGGCAAAGTCATCGGCAGAGTCGGTGCCTAACGTGCTTTGTTCAATCGATTTTAAGGTCGCAGTTAAATCATCCAGAATGAATTTGCCCTGACGACTACGCTCGGCGAGAGTGTGGAATAGCTGTTTTGGTGTGAGCGCATAACCGACTTCGGCAATGGCATTCTTTTTAATTTCTTCAATGTAAGGCACATGCTCAGCATTATTTTCATCTAATTCTAAAAAGCTGAGGTCTTCACCATCGAGCAACTCGTTGGCAAAGTTCACCGATTTTTCTGATAAATATTTAAAGAAAATAAAACCCAGTATGTAATCACGGAATTCATCGGCGCCCATGGTGCCACGCAAAGTATTGGCAATATTCCAAAGTTGTTTTTGTAATTGTTGCAGTTGTACGTGGGTCATTGTTATAGGAGTCCAAATAAGTAAATCATTAATAAAATGATTTTACCTAAAATTCTAAATTATGCAGCAGTAAAAAGGTGGACAAGGACATGAATTGTCGTGGTCAAGCGATGTAATCTGTCAATTCAGGCGCTAGATAGAGACATAATCTAAACTATATAGCAGCCTACTCCAGTAATCTTCACTACAGAAAAATAAAGACATTAAAGTACTCCAGATATGGGACTAAACACCTAATATATGTTTATCTTTTCCACCTAGCCAGACTAAATATTCATTCTCTATTGCCTGCTTATACGCCCAGTCGGCAACCCGATGCGAACGTTGCAGATCGGTTAAAAAACCTAATTGAGAAATTTCCCGAACAATAGATTGATCATGTAGATAGTTCCGCTCCTGCCACTGTTGCAGAAATTGTTCTGACGCCAAATAATTACTTTTTTGTGAGTTGCACTTTTCATCCGCCAGGACAAAATTATGTCCGGTATCGGCAGGATATAGAGACCAGGGGATAAAATGATCTACAGCATATTTTGAGTTTTTTAGGCTTTTTCCACAGTAAAAACACTGGCATTGCTGTAAATCAATTAAGAAGTCCGCGACCTGCCCCAGTTGATTGCGACTCGGGGCAAACATGAATTCATCCAAGTCAGGCAAACCATCCAGTACCACTAGGTTCTGCTTGTTTAGCCGAACAAAATCAATCCAGCGCTTCTGGCACAACTCTTCAATAATTTCACTAAACTGTCTCAAGCAATACATCACTTTGGGTAAAAGCTTGAGGGACTGTTTGCAATCTTCCAAATGGTAAAGAAACTCCACCGCTTGACCATTCAGGTTCTGTAAATACACCACCGGCATTTGCTTGACCGTTGTCGCAACTGCTCGCTTCAACCTGTTCCAGTAAAGTACATCCTTTCTCAACGCGGCCAAGGTCTTGAATTGTTGCTGTGCTTTCTGGATTTCACTGATGATCTTTGCCTGCTTACCAGTGCTTTGATGAATAGTAAAAGGCTCATACTGGTTAAACTGAAACGGCAGTGACTGTTTCCAGTATAAGTCAATAAACTTTTCAGCAATATCCTGATATTCTAAATGCAACGCAGCACCAGTATCTTGCCCCTGTTCAATCGCCAGACGCGTGATACTTATCAGCAAAGCAAACTTATATGTCGAAGTAAAAGTCCCTGACTGCAAAATCTGCTGAATATGCTTTAAGAATTTCAACTGTTCTTGAGGGGTTGGTATTTCGGCTATACTGAATAACATATCTAAGCCTGCACTTTTCTAATCAGAATATTCATCCACTCTTCTGTACGCTCTGGACGTTTATCTACAGTAATCCATTGTTGTAACAGTAAAGCCTGATCGATCTGCTTAAGTAAGTCATGAGCTTGCTGTTCATTCAAGTCAGTAAAGCTACGCCCCTCTATCTCACGGTCTGTATTGCCATACTTAAAAGACATGTAACACACACCATTTGGCTTTAATGCTTTGAATATAAGCCCCAGCACTTCAGTTAGGCGATCTCTTTCACAATGTAAAAGAGATGCACAAGCCCAAATACCATCGTATTTATTATTCTCAGCTAGGTCATAAAAACTTTGCTGACGTACTTCAATATTGGTCAGCTCCCTGGCCTTTTTAACCAGCTCGGCAGAATAATCAATTGCCTCAACTTGATAGCCTTTTTTCTTAAATGCCAAAGTGTCCCGCCCCGAGCCACAGCCCAAATCTAGGATCAATGCCTGTTCCGGCAAATATCTTAGAAATGGTGCGTAAAGACTTTCCATTTCAACCTGATAGGTATTTTCAAAAAATGCTTGAGCATGTTGATTGTAATAATTTGATGTTTGATTCATTGTCTAAAAGCCAATATCTTATGTTAAAGAACATACTGATTTTTCACTAGATAAGTCAAATGATCAGTCCTATGAATGAATCAAACTCTTATTTCACTGTATCCGGACAACTGAGATAGAAACCAAACTGGTTCTTGTAAATGGAAAAAATATGGGCTTCAGATTTCGCAAGAGTATTAAACTGCTACCTGGATTAAAAATTAATCTGACACACAAAGGTATAAGCAGTGCAAGCATTGGCAAACCCGGTGCTTCGTTAAATATTGGCAAAAAAGGCGCCCGAACCAGCATTGGTATTCCTGGCACAGGCCTATCCTATTCAAAACACCAGCCCTATAAGAACAGAGTTGGCAACCCAAAAAATCCTACTCAGGAACAGCAATCGTTCTATACATCCCATACTGAGCAACCCAAATTGAATGTCTGGATTTGGGTGATTTTTGGATTATTTTGTTTTATTGTCGGGGCAATTATTTTTTGAATTTAGCCATTCTTTGTACCCCATAATATCCACTGCTAGGCAAAATTTAATTCATTCATTACTATGGACGGATGTTAAATACAATAAAGGCTGCCGCTGATGTCTGATCATGACAGTACTATGGATTATGATGAAAATGATTTAATCGATTCTCCCTTGTCTCAAATTTTAAAAGAGGATAATGAGCAAATTGAAGTTCTAATTTATCGATTACCCGATAGTGACTGGACACTGGAAGTGGTAAACCAAAATGGTACTTCTACGGTATGGGATGAAACATTCCCGTCAGATCAGGAAGCTCTATCTGTTGCTTTAGATGGAATTAAAGCTGCAGGCGGTATTCAAGCCTTTTCAGAACTCAGTGACCTTGAAGCAAAGAACAATATTTTTCCTGAATCACTTACTCGCCATTAAAAATGAAGCTGCTAGCGTGGATATGAATCAGTATTTTCTGGATTCTTAGAACCTATCGTGATGATAGGTTCACTTCAAGCCTACCCTCTCTAGGGTCGAAGGGTCAAAATTTTCCTCAAACATAAACTCATCTGCTCGCTCTTTTTTCAATATTGCCAAGGCATAAAAGAAACATTTTTCACATAACTGCAATTCATATCATTCCCCGTCATGCCTGGAGCCATAGCCCCAATGTGCCGATAAAGTTCCAAACTCCAATTTCGTTGATTGGTTGCATACATCACATAAAACATCGGTAACGACTTCTACCTGTTTCAGTTGTTTAATTTCCATATACGGCTCCCGGTATCAATCAAGTTAAATTTGTCCCCTGCTTAGAAAAAACTTATTTATTTTTGATTTAAATCACACTTTTACAAACAACAGATAACTATATATAGTGATTTAAATAATCTAAAAACACAATATATGGTATTTTTAGCCATTACCCCCTATTGAAAATTATATGAATATTATTGTTTTATTTTCAGCCATTTGGCACAAATATGGGGAAGTATCACTGTATGTCTGTAAAAAAGAAAAGCATACCCAATTACCGCGTACCTGCAAAAAATCTGCAATTAATATGCTATCCAAAATGTATGCACGCCTACCAAGTTTGGATCGCTTTATTTTTTCAACTTAATGAAAAACAGCAAAGCTATCATTTGGATTTTACTTTTAAACAGAATATCAACATCCCGCTCCTTACAACTAATAAACCGGACCTCTATTTTTTTAGTAGTCATTTCAGCTGGATCTATGCCTATTTTTACAGCAAAAATAAAAATGAATTCAAGTTCAGAGCTTATGAGAAAAATAATTCCTACGAATTCACCATCCAGGCTTTAAGCGAAGTAAGGGCCTTACTGTGTTCCGGATTACATCAATCAATTCATGGCTTAGACGTCATTTCAAATTGGCTAAATGAACAATACTTAGCTGTACATCTTCAGGACGTTTTCGGTCATGAAGTTTTAACTATCGATCATCTACGAGAATTATCAGGACTGTCTAAATCCAAAAGTCCAGTAAGTTCTGTTTCAAATTATGCCGGCCCACTGTCATTAGAAAAGATTCTGGAGGGAATTGCATAATGAACGGATATAGTTATTTAGAAGATACTCAAGAATTAAAGCTTGAGCCATTTCGAGACTTCTATCAAGCACTGGCGGAAGCAAAACTGAAAAATGATCAGGACTTCTTTAAGCTGAATGATTTCATCCAACCAACTGAAGTCGTTAAACTAATTAAAATTATGACTCAGCATCCTACTGATCTATCGATTAGTAAATATCCATTGGCGCATTATCTCTTGGCACTGATCAACACTCCATCAGCATATCAATCAAATGCACTGAAATGGGCTATTTTCAATACTCAATGTATCGAGTTACTGAATAGTAAAGAACATACAGCAACTGTAGCTAATCTATGTAGGCGTTTTCGTTTAGCAAGTACAAAGAAAGAATACTATTGGCTTTACAATTTTTTACCGTCTCTTCCGATCGAATTAGACGATCTTGTTAAATTTCTAAAAGAAGCTGAAACTGAGAATGGAAAATTATTTGACGAATCTAAAGAGAGTTTAGAGAAAAGGGAAATGGGCCAACTGGCAGAAATCCGCGTTATTTATACGTATACCCATATTCAATCAGAACGTCAAAAAAGAAATCGTCAAAGTAATCCAAACACCCCAAAACAGTCTCAAACTGACGTTAAAAAGACATTAAGAATTTCACTTGATGGAGAAAAAACATATCAAACTCATTTTGAGCGAGGTGTGGCAAAACAGCCACCTGAGGATAAAACTATAGAAAAAGTTGAAGATCATAATTTTGAATTTAACTCACTAGAGCAATGTTCTATTACAGCTCAGATCAATAATCTCAAAAATAAAATTCTGCATCAAAACAAGAATGAGCTAATGAGCAAGCCGAATCCTCGGGTCTTCGATTTGCCTACCGCACAGTACATTATGCAAATTTTATTAGAACAGGCAGAAAACTCTCCAATTCATACCCTGCTTTTATTTTCAGCCCTCAGTCTTACTCATTATAAAGATCTGCCGGTATTTCAAAAAAATTTACGAGTCAGTACGAAAAACAAAGAAGTATCACTGAAACCCCAAAAATGTTTCTTTAAGCAAAGCTTTGAAGTCTCAAAATTCAAGGATTTTGTTTTAAGAAAACATCGGTTGAATACCGTGAATTCTTTTACGATTCCTCTGCCTCAATATTATCTGGAAAATCTAAGTCAGTTGAAAAAAATGGATGGTGTTGAGATTGATTCCAAGATACAGGAGTATTTACAAAAAATTAATAAAGGGCTGACCTTCCAGTTAACAACACAAAATCTTCCGCGCTTACTCAGTGATATTGCATTGAATGAACTTGAGTATGAACTGGAAAGCAAATTGCTTAATGGAGAAAGTGTTCAGCACTATATTCCATGCCATTACTTTTCAACACAAATCGTGGATATTATTAATATTTATACTCAAATTCTAACTTTGACTGTTCCTCAGCTGGAAACTGAATATCTTGAAGAATTCAGTAACCCGCATTCTTTTGGTAGTCAGCAGACACCTAATCTACCATTTGTTAAATCATTTTTTCACCAGCTTGACCAACGAGTGCGGGAACATCCGAATCCATTTCAGACGTTAAATCATTATTCAATCTGGCTGTGGCATATTTGCATGCTGATAACTTCAGCACGACCAAGTGAGTCCTTCCCCCCCAATCTAGATTATATTGACCTCGACAATCAATTGATGGCTGTTGCAGATAAAGAGCAGCGTTATTTGGGCACCATTGGACGCTATTTACCTTTTAATAATTTTCTTCGTGATGAAATACAGCATTACCTAAAGTATTTGAAACATTTTCTGCACCTCACTAAAGCCTATCTGTCGCAAGAACAAGTACAAGCAATCCAAGAGGTCTTCGAGGGGGAACGCCCCTTTCTATTATTTTACGATCCACAAGGATATATCCGAAATCTGGAACTTTCTGATATTCAAAAATACTGTACTGAAATAGCATTACAGCGCAATTGGACCCGCCACTTCGCTCGCTATTTTTTTGCCCAATACTGCAATGAAGATCTAATAAAAGGCATCTTTGGTCATGACGAAGCTATGCAGGAACTGTTTGACCGCTATTCAGGTTTTGAGACAACAGATTACGATCAAATTAGAGCAGCACAAGACAAGCTGGTCGAAATTTTAGAACTTAAAAGCATGTCAAGTTTCACAGGAATAATGATTACATGAGCAAACATCCTCACTCGCTCAAACGATTAAAGAAACATAGAGAGAGAAAAGCGTTTCTTCTGCAATTATTTAGCGAAAAATGCTCAAAGATGACACCTGAAAATTATCCTGAAGTTTATCGACAAATTGATGACCGGCTTTTAGAGCGCTGTAAATCCAATATCCGAAGCTACCAAATAGCACGTATAGAATTTGCTAAATATATCAAGCGCTTTAATCTTTCATCGGATCACCACTATCCGGTGCCTGCTGCCCCCGTGAGGCACGAAAGGTCTCTGCCACTACAAAATATTGAAACCTTAAAACATGGTAAAAAAGTTACTCAATTTGCCAAAAATATGATTGCTTACTGGACACGACATAATGACTTCAGTCCAACCCAATCACTTGGCTTCTGCTTGATCAGTTCAATATTATTTAATGGCATTTATAACCATGCCGAACTGCAAAAGTTTTTAAAAATCATTTTAAAAACAAAGAAATTTCAAAGTTTTTTAAATCTAAATCATATGATTACACTCGAAATCCCGAACCGGCATTTCGGTAATCAGCGGATAAATGACCCTGATTTTTCAGTCAGCTATACAAAAACGTTTGTGCTACACGACATTGTGAAATGCTGGATCTACAGACTAAAACATCAAAAATTTGATTTATTTTCAGATATTGAAGATGCAGAACATCTGATTAACGCTTGTATTATTGAATGCTTCCCTGAGGAAAAGGTGCGTTGTAAAGACCTGTTAAAATACGGTTTTTACTATACACAGTTCCTGAAAAACAGCGGGCTAGATCAAATGTCCATTTGTATCTTAAAAAATGAAATTTACAGTTCCAGTCCTCTTGAAAAACAATTAGCAGCTTATTTTATTCAACCTGAACCCACGCCTACCCATACGATTCAGAAAGTTTATGAGAACCCTCAGGACCAGTCTACAGTCACTATTGCATTAGATATAGCCGATATTTTAGTAGAAATACGTCAAGCTATTCGTGCAAAAAACTATAGCGATCAACTCATAGAATTATATGCTAAAGAACAATCTCCAGCCTTGGAACGTTTGCTGCTGTGGAGCATTCTACGCTCAAAAGTAACGGAACCTCAACTGGACCTTCTCAATCATATTATTCAGCAGCAGCAACGATTTAAGCGCAAGCTTATACGCGCAGATTTTCAGCCAATTAAACAAAGCTCTCTAAAAACCATGTTTTCACAATTTGCAGTCCATTGGCTGCAGGCAACGCAAGACAAAGATATTTCATCATTTTCAGATGCTGATTTTGAAGATCTGTATGGAGAAATGCTTCTATTAAAGAAAGAAACAACTAGAGCGACTTTACAAAAACGTCTACAGGAGTTTCATCACAAACAGACCTTATTTTTTAACGCACCCACTGTTGATCTGGATAATTTAATCCAGGTAAAAATCTGCAGAACCGCATTGATCTCGCCCCATATTTTTCACCACATGCTAGAGCAGCTCGAAAATACTCAAGATATTTCGATTCAGGATAAAAATATATTTAAACTGATTTTTATTCTGGGGTTCAGAGTCGGACTACGGATCAATGAAACATTGAATATCTTTGTACGTGATTTATTTATTAGTGAAGATGCTGTGATGCTCACCATTCGCAACAATCGCAATAAAAATCAAAAAAGCTACTCTGCTTACCGCAAGATTCCTCTGCATCATCTACTTAAAGCAGACGAATTACATGCATTTAAAACATATAGTCAGAATAGAAAACGTCTGCTAAAAGAACAAGGAAAATCAGTTGCACAACCGCTGTTTTTAAAACAGTCCTTAGAAGAAACTCATGAAAATGAAGTGAATTCCCTATTGAAACAATTGATCCAGCCCGTTTTTGGAGAACACAATTTTACTTACCATAGTCTGCGCCATTCTGCATTTAATCATCTTTACCTGGTTTTAAAAAACTCAACTCTTGCAAATGCATTTACTGACTATAGCCCACATGAGCAATTACGTATACGTTATGCCTTGCTACGAAACAGAAATACTCAGCAAACCTGGTATGCACTTTCTCATTTTGCCGGGCACTTAACCCCTGAAACGACCTGTTCAAGCTATCTGCATTTAATGCACCTGGCAATTAGCTACCAATTGAATCAAATCGAAAGTCCACTCCCTAAAGAAGCCTATTTCAATATTCTGAAACATGATGATGCTATTAAATATCCTGTACAGCAACGGGCGATCAAACAGTTTTTATTTGACCGACTTACTAAAGACCGTTACAAGCAACATGATCATCAATATCAACCAGGGCAACAGAAATCACCTGATTCACTGATGCTAGGAGCTCATGACTCAGAGGTGACTTTTGAACTATTGCATCACATTCTTGCAGTAGAAAAAGAGCAAGACCTTCTGTTACCTGAAGCCATTCCTTTGCAAATCGCGCAAAAATTACGTGCCAGAGCTCTGCATTTGAAAACCTCCTGTGTAAACCAAAAAAAATCATCGAGGTTATTTACCACAGATTTTTTAAGAAAATCTCCTAATGCATTAGTTACTATGTTGCCAAAAAATCAGGAGGAGAAAAAGGTCATTCACCATGTCCAGGAGCGTTATGCAAATGTACAAAGTAAATATAAAAAACAGCTCAATACTATCTATTCAATTTATCTTGAAAAAGTTCAGCCCAATTCTGCTCAGTTCATTTTTGAAATAAATGAAAAACGTCAACTGAAAAAGTTTCTGTCTTTTATTAGTAAACTGTTTCCAACAGAATATCTTCACCTCGAACTTTCTAAACAGAGCAAAGAACAGCTCAAGAATACATTACAGGGTTTGAAATTAGGTTCAAAAAACTTCAGCCTGAATGAAAATGAAAGGCGAATTAAGTTCTGCTTTAAAAGTAAAGATGTAAAAGCACTTGGGGTATTCAAGTTACTGATGTATCTCATGATAGTTTCTCATCTTTAAGCTGTTTGTAATAAAAATTTGAACTCTGAGAAACGATAATCAAATAGTATAAACTCTAGGTATCAGCAACGTCTGAAACTGAGATCAGTCATGCATAAAACATCAGAAAAAATTGCAAAACAAAAAAAGGTATTAGCTAAAGCTGTTTTATCTTCTGCAAAGCAGCTTGGTTTGACACAGGAGCAGCTTGCCATCGTTCTCAATTTAGATTCAATGGAAACTTTAAATTCGCTTGAGTTAGATCCAGATTCAAGTCAGGGAGAACTCGCAATTATTTTAATTCGTATTGCGATATCACTAGATGCTCTAACTGGTGGAGAGACTAAATGGATGCAACATTTTATGAAGTCACCAAGTAAGTTAACCAAAGGCATTCCGATAGAGCAGATTCAGACTACTGAGGGATTAACCACTGTATTAAACGTAACCGAAGGACTTCGGCTTCAGGGTAAATATTAATAAAACAAAGCTTCATTACACAGAAAATTAAAAGTCATAATTTTGTCTAATCATTCAAATTCAAGGCATATGAAGTTCCTCTTCTCAAGAGGTATATGACTGTCTCATTATTGATAACTGCCATACATATACGGATTCTATTAACTTAATTCGAGGCTAAATTGAATCTTATAAGTTCAATTTAGCCATTCAAGAGTCATTATAAAAGTTTGCTATATAGCGAACATTAACTATTATTAGTTAAAAGTTTGCTATATAGCTAACAAATTTGGGGAGCAAAAAATGGCTACACGAGGTGAAATAGGTAAAAAAATACGTTTGGCCAGAAAAGGATTGGGCCACACACAGAAAAGTCTTGCAGAAAAAACTAAAGTCAATAAAACAACAATTTCAGAGATGGAAAATGGCCGTTTTACAGGTTCATTTGACATATTTGAACGTGTGCTTGATGGTGTTGGTTTACAATTCGAAGTGAATAAAAAAAATTGTAAATTGCCACAGTGGGATGAAATTGAAGAAATATTTTCAGAATATGATAAATAAACAGCTTTTTTACACAAACATTCAAAAGGTGAATTCTCCCCAATCCATTCAAATTAATTTTTTTATATGAAAGCTGATTGAAATACACATCTAGATCATAAATCTGATTAGATAAATGCGGATCAAATCGACATGGCTTTGTTGCACAAAGATTTCATAACTATATGATTTTAAAAGTTTTGATTGTTTTTGATCCAAAATTAAATTTATTTAAATCAGATGCTTACATATTTATGCAACAAAGCCAAAATGACTTAAAATAATCTGAGAACTACAAAAACTTATACATATTTTGATTTCAAATCAAATCTGATAAAACTAAAAATGCAGCCCAAGCACGTTGGGGAAAATCCGCAAGTAATGCTCAAGCAAATCATGAGCACAGCCCGAGTATTACTCAAGTCATGCTTGAACCATGCCCTGAATAGCCACCACTTTCCTAGACAAATACAGCCCAAAGAATGATTTCACCCTGAAAATGCCGACCATGGAAGGGATTCATATGCTGCACCTTTAGCTAAAAGAGGATTCAGCTTACCATTAGTGGTTATTTGCAACAGTGCCCTTTTTCTTATGCACGTGGCATGTTCCCTCAGGTTTGATTTAAACCTTCTGCAGTAGAAGTTGAACCTCAACAGCTTGGGCTGCAAATAATTTTTAGCTCAAGTTTGATTGCTCTAAGTAATCTATAACCACCTTCTGGTGAGATAGATATTCAGAACACAATCCGACGAATGGAGTTGTTTTTTTCCACTGCTGTTTTACCATCTTGATTATGTTACACAATCAAGATGAACAAGTAAAATGGATGAATTTCAGCATGGTGGTGCCCGTGAAGGTGCTGGTCGCAAACCAGTTCATGAAGGCCCAACCAAAGTGATCCGGGTTCCCGAAGCCCGTGTACTGGAGATCAGGCAGTATCTGGATCAGATAAAAAAACCAGCCCGCAATGATGTTGCTTCGATTACTCCGGTTGAAGCCAGAACACATTATGAGATTCCGGTTGCCTTGCAAAAGGTGGCTGCAGGTTTCCCTTCCCCAGCCCAAGACTATATCGACAAGACCCTGGATCTGAACGAGTTCCTGATCCAGAACCAGCAGGCTACCTTTATCGTTGAGGTGGAATCGCTTTCCATGCGCGATGCCGGGATTGATCTGAAGGACAAGCTGATCGTGGACCGCAGTATTGAGCCCAAGCATGGTGATATTGTTCTGGCCCTGATCGACAATGATTTCACCATCAAACGACTGATGATTGAAGGCGACAAACGCTGGTTACAGGCGGAAAACCCGGATTATGCGGATATCCATTTGAAAGACGGTCAGACCCTGCTGATCTGGGGTGTAGTCACCAGTGTCATCAAGAAGTTCAGATGAACAGCCCCGAGCGGATTTATGCCCTGATCGACATCAACAACTGTTATGTCAGTTGTGAACGGGTGTTTAATCCCAGCCTGAATCACCGTCCAGTGATTGTGCTGAGCAATAATGATGGTTGTGCAGTGGCCCGCAGTAATGAGGCCAAAGCCCTGGGCATCAAGATGGGTGTTCCGTTGTTTCAGGTTCAGGACATTGTCCGGCAGCATCAAGTGGTGGTGCTGTCGAGCAACTATGCCCTGTATGCGGAAATGTCCAATCGCTTCCATTCGATTTTGGCCGGTTATGTGGCTCCGCATGAACAGGAAATCTATTCGATTGATGAATGTTTTCTGGATTTAACCAGTTATGCACAGCATTTTGACTTGACCCGCTATGCCAGAGAGATGAAACAGCGGATCTGGGACTGGATCGGGTTGCCGGTATCCATCGGGATTGGTCGCAGCAAGACCGAAGCCAAGCTAGCCAATCACCTTGCCAAGAAATGGCCTGGCTTTGCAGGCGTATGCAATGTGCTGGAGCTGGATTATCTGGATCAGGAAACGCTGTCTGCTGGAATTGAGGTGGGTGAAGTCTGGGGTGTGGGACGTAAGCTGGTCAAAAAGCTGAACCAGATGGGCATCCATTCGGTACTGGATCTGGCCATGCAGGATGCGCATCGCATGGGAAGTTTGTTTTCAGTGCTGATGCAGCGCACGGTGCTGGAATTACAGGGCATCTCCTGTTTGCAACTGGAGGATGCTCCTGCACCCAAGCAGCAGATTGTGGCTAGCCGCTCCTTTGGAGAACGGATTACTGAGCTGGATGATCTGAAAGAAGCCATGGGTAAGTATGTGCAAGATGCAGTCATGCGCTTGCGTGCGGATGCCTCGCTGTGTGGCTGTATCATTGCTTTTGTGCAATCCAATCCCTTTGATCAAAACACAGCGTATTACAGCAAATCGTTGGCCTTTGAATTCCCGGAACCCACGGACTGTGTACTTGATCTGATTCATGCTGCGATGCAGTTACTGCAAGGCATCTATAAGCCAGAGGTAAAGTATAAAAAATGTGGGGTGATTCTGACCGGTCTGGTCAGCAAGACCCGCTATGTGCCTGATCTGCTTACAGACCATCGCCAGCGTGAAAGCAACGAACAGCTGATGCAGGCTTTAGAAGCCGTGCAAGCCAGATATGGCAAGACTAAACTGGCAGTGGGATCGTGTTATTTACCACAGCGGAAATGGTCGATGAACCGGACACATCTGACCCAGAACTATTTCAGCTGGCAGGGATTATTGAAAATTACCCATTAAGCCAACACCCCTTTTTAGGTTAAACAGGTGACAATTAACAACCGGACATCTATCCTGCCCCCCTATTGCGGACGGATCGCTGCTGGGAAGATACTCATATCGCTATGGTAAAACATTGAGCTCATCATATTGCAAGCAACTCAGGAGGCTTAAATCGCATGGCTAAAACAACAAAGGACGAAATCCCTGTAGAAGAATCAACTCAAGCCAGTGAAGTTTCTGACAAAGTAACGGAAGCTAGAGCGTTATTGGGCAAGCAAATGTCCGCAAACCTGATTGCGATCGCAGAACTGACCCATACCCCGATTCCACACATGCAGGTAGATGAACACGGGGTTTTTCACGAGATTCAAAACACTGATAGGTAGACCGGCATGGATTGCAGTAACGGACGGTATTCTCCTGTTCAATCGGTCGAGTGCTCAGATCCGGTTTGATCGTTATCGTTAAGTCCATATTTTTGTACCTAACACATGGTTTTATACAGTTAAGTACAGGAATACGTACTGAACAGACAAAGCGTTTTTATGGTCCTTAGGCTTTTTTTCTATTCCTTAAAGGTGTCATTGAGCGCCTGCTGAACCGCCTCAATCCTTGATTTGCAGGCTTTGTAGGCGGTCATGGATTCTTCAACGATCGCCATCAGGTTATCAATATCCGGTTCTTCCTGCGATTCCAGCAGTTCGGCATTCTTCTTCAGAATCTCGTAGCCCTGTTTGAAACTGAGTTCTTCATTGTTCATGTGTATTTACCTGTGTCACGGTGGCATCAATCATGCCATCCTGGAGTTCGATCTGGAGTTGCTGGCCAGTGATTTGTTGCACTGAGCGGATGGCTTTGCCCTGACTGCGGACAATCGCATAGCCTTTAGCCATCACGTTTCGTGGGTTCTGTAGCAAGGTTTCCCGCATCAGGGATTCGGTCTGCTGTACAGCCTGCCGCAGCTGTTGCTGGGCAAAATACTGGGTATCGCTTTTCAGCAGATCAACGCTACGCTGCGCATCATTGAGCTGGCTTTGTGCCAGGGTTTGGATGGTTTTCAGATACTGGTCATTCTGGCTTTGATAGGCGGTCAGCTGATGCTGGGACAGCAGTTTGATGGTTTGCAGCGCAGTACTGGCTTCATTGACCCGTTCGACAATCAGGTTACGGATCCCGGCGATGACTTTACTTGGGGTATCAAAGGAGCGATGCGCGATTTCATCCAGAATGGTGCGGTCTTTCTCGTGGCCAATGCCCACCCAGATCGGCACTGTTCTTTTACACAACAGTGCAGCCAGATCATAGTCGTTCAGGTACGCCAGATCATTCACTGCTCCACCCCCACGGATGATCACAATTAGGTCGGGAGCGGTCTGGTAATCTTGAGCCCACTGCCTGAGTGCACTGGCCAGAGCCTGCATGATGCTGGTTGGGGCAGTATTGCCCTGGAAGGTGGCTGAATGATAAACGAAGTGGCAGACACCCGCCTGAGCCAGGGCATCGGCATCTTTTTTAAAGTCTCCCAGCCCGGCGGCATTTTCCGGGGCGATGACCAGTACGTTCTGCAAATCAAAAGGTGCCGGTAGCTGTTTGTTGTTATTGAGCAGGCCTTCCTGGGTCAGGCGCTGCAGGATCTGCTGATAGCGTTTGGCAATGTCACCTAAGGTGAAGCTGGAGTCGATATCTTCAATATTGACGGAGAAACCATATTGCGGATCAAATTTGGCTTTGACCTTGATCAGGACATTCAAGTCTCTGGACAGTTCAATTCCGCTTTCCCGTTCAAACCTTAACACGATTTTTTGTGCGGTGAATTTCCACAGGGTGCCTTTACAGCTGGCAATCACTTTATGGCTGTCTTCATCTTTCTCTGCCAGTTCCAGATAGTAATGCCCGCCTTTGATGCTGAGATTACGGATCTCGGCTTTGACCCATACCGCTTCATCGAAAGTCAGCTGGATGACTTCCTGTACGGTGGTCAGGTATTCACTGAGACTGAGTTGGGTTTCTGACATGAAAGAAAATACGGAATGCGGTCATTTGATCCTACAAAATAACAGCTTTCATTTCAAAGCATAGAATTGTTTGGAAAATCTGGAGCATTGCCATGTATGTCCACAATGTGCTGAAAGCCTCTCATCAAGATTTGACTATTTTGCGCTGAGGATAAACGGGTCAGACTTCAATTTTTATCCAGTAAGCTTATCAAGTGCTCTCATTTCGCATGTTCTTTATAGTACTGGTTTTTCCGTTTGGAATTGTGCTTCCAACTTTTGGAAAATTTATAGACATAAGTCGGGAAATCATCCCAAACATAGGGCAAACCACTACCACGGGCAACACGTATTTTGAGCGGATAGTCTTTATATTCAATGCAATGCATGAAATAAAAACTTCTTTCTTGTTGCGTACTGAACTTTTTAAAATAAACACTTCTCAGATTAGGATATTTTTTCCAAAAATAATCATGAGGATGTGCTTTGATAGACTGTTGGTACTGATATTTCAGTTTTTTCATGATTCCTCCTAGGTAACATTACCTAGAAGGGATCCTGTGCAAAGTAATTCATCATAGTTAATCTCTTTGTCTTTCTATAATTGAGTATTGATTTGATAACGTGTGTTACGTCCACCACCTTCTAATTTGACTATACATGCTTTTTCAAGCAAGTCAGATAAGTGGCGGGTAGCTGTTGCCTTACTGACTTTAGCAACCTTTTGATATTGTGAGGCACTAATGCCATGTTCAAAGCCATTTTCCCCGCCATCCAATAAACGGTTTAAAACCTTTCGTTGCCCTTCATGCAGGTCTAAACTAGAATATTTATGCCAAAACTGACTTTTAAATAAAGTTCGATTGATCCGCTTTAAGGTTGTTTCAAGGCTGTCATTCAAGGTATCTAAAAACCAGACCAGCCAATCTGTGATATTGGAATCATTTTTTTGGGTTTGCTCCAAGATGTCATAGTAACTTTTGCGTTTGTTTAATATCGCAGGAGATATGGCATACAAACGAATGCTCTGTTCATCCATTTGAGCCAGGGCAAGATCTGTCAGTGTACGTGTAATACGACCATTACCATCATCAAAAGGATGTAGCGTCACAAACCATAAATGAGTAATGCCTGCGCGTAAAAGGGGGTCAAGCAAGGAATCGGTCAGACTATGGTTAAACCACTCGATAAAGGCATTTAAGCGACTTTCTAGCCCCTCTCTAGGAGGAGCTTCAAAATGTACCGTAGGATAATCCAATCGACCTGAAACGACCTGCATAGGTTCTGAGCCTCTGAGTTGACCAATGCGTAAACGTTGCATTGTCCAATCCGGGTCATTGAAAAGCCAACGATGCCATTGCATGAGGCGTTCAACTGTGAGCGGTTGCTTCACATTGTTAAGCGCATCGAGCATGATATTCGCTAGACCTTCTGATCTGTCTGAGCTTGGATAAGGTTGTTCAAGAGTAACGCCCAAACGTCGAGCTAGAGATGATCGCAATGAAAAAACATTTAGAGTTTCATTTTCAATCGCTGATGAAGCAACTAGATTGGCAAGTAGAGTATCTAAAGTAAATTGTTCTTTCGCTAAATCATGCTGACTTTGCCCAAGAAGAATTCCTATTTTTTGATGTATTTGTCTAGTTTTAGGCAGGATGATTTCATCTTGCCATGTGAAGTTTGTCCAGTTTTCTGTTTGCCAAATCCATTCCTGCATCTTCAATCTATAACTCGAATCGTTCCAAGATGAGTTAAATATAGCATATATTCGGCTCACAATATGAGCTGAATATAATGTTTAATTAGCTCATCTATTTGTCAGAATTTGCATCAGCCGACTTATTTTAAAGTCGAATTGTTGGTGTCTTTGTGGTTATTTTAAATTTTCAGAAAATCTGAAACTTTTAAAGCCAAAATTTCGTGTTCGTCTTGTGATTCCACAATATCAACCATAAGATCATCAAGCTCAGTATCATCTTTAATTGAAACACCTTGAATATTTTCTGATCCTTACTTCAGGTATGATGATATTGCTATCACTACATTTAAAAATCATTATGAAACACTTAGGATTTGTAGGAAAAAGTACAGTACATATTGGATATACCCATGTTGAAATTATTAACAGCGCTCTTCGACTGTCCTTCAACGTGCCCTTAAAGAATAATCCAGAGGGAGTCTTTAGAAAAATCGTAGAAAACAACTATGATTTATTGATATCGACTTCAGCAGAAATCTCATTTGAATTAGATAGCGAAACGATTACAAAGGCTGAAAACTTAATTAAAGAGCAAGGTATTGAGTTAGAAGAATTTATTCAGAATACGCTGATTGAATTTATCAATCAGAACCAATTAGATACCACTAACTAATTACCATAGTTAGACAATAAAAAACCCCGACATATCGGGGTTTTTCGTGTTTGGCTGCTAGGTAGGCTGCTGTTCTACCTCACGTCCTGGTGCTTGAACTTATCATTATTGTTGTATGTTTCGGAACTTCCTGTTCCTGTATGACTTCATCATAAGCAAAAAACTACAGATCCCCTAGCCGCAAAATCCCTAAATGTTTGTGCGCCAGGGCGTACAAATCTGGCTAAAAGTTGTCCCGGTTTTATCCGCAGAAATTGGGGATAATTTTTGCCATGGACACCTGATAGAATCAGGAAAAGCCGCAAAAAAAGACTATTTTTTAAACAAATTGATTGGCAAGAACTATCAAAACCGCTCATAAAAAAGCCGACTTGTTTCAAAATCGGCTTTTTTATGGTTTTTAGATTTTTATGCTTTGAATAAATATCTGATATTTATATTAATATACAAATGTATTGCGTATAATATCCATTATGTTAAATAGCATAAAAAGGGACCTCAGATTTGGGTCCCTTTTATCTAAATTATTTGTATGCTTGGATAGATTTTAGAATCTCCTGTCTGGCTTCTTCTACATTGCCCCAACCATTAAATTTCATCCATTTACCTTTTTCCAAGTCTTTATAATGTTCAAAGAAATGTTTCATTTGATCTAATTGAAGCTGAGGGAGGTCGCTCAGATCTTCAACATTGTTATATAGAGGTGTGAGCTTAGAATGAGGTACAGCAATGATCTTTGCATCAATACCGGCTTCATCTTCCATATACATGACTCCGACAGGTCTGCTGCGAATTACTGATCCTACAGCAACCGCATGGGGAGCTATTACAAATACATCTAAGGGATCACCATCCTCGCTTAATGTTTGAGGAATATAACCGTAATTGTACGGATATGACATTGCTGTACTTAGAAAGCGATCAACCAATAAAGCATCATATTCTTTATTCACTTCATACTTGATGGGTTTAGCATTTGCCGGGATTTCGATGATGCTATTAAAGTCATCTGGTGGATTAGTACCTGCTTTAACATTTTTAAAACTCATTGTTTTACCTTCTAATATTTAGATTATTAATGATTAGTGAAAAATTGATAGGAAAGTATTCCTAGTACTGTAAAGATTAATGAACCTATTACATGGATGGCTATTGTTGAGATAGCATATTCAAACTTTGAAGCTTGTAGCAACGCAACAATTTCAACTGAAAATGTTGAAAAGGTCGTTAAAGCACCGCAGAAGCCTGTCACAACGAATAACTTATAATTAGGGCTTATTGAGCTATTTGAAAAAAATGATACAGCTAATCCAATAATAAAAGCACCGATTAAGTTAACAATCACTGTCCCGAAAGGAATATTTTCAAATACGCTATTAAATCTTAGACTTATGCCCCAACGAAGCCAGGCACCGATTACAGAACCGAGAGCAATTGATAAAAGAGAAAGATACATGTCTGCTCCTAGTTATGAGCAGCAAAAGATATATAAATAAAGAACTTTATGACGGGAAAACATAGCGTAGCTCCATTTTGTAAAAGCAGAGCACGCGACTACGTACCCTGCTTGAGGGAAACGTAGGTATCATCAGCCAGAATTGGCGGTTTGTGTAAGGAGGATAGCCATCTCCTTTGAGTACTATTATTTAAAAATTGATTAGCTAATTCAACAACCTTCTATTATTAAAATACGTAAGTTTGATACTTTTTATCTTTAGTTTAGTAAAACTTGAAACTTTTCATTTTTTCTATAATCTTTTTGGAAAGGGTGTCCAGCTAAGCTGAGGCAGGTGTTTGTTGTAGTCGGGCCGCTACAATATTGATAAAGAGCACCTGTATGTTTAATTTCAAGATTTTTAATAAAGTCTCTACGGAAGTATTGACGATCAAAAATGATCTCCAGCTTAATGCTGAGCTGCAATTAATTAATAAATATAAAACGGCTATTTCTGAAGATTATAAACAGGCTATTGTTTTGATCTTTAAAGAACGCGGCTACACACGTTTGGAAATAGGTCAATTACTTGGGGAGCTAAAAGCTTCATAAAATACAGATTAAACAAAGCTTGGATATACATCCAGGCTTTATAAAAAAGTACCTAGCTGTTACCCTTGTCCTGATTTTTTTACTCTAAAAAGTTTCTTCATCTTATGACACCTACGCCACCTTAAGTTTATTTACCTTCTTAAATCTGTAAATAACTCATCACTGTCTAGCTAGTGATGTGGTGTAGTCGCTTGTGTGTTGTATATATCACATCACTAGCCTATCTGAAAAATTAAAAAACAGGCTATGTTTATGTTATCTAATGTCCGAGAACAGTGGTTCTCTAACATCCGTGGGGATGTACTTGCCGGATTAGTCGTCGGTCTTGCACTCATCCCTGAAGCCATCGCATTTTCAATTATTGCAGGTGTAGATCCTAAAGTTGGTCTATACGCATCCTTCTGTATTGCCGTCGTGATTTCTTTCGTAGGTGGTCGTCCTGCCATGATTTCAGCAGCCACTGGCGCAATGGCGCTGCTTATGGTCACATTGGTCAAAGAGCATGGGCTTGAATATCTGCTGGCAGCAACAATTTTGACAGGCGTGATTCAAATATTGGCAGGCTATTTAAAGCTCGCCAAGTTAATGCGGTTTGTATCTAAATCTGTGGTTATTGGATTCGTAAATGCGTTAGCGATCTTAATTTTCATGGCTCAATTGCCTGAACTGATTAATGTGACCTGGCATGTATATGCTTTTGTTGCTTTAGGTTTAGCAATTATTTATCTATTCCCTCTGGTTCCCAAATTAGGAAAATTACTCCCTTCTCCACTAGTCTGCATCATTGCAATCACATTATTGGCAATCGCTTTAGGAATTGATGTACGGACCGTGGGCGATATGGGGTCTTTACCTGACACACTTCCAATGTTCTTGATTCCAGATATTCCTTTGAATATTGAAACATTGATGATTATTTTGCCTTATTCAGTCGCACTGGCGGCTGTAGGTTTACTTGAATCGATGATGACAGCAACTATCGTGGATGAAATGACTGATACGCCAAGTGATAAATATCAGGAATGTAAGGGACAAGGGATTGCGAATATTGCTTCTGGCTTTATGGGTGGCATGGCCGGTTGTGCAATGATTGGTCAATCTATGATTAACGTAAAATCAGGTGGCCTTACACGCTTATCAACATTCTCTGCGGGCATTTTTCTTCTTATTCTGGTTGTATTTATCAGTGACTGGCTCAAAGTGATTCCAATGGCTGCATTGGTAGCGGTAATGATAATGGTCTCTATCAGTACCTTTGAATGGAGTTCTGTCACTCAGTTAAAAGATAATCCTAAGAGCAGTAATTTCGTCATGATTGCGACGGTGATTGTAGTTGTTGCTACGCATAACCTGGCTTTGGGTGTGTTAACAGGCGTATTACTTTCAGCCTTGTTCCTGGCGAATAAACTTGAAAATGATATCCAGGTGACAGCATCTTTTGAAGGAATGGCCCGTTTATATGAGTTGAGAGGTCAGATCTTCTTTAGTTCTTCTGAAAAATTCATGCAAGGTTTTGACTTTAAAGAGGATGTAAAGGATGTGATTATTGATTTGACCCATTCTCACATTTGGGATGTAACATCAGTCGCCATGCTTGATTCTGTTATAAAAAAATTTCAAAAGAATGGTGTGAATGTCACTGTGCGTGGCTTAAATGAAGCCAGCTCTATCATGATTGATAAGTATGGAACACATGCCAGAATCTAAGCGCAGGAGATTTTACGTTTATGTAGAATCTCTAAAATTAACACAATACACCTTATACGAAGTCAAAAAAATATATCTATATGATAATTAATGAAATTGTAAAACCTATTCATAATGAACATTATGTAAAATGGAGATGATAGAAGTGTACTCACTAGTACACTTCTATCATAAAAAAGAGAGCTGCCAGCTCTCTTTTTTATGTTTTATTCAAAATGAAGTTGATATTTATCCGTCGTAATCTTGATCTTGAGGTTCTTATATTTTCGTTTTGTGGCACTCAGGGCTGAATCTGTCACTTCTGCATGAAATTTAGGGTCATTCATTAGATCATGAAATAGTTTATATCCAATCAATAACTTACTGGATTTTTTCTTTTCCTTTAGATCATTTTCAATCAACTGATCCAATTCTTTTACAGAAAAACTATGCATATTACTCTCTATAGTATCTTTCTGATAAAACACCATACAGACTTAGTAAGAGAATTTAAAGCTTATTAGATAATTGATATTTATGAAATTGTGAGAAAGATAATATATTAGATTTATCTATTTAAGTTAAGTTTTTCTAAAAATAACATCTCTGTACACGACAAATTTCACAGAACCCTTATCCTATCAGGATTCTGCTTTCTTAAAATTGCCAAAATTTCCTTAAACTCTTCTTTTTTCCCAAAACCAATTAAACGCTGAATCGCCATTTGAAC
>NZ_VPAW01000001.1:0-287960 GCF_013419055.1 Acinetobacter sp. YH12108 | reverse complement strand
GGACCAGAGTGGACGAACCTCTGGTGTACCGGTTGTGACGCCAGTCGCATCGCCGGGTAGCTATGTTCGGAAGGGATAACCGCTGAAAGCATCTAAGCGGGAAGCCTACCTCAAGATAAGATTTCCCCGAGACTTTATGTCTCCTAAAGAGCCGTTGAAGACTACGACGTTGATAGGTTGGATGTGGAAGTGCAGTGATGCATGAAGCTGACCAATACTAATTGCTCGTGAGGCTTGACTATACAACACCCAAGCAGTTGTATATAAAGCATCAATTGATTTTATATTGATCTAACGATCAGACAAAAACTTGATTTAGTTAAGCTAATCGAACAAATGAGAGTATAATTAAGCACTGCTTAGTTCTACTCGCAAGAACTCAGATACATCTGTTAATGCATTCTATTTGAAGAAAGCTAGGCAAACGAAGCGTAAGCAACGTAGATAAGACCATAGCGAGTAAGCATACCAGTTGTGCTGGCGACCATAGCAAGAGTGAACCACCTGATCCCTTCCCGAACTCAGAAGTGAAACCTCTTAGCGCTGATGGTAGTGTGGGGTCTCCCATGTGAGAGTAAGTCATCGCCAGCTCATTATTCCAAAAGCCCTCTGCTCACGCAGGGGGCTTTTTTTATGCGTGGGGTTTAAGAAAATTAATTATTCGATGGTTATTTAAACTGAATCATCACATAAAAGGCGAATTGAGAGGCGTATACTGAGCAGGTTCATGGAGCGGATATGTCCTCAAATTCATCTTCAAGCTATATCGCATATGGTTCATCTTCTTTTAAAGCTATTTTATTCTCCTTATTTCTGGCGGGTTTTGCGATTTTCTCATCGCTGTATTGTGTCCAGCCCATGATGCCGATTCTGGCAGACTATTTTCATATCTCTCCAACACAAAGCAGTTTTCCACTTTCCTTCTCTACCATTGCCTTGGCTATTGGCTTGATCTTTACTGGTCTGATTTCAGACCGTTTTGGCCGTAAGCCGATTATGGTCTGGTCTCTATTTTCAGTTTCAGTCTTACTGTTACTCAGTGCTTTACTGCCAATCTGGTCGATATTTCTAGCCACACGAGTACTGATTGGTTTAACGGTCAGTGGTGTGGCAGCCGTGGCGATGACTTATATTGGAGAGGAAGTGGTAGAGCAGGATGTGGGCTTTGCCATGGGGCTGTATATTTCCGGAACTGCGATTGGGGGCATGAGCGGACGGTTGATCGCAGGGACATTGGTCGATTTTATTTCTTGGCAATCTGCGACTCTGATCATTGGGTTACTGAACCTATGTATCGCTATAACCTTCTATTTTCTATTACCTAAGTCCAGACACTTTCAGGCTTATCCAATTCAATTCAGCCGTTTTATCAGAGCATTTCAACAGAATCTGAGTGATCCTAAATTAAGAATTCTGTTTTTACAGGGCTTTATCCTGATGGGGGGATTTGTCTCGGTATTTAACTATCTGAGTTATCGTTTGATTCAAGCGCCATTTGAATTGTCTCATGTCTGGATTGGTCTGATTTCGATTACTTATCTGGCCGGAATTTATAGCTCGCCACGAGCCGCAGCTTGGAGCAGGAAGTTTGGACGTTATAGGGTACTTGCTGCCATGCTTTGTACCATGCTGTTTGGCTTAGCCTTAATGTTAATTAATAGCTTGGCTTTGGTTTTTATTGGTTTGCTGATTTTTACCTTTTCCTTTTTTGCGGCTCATTCAACTGCCAGTAGCTGGGTATCGGTGCAATCCTTACAGTATCGTGCGGTAGGTTCGTCCCTTTATTTGTTCTGTTATTACTTAGGTTCAAGCTTACTTGGAAGTTCAAGTGGGCTGGTCTGGGAAAATGCCGGATGGTTAGGACTAAGTATATTTATTGCTATTATTTTAGGATTGGGCTTATGGATAGCACAGTATTTAAAACCTGCAACTGAACATTCAAAATCAGGATGAGTATATATTCCTAATAAAGGTCTTAAAGCTGTTTTTGTATAAATTATAATCAAGCAACCTAAGCCGAATTCATGCTAAAATACTCGGCTTTCATCTTTGATCACTTTTCTGATCTTCCATCTGCCAGCCGAGAATTGCTAGCCATGTCTACTGCTTATACCGCTCAGACTGCGCCTAAAGCGTTGTTTGATTACGACAAATATTGGGCGTCATGTTTTGAACCCGCGCCTTTTTTGCCGATGTCACGCGAGGAAATGGACCAACTCGGTTGGGACAGTTGTGACTTTATTTTTGTCTGCGGTGATGCCTATATTGACCACCCGTCATTTGTGACCGGGATCATTGGACGTGTGCTCGAAGCACAAGGTTTCCGCGTGGGGATTATTGCCCAGCCGGACTGGACTAATGTAGAAGCCTTCCGTGTACTCGGTAAGCCGAATATTGCCTGGGGCGTTTCTGCCGGTAATATGGACTCGATGATTAACCGTTATACGGCGGATCGTAAGATTCGTTCAGATGATGCTTATTCTCCAGATAACCAGCCGAATAAACGTCCAGACCGCGCAGCAACCGTCTATTGCCAACGTTGTCGTGAAGCTTTCCCGGATGTGCCGGTATTACTCGGTGGTATTGAAGGTTCATTACGTCGTATCGCACATTATGACTACTGGTCAGATAAAGTTCGTCGTTCGATTCTGATGGATTCTAAAGCAGATCTGTTGATGTACGGTAATGGCGAACGCTCGATCATTGAAATCATGCATCGCCTGGCTAAAGGTGAAAAGATTCATCAGATTACCGATGTCCGTGGTACTGCATTCATTATTAATAAACATAACCGAGCTGCGAAAGCCCAGTTTGTGGAAATTGCATCCAATGATGTCGATACCATTGGCCGTGTCGATCCGATCATCAACCCCTATGTGATGAGCGAAGATATTGATGGTTGTGAAATTGAAAAAGATAAAGGCAACAGCTTAAGCCAATACCAGAATTTCCAGAAAGAAGTGGTAGCCAACCCAATCGTGCGTGAAGGGGATAACCTGGACGCAGATACGCAAATTGTGCAGCTACAACCGGCATCTAAAGCCATTAAACATAAATTACCGCCACGTGAATTGGCAGTGATTCGTTTGCCTTCTTTTGAAGAAGTGGCCAATGATCCTGTGCTTTATGCGCATGCGAACCGTATTCTGCATCTGGAAACCAATCCAGGGAACGCGCGTGCGCTGGTACAAAAACATGGTGAACGTGATGTGTGGATCAATCCGCCACCGATTCCATTGACTACTGAAGAAATGGATTATGTGTTTGACCTGCCTTATGCACGTCTGCCACATCCGGTATATGGTAATGCACGCTTCCCGGCCTTCGACATGATCAAGTTTTCGGTGAACATCATGCGTGGCTGTTTCGGTGGCTGTACTTTCTGTTCGATCACTGAACATGAAGGTCGTATCATCCAGAACCGTTCTGAAGAATCGATTTTACGTGAAGTGGAAAAGATTCGTGATACTGCACCGGGTTTTACCGGCATTATTTCAGATTTGGGTGGCCCAACAGCCAACATGTACCGTTTGGCATGTAAAGATCCTGAGATTGAGAAGAACTGTCGTAAACCATCTTGTGTATTCCCAGGTGTATGTCAAAATTTACATACTGACCATGCACCGTTGACTCAGTTGTATCGTAAGGCACGTGCTTTACCGGGTATTAAAAAGATTCTGATTGGCTCAGGTCTGCGTTATGACCTTGCCGTATTGAACCCGGAATATGTCAGAGAGCTGGTCACCCATCATGTGGGTGGTTATCTGAAGATTGCACCAGAGCATACCGAGAAAGGTCCATTATCCAAGATGATGAAACCGGGGATCGGGACGTATGACCGCTTCAAGCAGATGTTTGACCGTTTCAGTAAAGAAGCCGGTAAGGAACAGTATCTGATTCCTTATTTCATCGCGGCGCATCCGGGTACCACCGATTACGACATGATGAATTTGGCTATCTGGTTGAAAAAGAATGGCTTCCGTGCCGATCAGGTACAAACCTTCTATCCATCACCAATGGCCACTGCAACCACCATGTACTACACCGGTAAAAACCCGCTGGCGAAAGTCGCGCGTTATACTGAAGATGTGGACATCGTGAAAGGTGAGAAACGTCGTCGTCTGCATAAAGCCTTCTTGCGTTATCATGATCCAAACAACTGGCCTTTATTGCGTGAAGCTTTAAAGGAAATGGGGCGTCAGGATCTGATTGGTAACTCGAAACAGCATCTGATTCCAACCTATCAACCTGCTGGTACAGATGGGCAATACCAGTCTGCACGTAAGAAGAATTCGACTGTAGCGGGTGATTCACAGAAACGTACTGCTAACCCAGGTAATCGTGGTCAGGCTCAAAATAACCGTCCGAAAAAAGGCCAGATTCTGACCCAGCATACTGGTCTGCCACCGCGTGAAACGGGTGATGCGAAAAAGCCATTCGGCGGCCCTAAACCTAAAGCAAAATCAAAGCCAAAATCACGTGCTTGATTAAGCTGATAAAAAAGACACTTCGGGTGTCTTTTTTATGTTCAGACTTTATTGATGCGGCTTTCAGGTTCTCAATTAAAATGTAAAATATTTTATTTTTAGTCGATTTAAATTTTTGAAAAATGATATAAAAATAACACTTTGTCGGAATTGTCTTACAGTTCAACCGATTTATATTGCGATCTATCAGGAGACTATTTTACAGTCGCGTATAAGGATTTAACCCTAATTTCTATTGAAATAGTAAAAAGCGGTTTTTAAGTAACTGGCAATCAAGTTTTGCTAAGAATTGTATTGGTCTCTACACAGAATGGTAGCAGGGCAATTTTAAAAATAGTATGGGTTTATACTGGATAACAATAAAACAAGAATGATTATAAGAATGCAAGGATTGAGTCATGACCACCTATATGATTATAGGGAGTTTCTTGGTGTTCTGTGTCGTGCTCATGGCATGGAAGCAGCTAAGGAATAGCCCAAAACCACAAGACAGCGCCTTAAAACAGCGCGCTATTTTTAATCCAAATGAACAACTGACGTTTACACGCCTGAAAGAAGTATTGCCTGATTATATTGTACTGGCCCATGTTTCTTATGATGCACTACTTACCACCAAATTTGGTCGTACCCGGCACAAGTATCGTGATCTGATTGCAGATTTTGTGATTCTGGATCAGCAATATCAGATTGTTGCCATTGTAGCCGTCGATGATCCGGTGATTTTAAAACGTCCACAGCAGGCGCAATTTCAGGATGCCTTGTTGACTATGGCCGGTTATCGGGTCATTCGCTATGAAGATGTACCGGAATATTATCAGTTACGAGGAGATTTCCTGCGTGAGCAGGAGCATTCCAGTAAAGACCAGAGATTTACCGCTGTGAATGATCTCAAAAAATATCATCTCTATTCAGATCTGGAACGACGTAAAGTCAAAGCATTAAACTGATAGAACCTAAACGAAAAAAGTATGCCAAGTGCATACTTTTTTCTATTTTAGATGAGTAGCAATTAGGCCTGAATAGAAGTCTATTCAGGTTTGACGGCTACGACAGTCAGTTCCACTAACACGCGTGGATCATACAGTTTAGCTTCGACACAGGTGCGGGGTAGGGCTTGAATATCCGATACCCAGGCATCCCAGACTTCATTAAACGCTGCATAATCTTTTTCAATATCTTTGAGATAAATCGTCACAGACATGATCTGGCTTTTATCGGTACCGGCATCCGCCAGGAACTGATCGATAATATCCAGTGTCTGCTGGGTTTGACCTTTGATATCCAGATCCAGATCTGTCGCCAGCTGGCCGGCAAGATGAACCAGATTGCCGGCAATGGCGATCTCAGAAAAGCGTTGTGAAACATGCAAACGTTGAACAGACATCAGCTTAATCCTTGGTTTTTGGCATCAAGGCTGCGACTAATGCAGTCAATAGGCAGCCTATCGCAAGATAGATGGCTACATAATGCCATGAACCATTACCCCAAATCACTAAGGAGGCTGCAATCATTGGGGTAAAACCACCACCAATAATACTGGCGACCTGATAACCGACTCCGGCACCGCTATAGCGATATTCCGTACCAAATAGCGAGGTAAAAATCGGTTGATGCACGCTGACCACCATGTCATGCGCGACATTGGCCAGTAGAATGGCGCCAACAATAATCATCCAGGTATTTTGTGCATCCAGTGCCATAAAAAACGGAAAGGCAGACAGTGCACCGATCAGACCACCCCAGACGCACATGGTTTTATGCTGGATTTTATCCGATAGCCAGGCAAAGAAAGGAATACTGAAACAGCTGATCGCACCGACCATCAGGGTGATATTCAGGAAGAACTGTTTGTCCATGCCCAGATTATTGGTGGAATAGTTTAGGGCAAAGTTGGTGACCAGATACATGGTCAGCAGTTCGGTCAAACGTAAGGCAATAATATAAAAGAAAGCTTTAGGATGTTTGCTGATGGCCTGCAAGATTGGCAGTTTTTCTGGATGATGATCTGCCTTAATCACTTTCTCTACGAATTCTTGAGATTCATCCTGATCACGGCGAATCCACATCGCAATCCCGATCAGCACGATACTGGCAATAAACGGAATGCGCCAAGCCCATTCAGCAAAAGCCTCTTCACCCAGTGTGGCAATAATAACGGATACCGCACCCGTTGCCAGTACCAGACCTACGCCATAGCCGACCTGAACACCACTGCTATAAAAGGCTTTTTTGCCTTTAGGGGCATTTTCCACCGCCATCAGGGCAGCACCACCCCATTCACCACCGACTGCAAAGCCTTGAATGGCACGCAGGGTCACCAGTAAAACCGGTGCCCACCAGCCAATGGCTTCGAAATTAGGTAAAAAACCAATCCCGACGGTGGAAATCCCCATCAGGACCACAGTCAGAACCAGCATTTTCTTGCGGCCGAGCTTGTCGCCGAAATGACCAAATACCACACCGCCTAGAGGACGAAACAGGAAGCCTACCCCAAAGGTGGCTAAAGCCGCCAAGGTACCCATATTGGCACCAATGCTTGGGAAAAACTGGTCTTTAAAAATTAAGGCCGCAACAATGCCGTAAAGGAGAAAATCATACCAATCGACAACAGCACCAACAAAACTGGATAACGCCGCTTTACGCGCGCGTCGTTCTTGAATAACAGAAGAATTTACAGAGGACATGCAGGGAGGGATTCCATGAGATACATCAGAGTTGCCCTGTAATATTCGGATTTGATCGTCACGCCAATCACAGGACAGTATGCTGAAAGTAAAGGTGATTTTCAGCATCTCAGCACATACATGGATAATGCATTGCGCAGATAGAGTACTCCAAAAATTCAAAATGTAAAAACAAAGTTGCCGTATTTTTAAACTAACGTCTAATACTTGTACAAAATAGGCTTAAAGTAGCAGCAATTGCGTTTCTGTTTCACGTGCAGCGAGCTGATAGACGCCAAGCCCAATCAGCCGAAACTGCAGTTGAGGAGTAATATGCATCTCTTGAAGCAATAAGTGTAAAGCCTGCTCCAGTTCTTGCGGGCTACGCAGCAGCTGGCTGAAGCTTTTACTATGCTGCATGGTCTGAAAATTTTTCATTCTCAGTTTTACAGTAACCCCGCGGGCAGAGAGCTGTTTTTTTTCCAGACTCTGCCAGAGCTGGGCAATTAATGGCTGCCAGTAAGGCTGGCATTGCGGTAAATACAGATCATCATCGAAAGTCGTTTCCTTGGAAATCTGTTGGCGTTCCCGTTCAGCTTCAACTGGCCGATCATCAATGCCTTGAGCATAGAGAAACAGGCGCCGTCCATATTTGCCAAAATGCTGAATCAGGATCGCTTCTTCAATCTGCTGTAAATCTCCCAAGGTTTCCAGATTCAAACTTTTTAGTTTTTCTTGAGTGACTTTGCCTACACCGGGAATTTTCTTCAGTGGAAGATCCTGAATAAAACGCTGTACTTGTGAAGGTTTGATGACACAGATTCCATTCGGCTTATGCCAGTCAGAGGCGATTTTAGCGAGAAATTTATTCGGCGCCACGCCAGCAGAAGCGGTTAGTCCAGTAGTTTGAAAAATATCTTCACGAATGCGCATTGCCACTTCAGTGGCACTCGGAATCTGCTGCAAATTTTCGGTGACATCCAGATAAGCTTCATCCAGAGACAACGGTTCGATGACCTTGGTATAAGTTTGAAATATTTGATGAATCTGACCAGAGACCTGACGGTATTTGGCAAAATCCGGTTCAATCACGATGACCTGAGGGCAGAGCTTACGTGCTTGAGTCATCGGCATGGCAGAGCGCAGTCCGAATTCGCGGGCCGGATAGGAGGCAGCCGCGACCACTGCCCGCGGATGATGCGAGGCAATCACCACAGGCAGAGCGTTCAGCTCCGGACGTTCACGCAGCTCGACCGAGGCGTAGAAGGCATCCATATCGATATGAATAATTTTGCGCATATCCAGTATCTTAAGTGGCTTTAGCTGGATTGGGAAGAGACCGGATTGACAAGTAAACAGGCTAAAGCATTATTCAAGACGAAGCATATCCTGCCTAAATAATTCAATATCCATTTCATGGTTGAATCAGGGAGAAATTGAGTTTATTTCTTGGCCGGAGGCTGGGACTGATCTGGGGTGGGAATACTGTTCTGCTGTAAAAATTTGATCCAGTCCTGCTCCGAGCCATAAAACACATTCAGGTCCACAGTACGGGCAATGCCGGGAATTTCACCCTGACTGGTATGCTGCCAGAAGGTCCATTTAGGCTGACCCTTTAAATCTGGTAAACCTTGGTACTCACGTACCCAGAGCGGTACGTCAGCAAACTCTCCCGCCAGCACGATGTTATAAAAAGATTTGGACACATAGAAGATCGGCTGCTTGCCATAATGGTGTTTTAAGGCATCATGCATGATCCGGATTTCCTTGAGCATCTGCTCTTTGGAATAGTGATTGATGCATTTGCTGTCATATTCCAGATCCATTACGGGTGGCAGGGCATCACTTTTACGCGGAACCGACTCTATAAAATTCTGAGCCTGAATGCTGCCATCACGGCAAAGCCGGTAAAAATGATAAGCACCGACCAGAAAGCCCTGTTCGCGGGCCTGCAGCCAGTATTCCTGAAACTTGGTATCTTTAAAATCACCGCCTTCTGTGGATTTTAAATAGACAAATTTATATTTCTGTTTTGGGATTTTCTTCCAGTCTATTTCTTTCTGATGATGGGAAACATCAAAACCATGAATCGGATAATCTGCTGCATGCGCTGATGGCTGTTTGAAAACCAGCAGATAAAGCACAGTGGTTACCACAAGCGTAATCAGCAGCCCGACTGCAATCACTGAGTATTTTTTCCAGTTGCTAGAAGTAGGAGCTGCTTTCATGTGCACGGTGGCCTAATCTAGAGATATTCATATCGAGTTTATATTCTGCCCTAGACTGGTGTGTTTTTGGGGATATGCCAGAAAATATAGGCAGCAATAATGTTAATACAGCCTAGACAGAGCAGCGAAACGTGGAAGGCATTATCCAGCTGCTCAGGGCCGAAGTAGGCACTAAACATATTCACTAGCGTACCTGCCAGTGCCACCCCGATACTCATTGACAGCATCATGATCATCGACAGAAAACTGTTACCACTGCTGGCATCCTGCTGGCTTAAATCTTTTAAAGTCAGCGTATTCATTGAGACAAATTGCAGGGAATTCAGAATCCCGAACACAAAGAAATGAATGGCTCTTAGCCAGATAGGGGTTTCCGCCGTAGTCAAGGCAAAACTGGCAATACACAGACCGACCAGCAAGGTGTTGATCAACAAGACTCTACGATAACCGAAACGCTGAATGATTTTGCGAATAATCGGTTTAGATGCTAAAGAACCGAGTACGGTTGGAATCATCAGTAAACCGGTAATAAAAGGTTCAAAACCAAAAGCGACCTGCAACATTAAAGGTAGCAAAAACGGAATCGAGTTGCCGCCGAGCCGGGCAAAGAAATTACCCAGAATGCCAATCGAATAGATTTTATTTTTAAATAATTTACTACGAAATAGCGCATTTAAATGAGTATGCGAATGGTAGGCATAGATGAGTGAGGCAATCAGACCACTTCCGACCAGACTTAAGCTCCACCATAGTGGATATTGTGGATTGGCAAAGTTTTCAATCCCCAGACACAAACCAATCATCGCGATGACCAGTAGAATAAAACCGCCAAAATCAAAACGCTGTACCGTCGGTTCGGTAATATTGGGCATAGCTTTAAAGGTAATCAATGCACCCAGCAGACCAATCGGCAGATTGATCAGGAAAATCCAGTGCCAGGACAGGTATTCCACCATCCAGCCACCTAAGGTTGGACCGATTAAAGGACCCATTAGTCCGGCCAGACTCATCAGACTCATAGCGGATAGAAACTGGGTACGAGGAATAATTTTCAGCATGGCCAGTCGTCCGACTGGAAGCAGCAAAGCACCTCCAATGCCCTGAAATACCCGATAAACCAGCAGTTCATTCAGATTCTCAGACCAGGCACAGCCGAGTGAGGCCAGAGCAAAAATAATGATCGCTGCAAAATAGATATTCCGAACCCCAAAGCGATCTGCCAGCCAGCCACTTAAGGGAATGCAGGCTGCCACAGAAAGCACATAGGCCACCACCACACTATGCATCCGTAACGGATCTTCCTGCAGGTTACTGGCAATCGCAGGCAAGGCGGTATTGATAATCGTGGTATCCAGGCCTTGCATGAAAAAGCCAATCGATACCAGCAAGACCAGCAGTCTGAATTCAGGTTGTAGGGATTGATGCGTAGGAGTGACATTCATGGATTTAAAAAATCATCTATTTTGAATAGTTTAAAGAAATCTATGCAGCAGTGTGACTGAAATAAAAACGATTGTGAATAGGAGTCGTGTAGACAAAATGCTAATGAATTCACAGCCTGATTTCAGTTATTGAAGAGGAAAGGGTAAAAGATATATTTCTATACTGCGAACCTCTCAAATTGATACAGATTCATAAATACGTCATTTTTGGAACACTTCAAGCTTCTTTTTAAGGAGCAGGCTACAAAAAAATATGACGGAAATGTCATGAAAATGAAATAAAACCGTCATAATCTGGGGCAAACTTCCAGAACTGCTGTACTGGGAACTGTCTAGTAAAAGGTTTTGTACTTATGACCATCGAGATTCTGATGGTAGTTGGCTTCTGTCTGGCCGCCTATTCCATCGTGGGGAATGATGTTCCGCAAACATTAGGAACATTTATTTCATCGAACTCACATCGCCCATGGTGGGTACTCTGGATTTACATCAGTACTATTCTGGTTGTGGTGTTAATGTATGGCTGGTTTGCTTCTGGAGTAGGGGATGCCTCTTATGGACGTCTGGAAACCATTCCTTTCCCTGAAGATGGGGTCACCTGGCTATATGTGGTACCGCCTCTTTTACTGATTATTTTGACTAAATATGGCATTCCGGTCAGTACTACTTTCTTGGTGCTCACGATCTTCTCCCCGAGCAGTCTGGGTTCCATGCTGACCAAGTCAATGATGGGTTACGCCGTCGCTTTCTTTGTGGCGATTGTGATCTATCGTATGGTCATGAAAAAACTCGCGGTCTATTTCAGTGAAACCCGTGATCAGCAACATTCACCAATGTGGATGGCCTTGCAATGGCTATCTACGGCATTTCTGTGGAGCCAGTGGTTAATCCAGGATCTGGCCAATATTTTTGTTTATGTGCCGCGTCAGGTGCCGTTTGAATTCCTGATCTTTGCCATTTCTGTATTTGTCATCCTGCTAGGCATGATTCTTTACCAGCGTGGTGGAGCTATCCAGAATATTGTCGATACCAAGACTGGGGTCACCGATGTCCGTTCTGCTACGATTATCGACTTTATTTATGCATTGATTCTGCTGGTGTTCAAAGAGTGGAGTAACATCCCGATGAGTACCACTTGGGTATTCTTGGGGTTATTGGCTGGTCGTGAATTTGCGATTTCGATGCTGGTGACCGAAGTCAACAAGCACCGTACTTCACGGAATGTCAGCAAAGATGCCATGAAACTGATGTTTGGCCTAGCCATTAGTGTGTTCCTGGCGACGACTTTGCCTTGGTTCTATCACACGATTTCCGGTTAATGTCTTGGCATGTATAAATGAAAAAAGCGAGCATCAAGCTCGCTTTTTTATGGCTTTAAATCATTGTTATCTAAAGCAGACGAGAAAATTTAAACCACAAAACGTTGTGGAGCATCCAGATTCAGCAAGGTGGTATAAATCTGATCTGCATGTTCACAGACAATCAATTTAGCCCGATGTTGGGGCGGCAAGAAGCCTTCCTGCACCGCAAGATCAAGCTGGGCAATCAGGGGATTATAAAAGCCATTGACGTTATACAGCATCATCGGTTTTTGATGCTGGTTCAGCTGACCCCAGGTCGCAATTTCCAGAATTTCTTCAAAGGTTCCCAATCCACCCGGCAAGGCGACAAAGGCACAGGCACGATCTGCCATCATGGCCTTACGCTGATGCATGCTGGTGACGATATGCAGTTCTGTGAGTTGAGGATGGGCAATCTCATAATCCAGCATAAATTCCGGAATCACGCCCACCGCTTCACCACCATGCTGAATCATGGTGTCTGCCACCTGGCCCATCAGACCAATACTGGCGCCGCCATAGACCAGACCAAAACCATGTTCGGCCAGACCTTGTGACAGTTGAATCGCTTTTTCCAGATAAATCGGTTTGTTGCCGGCACGAGAGCCACAATATAAAGCTACTAGCGGGCGTGTTGTTTTTGGGGAGTTATCATTAAAATAATCGGTCATTTCCATTACACTTTGCATTTATTTTTTTCACCTTATCATTTTTTTATCTACTTACTATAACTTAGTTAACAAATATGACAATTCCATGAGCAGACCTCATTTTAGGACAAAATCTTTCATTCAAATTCATCCATAATCCCGGATGAAAACAGGTGAATTTCATGCTGTTCTTGATATACTGAAAGTCTGTCTTACTACAATAGAACTCACATGGGTAGTCGAAGTTGGCGCTTTAATTCAGTAAAACGTCACATTATCAAGTCTTTAATTCAAGTCGGGTATCAACCTGTATCTCATCATGCAAATACTTGCTTTTCTCCTCGGTTAGAGGAGCAGATGCAATGATTTTTGAATGGATGTCAGATCCCTCTGCCTGGATTGGCTTACTCACACTGATTGTTCTTGAAATTGTACTCGGGATCGATAACCTGGTCTTTATTGCAATTCTGGCGGAAAAGCTTCCACCCGAACAGCGTAATGCAGCGCGTATTACCGGTCTGGGCTTGGCGCTGTTAATGCGACTGGTGTTGCTGGCATCGATTGCCTGGGTCGTAACGCTTACTGAACCGCTATTCCATATCTTTGAGCATCCATTTTCAGGACGCGACCTGATCTTATTATTCGGTGGTGTATTCCTGCTGTTTAAAGGCACTATGGAGCTGCATGAGCGTCTGGAAGCCAAACCTGTGACCAAGGAAGAAAATCCGGTTCAGGCGGTGTTCTGGATGGTGATTGTGCAGATCGTGGTACTGGACGCCGTGTTCTCGCTCGACAGCGTGATTACTGCGGTTGGTATGGTCAAAGATCTGTCTGTGATGATGATCGCCGTGATTATTGCGGTCGGTATCATGTTGTGGGCCTCTAAAGCCCTCATGGATTTCGTCAACAAGCACCCGACAGTAGTGATTCTCTGTCTGGGCTTCCTGATGATGATTGGTTTCTCGCTGGTGGTTGAAGGCTTCGGTTTCCATATTCCAAAAGGCTATCTGTATGCCGCGATTGGTTTCTCGGTGATTGTCGAGTTCATTAACCAGACCATGAAACGCAATCAGGAAAAAATGGTGACGACAACTGATATGCGTTACCGTACTGCGTCTGCCGTAATGCGTATGCTGGGCGGTAAACCGGCTCAGGACAATGATTCTTCTGAACCGGAAGATGTACTGGCGACTCGTGCCTTTGCTGATGAAGTCTTTGATGACGACGAAAGTGGAGTCTACCATAGCGTTATGGTGCAGGGCGTACTTGGCCTGTCAGAACGTCCGGTGAAATCGGTGATGACACCACGTCCTGAACTGGAATGGATTGATCTGGAAAATGATCATGCCAGTATCAAAGAGCAGTTATTGCATATGAGCCATTCACGCCTGATTGTGGCGCGTGGTGAACTGGACAATATTGCTGGGGTCGTGCTAACCCATAAAGTCCTGAATGAATACATCGAAACAGGTATTTTGGACTTCGAAAAACATCTGCGTGAACCTGTGATTGTGCATGAAAATGCTCAGGTCTTGATGGTGATGGATCAGCTACGTCAGGCACCGCTACAAATGGCACTGGTATTGAACGAATATGGTTCCATTGAAGGGGTGGCGACACCGATTGATGTGCTGGAAGCCATTGCCGGTGAATTCCCGGATGAAGACCAGTTGGAAGCAGCCGTAGAGAGTCTAGAAGATGGCAGCCTGATTCTGGATGGTTCAACCGATATTCGCCATGTGTCACTGCTTCTGGATCGTGATCTGGTCAATGAAACGGAAGAATATTCGACATTGTCGGGTTATATTCTGTTCCATCTGGGGCGCTTGCCAGAAAATGGCGAAAAGCTCGAAGCAGATGATTATATCTTTGAGGTGGTCACGATGGACGGCCACAAGATTGATAAGGTGCATATCATTGCCCCAGCGAACCGGAAAGACTAGTTCAGCGCCCGAAGGACGAAGCTAAAAGTTTGCTAAAATAGCCCGCACTGTCGGGCTATTTTTTATGGAATTGAGATGTCAGAAGCATGTCCATGTGGACGAGGTGAATACGCAAGCTGTTGCCAGCCACTACATCAGGGCCAGCAATTGGCTCAAAACGCCGAGCAATTAATGCGCTCGCGGTATAGTGCCTTTGCCAAGCATGAAATTGATTATATCCAGCAGACTACTGCCCGTGGACAGCAGCAGGCTTTGGACATGCCAGCCATTGCTGAATGGAGTAGAACCAATCAATGGCTGAAGTTGGAAATCGTGCAGGCGAATGAAAAACTGGACAAGACCCATGCGCTGGTCGAGTTCAAAGCACATTATCACGATGGCAAGCAGGCCCAGATTCATCATGAAATTTCACATTTTGTAAAGTTCGAGAATCGCTGGTACTTTCTAGATCCAACGACAGATCAACAGTTTACAATGAAACAGCCGTGCATCTGTGGCTCCGGGAAAAAATTTAAGCAATGTTGTGCGCATTTTTTATAATTTTCACATAGATTTAGCTTAGAATAGCCGCCATCTCATAGCCTCAGGTGGAAGCAGGGCGATGTTACTGACCGTCATCTATATTATTGCAATTACCGCTGAAGCCATGACCGGAGCCTTGTCTGCCGGTCGGCGTAGTATGGACTGGTTTGGGGTCACGATTATTGCCTGTGTTACGGCGCTCGGTGGTGGTTCGGTACGTGATGTACTACTTGGCCATTATCCTTTGACCTGGGTCAAACACCCGGAATATCTGGTGCTGACTTGCTGTGCCGCCTTTGTCACCATCCTGATTGCCAAATGGATGCGCCATTTACGCAATATCTTCCTGGTATTGGATGCCTTGGGCCTGATTGGCTTTACCATCATTGGCTGCCAGATTGCGCTGGAAATGGGGCATGGTTTTGTAGTCAGTGCGGTCGCCGGGGTTCTGACCGGAGTATCGGGTGGTATTTTACGTGACATTTTATGTAATGATGTGCCTTTAGTCTTCCGCCGTGAACTGTATGCCAGTATTTCCTTTGTTGCAGTCATCTTCTACTGGCTCTGCAGCAATTTCGGTCTGTCACTCGAACTGACCATTATTTCCACCCTGATTTTTGGCTTTAGTTTGCGTTTGATTGCGATCTATTTCGGTCTGGAAATGCCGAAGTTTATCTATAAGGATGATGACGAACAGTCCGCTTCATCCAAAGACGAATCTTGATATGAATTACGGTAACTGCGGGAGGGAAAACTTCCCGCAGGCGTACGTATTCGTAGTATAAAAAAATAAAAAATCAAACCTCCTGTTGGGACAGCAGCATCTCCCGTTTCACCTGATCAGAGATTTTTGTTATGGATTTAGTTTCTCGGATACAGCGCTTGCCGATCGGCAAGTTCCACTACACTCTTTTATGGGTGATTGGTCTTGGCTGGATGTTTGATGCCATGGATACGGGATTGATTTCCTTTATTCTGGCGAAAATGGCTGAAGACTGGCAGATGACCGCTGACCAGAAAAGCTGGGTGGTTTCGATCGGTTTTATCGGTATGGCGATCGGGGCGATTTTTTCAGGTGGACTGGCAGATCGCTGGGGACGTAAAACGGTATTTGCCAGTACGCTGGTGATTTATAGTCTGGCGACTGCTGCCTGTGCCTTTGCACCTAATCTGACCTGGTTACTGGTATTCCGTTTTATTGTCGGTCTGGGATTGGGTGGTCAGTTGCCGGTTGCGGTGACACTGGTCAGTGAATATATCCCGGCACGGGTACGTGGTCGTTTCATTGTGCTGCTGGAAAGTTTCTGGGGCTTGGGCTGGCTGGTGGCTGCACTGGTGTCACGTTTTGTGATTCCTGATTTTGGCTGGCAAGCTGCATTCATGATTGGCGGGATACCGGCACTATATGCCATCGTAATCTGGAAACTGGTGCCTGAGTCGGTGCCATATCTGATCAATCGTGGCCGGGTAGATGAAGCGCAGGCTCTGGTTAAAAAGATTGAGCGCAAATGCGGCGTCGAAGTTATCGAAATCTTTGAAGTTAAACCTGTGGCTGCCAAGCAGAATATCTCGTTTACCCAGCTCTGGAGTGGTATTTTTGCCCGCCGAACCTTGATGCTGTGGCTGATCTGGTTTGGGATCGTTTTCTCCTACTATGGTATTTTTACCTGGTTACCAAGCCTTCTGGTCAAGGAAGGCTATACCATCGTGCAGTCTTTTGAATATGTCCTGGTTATGATTCTGGCGCAATTGCCGGGTTATATTGCGGCAGCATGGCTAGTCGAAAAACTCGGTCGTAAGGCGACTCTGGCTGGCTTTATCGGCATGTGTGCGATTTCAGCCTATTTCTTTGGCCAGTCCGGTAGTGTCACTGAAATTGTGATCTGGGGCTGTCTGATGTCCTTCTTTAATCTGGGAGCATGGGGCGTTCTCTATACTTATACGCCAGAACAATATCCAACCAATATCCGTGCTTTTGGTTCAGGCTGGGCCGGTGCAATTGGCCGTATTGGCGGGATTGCTGCACCTTTTGCCGTAACGCATTTGATGGGGATGCCAAATGGTTTCAGTTACGTCTTTACCATGTTTACTGCAGTATTAATCGCAGTAGCTGTGGTCATTTTAGTCCTGGGTGAAGAGACCAAGGGCAAGACGCTAGAGTCCATGGGTTTATAAGGTTGGTGATTTTTTAGTTGCTCAGCTGCTATAAAGTGGATATTTTTAGCCCATAAGACACGATTTGTCGCGCTGTGTAGTTTACTGCCCTTGTGCAGCCCACAGCCGCGACTTAGCATAAGAAACATTGATACAAAAACGAATTTTAGGATTATAGGTTGTTATGACAAGCCTTGCGCATCATGCGACAGAAAACCGTTCCGTAGCCGAATTTACCGAACAAGCTTATTTAAATTATGCCATGTACGTGATTATGGATCGTGCATTGCCACATATCAGTGACGGTTTGAAACCGGTACAGCGCCGTATTGTCTATGCCATGAGTGAGCTGGGTCTTAAATGGACCAGCAAACCGAAAAAATCGGCACGTACTGTCGGGGATGTGCTGGGTAAATACCATCCACATGGTGACTCGGCCTGTTATGAAGCCATGGTCCTGATGGCGCAGCCATTCAGTTATCGCTATCCGTTTATTGAAGGACAGGGCAACTGGGGTTCACCAGATGATCCGAAGTCTTTCGCGGCAATGCGTTATACCGAAGCTAAACTGTCGCAATATAGCGAACTGCTTTTATCCGAACTAGGACAGGGCACCTGTGACTGGCAGGATAACTTTGATGGTTCGATGAAAGAACCGATTAACTTGCCGGCACGTGTTCCCAATATCCTGCTAAATGGTACCACCGGAATTGCTGTGGGGATGGCGACTGATATTCCGCCGCATAACTTGCGCGAAGTAGTGAAAGGTACCATCGCTCTGATTCGCAATCCGAACTTGACCGATGCCAAAATGGCAGAATACATTCCGGGACCGGATTTACCGACCAAAGCGGAAATCATTACGCCACCCTCCGAACTGCTTAAAATCCAGACCACGGGTCGTGGCAGTTACCGCATGCGTGCGGTATATACCATTGATAAAAATGAAATCGTGATTACCGAATTGCCATATCAGGTATCCGGTTCAAAAATTATCAGTCAGATCGCGGACCAGATGCAGGCGAAAAAGCTGCCATTGGTCACTGATGTTCGTGATGAATCTGACCATGAAAATCCAACACGTTTAGTGGTGGTATTGCGTTCGAACCGTATTGATGCGGAAGCGGTAATGAGCCATCTGTTTGCGACTACAGATCTAGAATCCAGCTATCGTGTCAATATGAACATGATTGGCGCGGATGGCCGTCCCCAGGTGAAATCGATTCGTCGTATTTTGCTGGAATGGATTGAAATCCGAAAAACCACCGTCACTCGCCGTCTGCAATATCATCTGAACAAGATCGAAAAACGCCTGCATATTCTGGGCGGTTTGATCATTGCTTACCTGAATATTGATGAAGTAATTCGGATTATTCGTGAGGAAGATCAGCCTAAACCAGTGTTGATGGAACGTTTTGGCATTGATGAGATTCAGGCCGAAGCTATTTTAGAACTCAAACTGCGTCATCTGGCCAAGCTCGAAGAAATGGAACTGCGCCGCGAACAGGAAGAGCTGGAAGCTAAGGCTGCCGTGATTCGTGAGCAGCTGGCTAATCCTGAGTCTTTAAAAACTTTAATCATCAATGAACTCAAAGAGGATGCAAAGAAATTTGGGGATGATCGCCGTTCTCCAATCGTACAACGTGCCGAAGCCGCTGCAATTGATGAAACTGAAATGCTGCCAGCGGATCCGGTTACAGTGGTATTGTCTGAAGCGGGCTGGATTCGCTGTGCTAAAGGGCATGAAGTGGATGCTGAAAATCTGAATTTCCGTGCGGGCGATCAGTATCTCAGTCATGCCCAAGGTAAATCTAATCAACGCGTCTATATATTAGACGATAGTGGCCGTAGCTATGGCTTGCCAATCAATAGCCTACCATCGGCACGAGGACTTGGTGAACCATTGAGTTCAAAACTGTCTCCGGCAAGTGGAGTCGGTTTCAAGCAGGTATTGGTGGCTGAAGATGATGCGGAAATCCTGGCAGTCAGCAGCAAAGGTTATGGATTTAAAACCCAAGCCAAGCAGCTAGATACCAATGCCAAAGCTGGTAAGGCTTTCCTGAATTTATCTGAAGGTGCACAAGTCATGAACCTGCAGCCGCTGGAAGATGCAACTCATGTTGCACTACTCAGTTCAGCTGGCCGTCTGCTGGTTGTTGATCTGTCGGAATTACCTGTACTCAATAAAGGTAAAGGTAATAAATTGATACAACTTGAAGATAAAGATCAAATTTTATCCATGACAATATTGAAACTTGATGAAATAATTCAAGTGCTTGCAGGACAGCAACAATTAAAACTTAAAGGGGATGACCTGCAAAAATATATTGGGAAACGAGGCTCTAAAGGAACCCTGTTACCACGTGGATATCAAAAAGCAAATAAACTGTTGATTCAAAGATAATACTAGCATCCATGAATCGAAATACGTTATATATGAGTAACGATTCGACAAATGGATGCAATGTTGCACATATACAAGTCTAAAAAATGACGTGCAGCATTGAAAAAAACAGTTGAACTACTAAGGATTATGATTGGAGAGATTGGCATTATGGAAAAGATTTGGTTCGCTGAATACCAAAAAACAGGGATTCCAGAAACTGTAGAATTACCAGCAGAAAATACATCTCTGGTTGATATTTTTGAACGCAATTTCCAAAAATTTGGCTCACGTGATGCCTTTATCTTTATGGATAAGACTTTAACGTTCAATGAGTTGGAAGAAGCTAGTCGTAAATTCGCAGCATATTTACAAAGTTTGGGTCTGGCAAAAGGCACACGTGTTGCCGTAATGATGCCAAACGTTCTTCAGTATCCGGTCGTAGCATTGGGGGTGTTCCGCGCTGGTTTAGTACTGGTGAATGTAAATCCACTGTATACATCACGTGAGCTTGAGCATCAGTTAAAAGATTCTGGCGCTGAAGTTCTGGTCATTATTGAGAATTTTGCAAGCGTTTATCAGTCAATTATTGGCAAAACGCCGGTGAAGCACGTCGTGGTTGCTTCTGTGGGTGACATGCTGGGTGCTTTAAAAGGTACTTTGGTGAACTTCGTATTGCGTTCAGTACGTAAGCAGATTCCGGCATGGGATATTCCTGGTCACATCAAGTTCAATGCTGCACTGAACAAGGTAAATCCAAGCAACTATAAACGCCCTGAATTGACTTTAAGTGATACTGCAGTACTTCAGTACACAGGTGGTACTACTGGTGTTTCTAAAGGTGCTGAACTGACCCATCGTAACCTGGTTGCTAACCTGTTGCAGTGTGACGGTATCTTCCAGAGCAAATTCGGTGCGCAAGATGGCCAGCCAGATGACCGTATTTTCTGTGCTTTACCGCTTTATCACATCTTTGCTTTCATGGTCTGTGCACTTTACGGCATGTATAAAGGTCAGGCGAACGTTCTGATTCCTAACCCGCGTGACCTGCCTGCGGTGATGAAAGAATTACGTAAATACCAGCCAACATTCTTCCCTGCTGTGAACACACTGTTTAATGCGCTTGTAAACAATGAAGAATTCAAGCAACTGGATCATAGCCGTTTAAAAATGGCGATGGGCGGTGGTATGGCGGTTCTGCCTTCTACTGCAGAAGCTTGGAAGAAAATTACTGGCACTAATATCATTGAAGGTTATGGCCTGTCTGAAACTTCTCCAGTGGCAACTGCAAACCCACCGGCATCTGAAGAATTCAGCGGTACGATTGGTATTCCGTTGCCTTCAACTGAAGTTGCTATTCTGGATGATGACGGTAATGAAGTTGCACTCGGTGAGCAGGGTGAAATCTCAATCCGTGGTCCTCAGGTGATGAAAGGCTATTGGAACCGTCCGGATGAAACCGATAAAGTGATGGTGAATGGCTTCTTCCGTACCGGTGATATCGGTGTAATGGATTCACGTGGTTATATCAAAATCGTTGACCGTAAGAAAGACATGATTCTGGTCTCTGGCTTCAACGTTTATCCTTCTGAAATTGAAGAAGTTGTTGCGAAACATCCAAAAGTTCTGGAAGTGGCTGCAATTGGTGTACCAGATGAAAAATCAGGTGAAGTGCCAAAACTGTTCGTTGTGAAGAAAGATCCTTCATTGACGACTGAAGAAGTTCTGGCATTTGCGAAAGAAAATCTGACCGGTTATAAACGTCCACGTTATGTTGAATTTATGGATGAATTACCGAAATCTAACGTAGGCAAAATCCTGCGCAAAGACCTACGTAAGACTGCATAAATCTTGCAATAAAAAAGCGCCTAAGGGCGCTTTTTTTAATTCTCTTTTTTCATTAGCCAGCGGTCGAAGTAAGGACGTCCTACACCGATCACACCCAAAAAAATAAACATGGTACCAAACTGGCGGTTAAATCCTCTCAAATTAAAACTGCCATAACTGAGAATATTATCTATCAAGCAATAAATGATGATTGCGACCACCCAGTGCCAGATCGGCATGCGTTTGATGCCCACGGCATAGAAGGCAATCCATAAGATGGCAAAGGTAAAGAGGGGAGACCAGATATTCATATTGGCACAAATGACCGCTATCAGAAATGCCACAATCGGCAATACGATTTTTAATACGCGATCCACTTGACGTTGATGCTGGCGCTGTTTCTCGAGGACATCGAACATTTCATTTTGATCAGGGCTGACCATAGTGAATCCTTAATCATTTATAAAAACACTCTATTTAACAAAATTTATTCACGAAACGCCATGCTATGATAGACATAAAAATTCTCAAGAGAAAAATCAGATGCATAGCATTAGTGGGGTTATCTATCTCATTTTGGCAGCTTGTCTTTTACCCTATGTTTTTACCTTGATTGCGAAAAAATCGGCAGGGTTTCGTGCAAAAGACAATCAGAATCCGCGGGCATTTTTAGAAAAGTCTACAGGCTTGGCCAGTCGTGCCAATGCCGCCCAGCAAAATAGCTTTGAAAGCTTACCGCTCTTTATCGCCTCGATTCTGATGGCAGAATATATGGTCGTGTCGCAAAGTCTGGTGATGACCTTTGGGATTGCCTATCTGGTTTTTCGGGTCATCTATGGGATCTGTTATCTGGCGAACTGGTCGACCTTACGTTCAATTGTCTGGCTGTTATCCTTATTATGTCCAATAACCTTACTGCTGTTAATTATCAAAATCTCTTAAGCCAAAAATAAAGCAGGTCGAGATATTTACAGTTCGATATTTTAAAATCAAAAAAAATCTGTAAAAACCGTTATAATTATCGCGGTTTTTAAAAGATATAACTTGTTAAAGAGTGATGCTATGAGCTACAGCAATATCCCAGCGGGTAAAGATGCGCCAAACGACATCTATGTCATTATCGAAATTCCTGCAAATGCAGCACCAATCAAATATGAAATCGATAAAGATTCTGATGCATTATTTGTAGACCGTTTCATGGGTACAGCAATGTTCTACCCAGCAAACTATGGTTATGTACCAAATACACTTTCTCTAGATGGCGATCCTCTAGACGTATTGGTCGTAACTCCACATCCAGTAGAGCCAGGTTCAGTCATTCGTTGCCGTCCTGTAGGTAAACTGAACATGGAAGATGATGGTGGTGTTGATGCGAAACTGGTTGCAGTTCCACACGACAAACTGACTCCGATCTACAAAGATGTTCAAGAATATACTGATCTTCCTCCGTTGCTGATCAGCCAAATCGAACACTTCTTCCAGCACTACAAAGACTTGGAACCAGGTAAATGGGTTAAGTTAAGTGGTTGGGAAGGTGCTGATGTTGCTAAAAAGGAAGTACTCAGCTCAATTGCAGCTTATGCAGAAGCAAATAAATAATTCATTTGCTTTTCAGTTTAAGTCTTTAACTTTTTAAAACTTAAACAAAAAAACCTGCACAATGTGCAGGTTTTTTATTATGGCTTGAAATTCGGGTGAATTAGAATAATTTCACAGGAATATCTAACCAGATACGCCATTCGTTGGTGTCACCAATGTATCGATCAGCTTGATAATCATCGCTTGCACGGTAGTAAGAGTGACGTAAACGCAAGCTCGCATCTTTAGCAAAACCAGATTGAACAGTATATTTCACCTGGTTAAAGAATTCACGTTCTTGTGCATCGCTAGTTACTAACTGAGAACGATCTGGACTACCTGCTACATCAATATCCCAACCATATACAAATGCGGAAGTCCAAGATAGACCAGGAACATTTACAGCACCGAAGTCAAATGTGTATTGAAGTTGTGCTGATTTTTCATTATTGCCAATGAAGTCAGACAGGTATGAGTTTGGTAGATAAATCGTTTGATGACCATCACCTACACCGCGACCCAAACCATAGTCATAGCCTGTGTTACCAGTATTTTGTTGGTAAGCCACCATGATATTGTGCGGACCAGTATTGTAAGTGGTAGAAATAGCCCAAATATTGTTGCTTAAGTTACTTAAGTCATTTGTGGTATGAGAATAAGTATATGCACCACCGTCAGCTTTTTTATCCCACTCAGTATGATAGCCACTGAAATCGTGAGTTAAAGTGCCGCCATTGGCTACTGCATAGCTATAGTTCGCATTCACATAATGACGGTCTAAACGGTCTTTAATATCTGTACCGTAGTAAGAAGCGTTTAGAGCATCACTAAATTTATATTTCGCGCCCCAAACAACAGCACGATCAAGCTCGTTACCATCAGAGTCGATTTGGTCTGAATATTGGTTTTTAGTAAATTTACCAGCTGTTAATGACAGGTTATCAATTTCATTGCTAGTCACTAATACGCCTTCAAAGTATTCAGGAACGAGACGTGCAGTATTTGATGCCAATACAGGAAGATCTAAAACTTGGGTACCATATACAGCAGTGGTATTAGATACACGAGCTTTCACATAAGCGCCGCCACGAGCCCAATGATCATAAGTATCGCCAGCACCTTTAACGTACTCACCTTTAGCATTGAAACCGTTTTCACGAGGAATCATGCCATTACCGGCATTTTTGTTGTTTCCTAGTTTGAAAGAAGCATCACCGATGATCCCGGCACCAAAGCCGACTACACCTTGAGTAAAGCCAGAATCCAGTTTCACAATTGCAGTCTGTGCAGCTGAACTTGTATCTGCTATGCCATTTTTCTTATCACGAGATAAATAACCAGTACGGAAAAGTACAGATCCTTCTGCATCTTCTACAAAACCTTTAGACTCACTTTGCTCGCTAGCAAAAGCGGTTGAGATCAATGCAGCCTGAATCAAAACTGCCAATGTTAATTTTTTTGTGTTTTGCATTGGGAGAGAGCCTTATACAAATTGATGGAAATTTTTAGGAATTGTATAAGATTCGCTGAATAAATGTCATTTTTATTTACGATATTCCACTAAAGTCGATGGATTTTTTTTAATCTAAAGTGAACAATGGTAAGAGATCTAACAGTCTAAATCCTGACCATATAGTAAAAAAACAAATAAAAACAAAGATATTTTTTAAATATAAATTCTCTGAAGGGTATGACTCATGAGTGCATCAATAATATTTAAAATTAAAATTCTTAGAATGAAAAAGTTGAGTGTTCAAAATCTTCATTTTCTGTATCAGACTCTTCATTAATAATTTCTTAAAAGTGAGAATTGATTATAAATTATTGAATTTTAATATATAAATATTTAATTTAAATATTTATAAATCCAAAAATACGCATAGATTGCCGAATAATAAAAAGTCATTCTATGAGAGACACATTTTGTTGCTTAGCACTATTTTGAACTTTTTAATCCAGAAAGTTCTGAGTTTGAGCAAGAATCAAAAACTCGAATAGAGCAATGTGTTTCTTTACTTTTTATTTCTGCACCTTTTTTTAGCACAAAATTTAATCAAAGCGAAAATAGACTCAAAATGGCGCAACTTGTAAATGATTATGTATAAGACCGAAAAAAGAAAATAAATCTTTGAAAAAGGACCAAGGTTAAAAAGAATCTATTAAAGTGCTTTTTTTAAAAATTTAAATATAATTTAAAAACAAACACCTAGTGCTTTATTTTATTTTTATTCATCAGATTTTAGTTGTTTTATTCCAGATTGGCATAGCTCTTGCAGTTTCGAGCTTGAGTTTAATCAATGACCATAAAAAACGTCTCAGACGATCTGGGGGAGTCACACAATGAAATCAACATTAAAAGTATTATCTCTTGCTTTATTGGGCGCTGCATCTTCTTTTACTTTTGCTGAGGAACCGGCTGCTGAACATACGGTATCTGGAAATATCAGCGTACTTTCAAGCTATAACCTGCGTGGTATTACCAATACGCCAGAAAATAAGGGCGCTACTTTACAGGGGGGGCTGGACTACAATCATGCTTCTGGTTTCTATGCAGGCTGGTGGGGTTCGACATTAGACTATGGTGATGATTTGCCCAATGCCTTTGAAAATGATTTTTATGCGGGCTATAACGGTTCAATCAATGAAGACTGGGGTTATACAGCGGGTTTAACTTATTATTACTATTATGATATTGGCAATACAGGCTCAAATGGTTTTGAAACCATGCTGGGTCTGACGTACAAAGATTTTGGTGTGACTGCTCAAACATTGCTTGAAGATCTTGATTGGGGTAATGCAGGGGATACCTATCTAAAAGGCACCTATAGCTATGCACTGCCAAAAGATTTTAGTCTGGATACTGCACTTGGCCTATATATTTATGCCAAAGATGGCGACATAAAAGGAACAGAAAACAGTTTCGGTTTCCGTCATTTCGATATCGGTCTAAGCAAGCCACTTGCTGATACAGGCATCACCGCCAGCATGAATTATATTTTTGGTGGTTATAACCGTTTTGAAGATAAACAGAAAAATAAAGTGGTATTAGGACTAGGCTACAGCTTCTAATCTTTGGGGTTTAAAAAAGGCGACTTTAGGTCGCCTTTTTTATTGTTTACATGTGCTGCCCGCGATAAGACAAGGCTTCCGATAAATGTCCAGTCTGAATATCTGGACTTTGATTAAGATCGGCAATGGTACGGGCAACACGCAAAATGCGATGATAGCCTCGGGCTGACAAATTTAATTTTTGCTGCGCCAGTTCAAGCATATTCTGAGCAGACTGATCTAATGCGGCATATTGCTCTAGCTGCTTCGGACTAAGGCTCATGTTCAAGGCATTTTGCCGTTCGATCTGAATATTATAGGCGCTGATCACACGCTGTCTGACCGTTTCAGAGTTTTCGACAGGTTTATTGTCCTGTAATTCCTGTGCCTGTAAAGGTGGTACGTCAATATGCAGGTCAATCCGATCCAGTAATGGGCCAGAAATCCGGCTCTGATAACGCTTAATGCTTTCAGGTGAACATTGACAGCGGCTGTCCTGATTAAATGCATAACCGCATGGACAAGGATTCATGGCTGCCACCAGTTGAAAATTGGCTGGAAAAGTAATTTGCCGGGAAGCACGTGAGATTACAATTTCTTTGGACTCAAGCGGCTGACGTAATACTTCTAAAACCTTGCGGTCAAACTCAGGCAGTTCGTCTAGAAATAAAACGCCCAAATGTGCCAGTGTGATCTCTCCAGGTTTAGGATGTGAGCCACCGCCGACCAGTGCAATGGCAGACGCAGTATGATGCGGTGCCCGAAATGGCCGCTGGCCAAAGGGATGATTGGCATTGGCAATTGAATAGATACTAGCAACTTCCAGATTTTCCTGAGTATTTAAGGGAGGTAAAATACTGGCGAGGCGCGATGCTAATAAGGTTTTACCTGTACCAGGTGGGCCGCGGAACAGCAGGGAATGGCCACCTGCAGCTGCAATTTCCAAGGCACGTCGTGGTCGCAATTGTCCTTTCACATCCGCAAGATCAAATTTATAAAAAGAGTGCTGATCTAATGGACTGGTCTTAAACGGGGGCAAGGTTTCTGCTTGAGCCAGATGTGCACAGACTTCCTGTAAATGATTGGCAGCAAATACCTGAAAATCCGGAAGCTGAGAGGCTTCCTGAGCATTCGGACTAGGCAAGATCAGTTGATGCTGTGCCTGCTGGCAGGCGATTGCAATACTCAGGATTCCTGTTACAGGCCGCAATTGACCATCTAGGGCCAGTTCACCAATAAATTCAAGGTCATCTGTGCAATTTTCTGGAAGCTGCCCTGAGGCCACTAAAATTCCTAGCGCAATCGGCAAGTCCAAACGTGAGCCATCTTTAGGTAGATCGGCAGGTGCCAGATTAATGGTCAGGCGTTTGGTCGGAAACTGAAAGCCGCTATTCAGAATAGCTGATCGAACCCGATCCTTACTTTCCCTGACTGCGGCTTCAGGAAGCCCCACAATGGTGAGGGAAGGCATGCCAGAACTGACATGAACTTCGACTTCAATTAAAGGTGCATGCAGGCCTAACAGGCCTCGCGTATAAATTTTGGCAAAAGACATATTGTTGTTCCAATATAGTGCATTATTTTTATTGTTCTCGTGTCTTTTGTGCACTGTAGTTGTGCTTATTTTTTAATCGAGACTTTTTCTTCTAGCTCTTCGACTTGTTTTAGTAAAACATTTAAACGCTGATTGGCATTATTTAGGGCAGTGCGTTGACGTTCGAGCTCTTCTTTAGACACTAAATCCATTTTACTGACGGCTTCATTGAGCAGGGCACGCAGATTGTGCTCCAGGTCCTTTTTAGGCTGTTCAACTTGCTGCAAAATTGCTTGTAACAGGGTTTCAATCATAATCCGATCCATCGCCATATAAATGCGCGGACAGTGTAGCATTGCTGCAAGAGTGACTGACAGTATTTCAGATAAAATATAGGCTGCTTCGATTAGTAATATTGTAAAAATCCACATAAAAAATATCCAATTTATGCAGATTCCAATACGTTATAAGTATAAAATAAAAGAGCAAGAAACATCGTGCCGGGCTTTCTAATTTCCCCCGACCTTAGGAATCTTGGCATGAAATTTGAACATAAAACCTTACTGGTGAAATAAGCCGAAGGAAAACAAACATGAAGCTCGTAACTGCAATTGTAAAACCTTTCAAATTGGATGATGTGCGTGAAGCATTATCTGAAATTGGTGTTCAAGGCATCACTGTGACTGAAGTCAAAGGCTTTGGTCGTCAAAAAGGCCATACTGAACTTTATCGTGGTGCTGAATACGTTGTAGATTTCCTACCGAAAGTCAAAATTGAAATCGCAATCAGCGACGAAATGGTTGATTCGGTAATTGAATCAATTACTCGTGTTGCAAGCACTGGCAAAATCGGTGACGGAAAAATTTTCGTAACTAACTTAGAACAAGTCATCCGTATTCGTACCGGTGAAACAGGTGCAGACGCTGTTTAATTTGGCACGAAGTTTGCTGAGTACCTAATAACTCACAAAAAACATGGTTGGGGGATACGAATGAAAAAAATGCTAATGGCGTTCGGCTTGTCCAGCGCTCTTTTAGGTGGTTCTGTTGCGTGGGCTGAAGAGGCCGTAACAGCACCAACACCTACTGAAGAAGTCGCACTCGTTGCAGAGACTGGTGATACTTCACTTACAACAACAGACACAACTACAGCAGAGATTGCTGAAGTGGCGCCAGCTGAACCAGCAGTGCCTGCAGAAGAAGAAGCTACTCTCGATACTGGCGATACAGCCTGGATTCTCACTTCAACAGCCCTTGTATTACTGATGACCATTCCAGGTTTAGCCCTGTTCTATGGCGGTATGGTCCGTAAGAAAAACGTATTGGGAACCATGGCACACAGCTTTGTTGCTGCAGCCGTAGTCAGTATTGCCTGGGTCGTGATTGGCTATACATTGGCCTTTGGTGAAGGAAATGCCTTTATCGGCAGTTTGGACAAGCTCATGCTGGCTGGAATAACCACCGATGCGCTTTCAGGCACAATTCCTGAAATCCTGTTCGTGATCTTCCAAATGACGTTTGCCATTATTACGGTTGCCATCATCAGCGGTTCGATTGCTGAGCGTATGAAGTTTGGTGCTTTTGTGGCATTCATTGCACTCTGGGTGATTCTGGTGTATGCACCAATTACTCACTGGGTCTGGGGCGGCGGCTGGTTAGGCAACGACGGTGCGCTTGACTTTGCTGGTGGTACAGTCGTTCACATCAACTCAGGTGTAGCGGGTCTGGTTGCAGCCTACATGCTTGGTAAACGTATGGGTCTTGGCCGTGAATCAATGGCGCCACATAACCTGACTTTAACTGTAGTCGGTGCAAGCTTACTTTGGGTAGGCTGGTTCGGCTTCAACGGTGGTTCAGCATTGGGTGCAAATGGTTCTGCAGGTTATGCGCTGATCGTAACTCAAGTTGCAGCAGCGGCAGCAGCGATCTCTTGGTTAATTACTGAAAAAGTAGTACGTGGTAAAGCATCTGTATTAGGTGGGGCTTCTGGTGCGGTAGCAGGTCTGGTGGTAATTACTCCAGCAGCTGGTTTCGTGACTGTCGGTGGTGCGCTGGCAATGGGTCTGATCGGTGGTGTGGTATGTTTCTGGGGTATTACTGCTCTGAAACGTACACTGAAAGCTGATGATTCTCTGGATGCCTTTGGCCTGCACGGTGTGGGTGGTATCGTTGGTGCGATTCTGACAGCATTCTTCGCAAGCGAATTCATCATGGGTGATGCTGCTCCAGCAAATGTAATGAGCCAACTTTGGGTTCAAGTTGAAGGTGTACTTGCAACCATCGCTTACTCTGCAGTATTAACTTTCGTGATTCTTAAAGTGATTGATCTGATCATCGGTATCCGTGTTTCTTCTGATGATGAACGCATGGGTCTGGACTTGAGTCAACATGGCGAACGCGTAGAATAATCTGCTAAAACAATAATCAATATATTGTGTAAAACAGCCCATCTGGGCTGTTTTTTTTCTATATATTGCGTAAAACTCTACAAAGTTTAGAATTTTTGCTACACTCGGAAATCATCAGGATTTGTTCAATTAAACCGCTATGCATTGCCCATTTTGCAATACACCAGACAGTAAAGTGATTGATTCACGCCTGGCCGCTGAAGGTTGCCAGATTCGCCGCCGTCGTGAATGCGTCAGTTGTAATGAACGCTTTACCACCTTTGAAAGTTATGAAGTGGTGATGCCGCGTGTCATCAAATCTGATGGCAAGAATGAACCCTTTGATGAAGCCAAATTACGCCGTTCCCTGATGCATGCCTTGCAGAAACGTCCTGTGACTCAAGAACAGATTGAAACGGTGCTCAGTGATATCCAGTTGCAGATTCGCCGTCTGGGTGAGCGTGATGTGAAATCACGCACGATTGGTGAAATTGTCATGCAATCTCTATTTGCACTTGATCATGTCGCTTATGTCCGTTTTGCTTCGGTCTATCAGGATTTCCAGGATGTCGAAGCCTTTCGTCGTCAGATTGAACAGATGCAGCAACGCGGTGAGTTTCAAGAATAAGCATGACTGAACTCACTCAAGATCAAATCTGGATGCGCCGTGCCATCGAACTGGCACGTCAGGGGCAGTACTCCACCAAACCGAATCCGAATGTCGGCTGTATCATTGTCAAAGATGGCGTAGTCGTGGGTGAAGGTTTCCATCCTAAAGCCGGTCAGCCTCATGCGGAAGTCTTTGCCATGCGTCAGGCAGGCGAACAGGCACGTGGCGCAACAGCATATGTGACTTTGGAACCTTGTGCCCATTATGGCCGTACACCGCCGTGTGCCAAAGGATTGGTTGAAGCAGGCGTAGCTAAAGTGATTGTGGCTTGTCCTGATCCGAATCCACTGGTCGCTGGCAAGGGTGTGCAAATCCTGAAAGATGCCGGAATCGACGTTGAAGTCGGCATTTGTGAAGATGAAGCGCATCCGCTGAATGATGGCTTTCTGAAAGCCATGGCGACTGGGATGCCTTATGTGCGTTTGAAAATTGCATCGAGTCTGGATGGCCGTACGGCTATGGCATCCGGTGAATCGAAATGGATTACCGGTCCTGAAGCCCGTCAGGATGTCCAGCACTGGCGTGCCATTTCTGGCGCAGTGATTACCGGGATTGAAACTGTATTGGCTGATGACTGTCAGCTCAATGTCCGTAGCCTGAAAGGTATGAATGACATCAGCACGGTAGTTCAGCCCAAACGGATTATTCTGGATCGCCAGGGGCGTTTACCCCTCACTACCAAGATTTTGGAGACTCCAGAAACGGTGATGGTGATGGGGCCTTATCGTCAGGAGCTGGCTGATCTGGGTGTGATCCAATTCGAAATTCAGCCTTTAAAAGAATTATTACAGCAACTGGTTCAGCAGCATCAGATATATGATGTGCTGGTTGAAGCAGGTGCGACTTTATCTACTGCATTTTTACAGGCAGGGCTGGTGGATGAACTCATCAGTTATGTTGCACCGACTTTATTGGGGCAAACTGCGCGTAGTATGTTCAATGCAGAATTCAGCCGAATGGCAGAACAACTTCGATTCAAGTTGCAGGACGTGACCCGTTTGGGTGATGACGTGCGCTTCAGGTTAATTCCCTCTCAAGAGACACTATGAATTCAGAGTCTACGGTTTACCACAAACGTCGCCATGCGGCACGTACCACAGATGAATATCTTTTCCATCAGCTGGTTCCTTATCTGGGGAACAAACGCCGTTTACTACACTTAATTCTGGAAGCACTTGAGAGCACGGGAACCCTAAAACGTGAAGATGGCCGTGCGCCGATTTTTGCCGATTTTTTTGCAGGTTCCGGGGTGGTTTCACGTCTGGCCCGTCAGAATGGCTATCGGGTGATTGCCAATGACTGGGAACCCTATAGTCATGCACTCAATCATGCAGTTTTAGCTTGTACTGAAGCACCTGCCTTTAAAGAGCTCGGTGGCTATCAGAAAGCGATTGATTATCTGAACCGTTTGCCTGAAGTTAAAGGCTGGGTGACACATAACCTGTGTCCGCGTAATGATGAGATTTATGATCCGACCCGAGACCGTTTGTTCTTCAAACGCCGTAACGGCATGCGTATCGATGCCATCCGTCAGCAGATTGCCACCTGGCAGGCTCAAGGTGCGATTGATGACGTGGAAATGAGTGCTTTGCTGGCACCGCTGCTCTATTCAGCCAGTTTTGTCAGCAATACCTCAGGTGTATTTAAAAGTTTCCATCATGGTTGGGGCGGTAAAACCCAGACTGCACTAGAACGCATTGAATCACTACTTTGGTTAACGCCAAGCCGTTTCTGTGAAGATGCTAAGCATCAAGGACCTGCCGCAGAAATGTGGTGTGTGGATGCCCAACACTTAGCCAATCAGATGAGTGGTTTTGAAGTCGATGTGGCTTATCTGGATCCACCGTATAACCAGCATGCCTATAGTAGTAACTATCATGTACTCAATGCTTTAACGCTGTGGGATCAGGTGGATTTACCGACTCCAGACACTAAAGGCTTCAAGAGCGGGATTGACCGTGCATGGCGTAAAGAACGTCCAAGTCAGTACAACTCATCCAAGCATGCCAAAGAAGCCTATGAAACTTTGTTGGCGACCATTAATGCGCGTTTTATCCTGACCAGTTATTCAACCGATGGTAATATCAGTGCCACAGATTTGCTGCAGGCCAACCTGAAACGTGGCCGTGTAACCTTGCTCACTCAGGATGTGCCACGTTATCGTGTCAGTAAGCAGCGCCAGTCTGAACGTGCACGCGTATTGGAATTTATTGTAATTACCGACACGCATGCCAAGTCAGGTCCACCAATTCGTCAGTTACTGAGCCAGTTGCATCATTATGCTGAGCTGGGCGGTGTGGATACGACCGGCGTGAGCACCCAATTGGCCTTGTGGTAAGCGCAGAGAAAAAGGAAATAAAGATGTTTACAGGTATTATTGAAAGTCTGGGCAAGGTCGAGAGCTTGCAAAGCGTTGGCGGTGATGTACGCTTACGCATCCAGACGGATCTGGATATGTCCGATGTACATCTGGGTGACTCGATTGCCACCAATGGCATCTGTCTGACCGTAATTGACTGGGGTGAGAACTGGTATGCTGCAGACGTATCACGTGAAAGCCTGGACCGGACTACACTGGCTAACTGGAAAGTCGGCCAACCTGTAAATGTCGAAAAGGCAATGCTGCCAACTACACGCTTTGGCGGACATATTGTCTCTGGTCATGTCGATGCGGTTGGTGAAATTACAGTAGTACGTTCCGATGCCCGTTCCATTTATTTTGAAGTGACTGCACCAAAAGAAATTGCCAAATATTTGGCAGAGAAGGGCTCTATAACAGTAGATGGTATCAGCCTGACCATTAACTACTTGCGTGGTAACATCCTTAGTCTGAATCTGATTCCACATACAGCCGAACGTACCAATATTAGTACCTGGAAGTTAGGCACTAAAGTCAATCTGGAAGTGGATGTACTGGCGCGTTATATCGAGCGTTTATTGCTTGGTGACAAGGCCGCAGAAACTACAGAACAGTCTAAAATCAGCATGGAATTCTTAGCCGAAAATGGCTTTTTGAAATAAATCCGCTGAGCAATTACCAGACAGTCTAATTGAAAAATTAGACTGTTTTTTTATTTTTCGGGATAATACGTAGCTCAACTCGCGATTTTAGCCCCAGTGGACAGGTCGAATGCTCGATTTTTTACTTCATCTTGAACAGTCTTTACCTCTATTGCTGGAGCAGTATGGGGTGTGGATCTATGCAATTTTGTTCCTGGTGATTTTTGCGGAAACAGGTTCGCCATTTTTTTTCTTTTTGCCCGGTGACAGTCTGTTGATTGCCGTCGGTGCGCTGTGTTCCAGCTCCGATCTGATTACCTTACACTCCATGGGTTTATTGCTGCTGATTGCTTCGATTCTGGGTTATACCGTGAATTATTATTCAGGCAGGGTGCTCGGATTAAAATATTTCAATGAGCATTCACGGTTTTTCAAACCCGAATATATGGTCAAAACCAATCATTATTTTATGAAACATGGCGGCAAGACGATCTTAATTGCGCGTTTTATTCCCTTTGTACGTTCCTTCGGTCCTTTTGCGGCAGGTTCTGGCCATATGAGCTTTGCAACTTTCAGTTTTTATAATGTGACTGGGGGAATTCTCTGGATTAGCACTCTGCTAGGGGCTGGCTATCTGCTTGGCAATACCGCATTTTTACTGGCTGACTTGTTTTAATTTTAAAGCAGATTTTATAGTTTGATGGAATAAACTAACCAAGACAGGGGATGGATTAGGCTGAAAAATAAAAAGAATCTTTTCAGCCAACTGACGATCAACTTTACTCAGCCAGATCAGAATTTTTCAGAATATAGTCAATTTCTTCTTTGGCTGCAGCGCGTAATTTCTCACGCAGTGCATTGACGGTTTGTTCAATCACAGTTTCTGCTTCGAGTTCCAGACGTAACCGTAAGCTTTCCAGCTCAGATAAAATCTGGGTATCGTCGATATTTAGGCGACCTTTGGCAAAGTCGAGCACCTGATCCGGATTTTTCTGATAACGTGCGGCATAATCCTGAACCTCAGTATCTAGCATATGACGCATTTCAGCCAGCTTCCGGGTCTGCTCGGCAAATTTTCGCTCTTCATCACGGCGTAGCTGTTCGGCATAGGCTTGCTCTTCAGCACGTTTTTCGGCTAAGGCTTTTTCGAGTGCCCGTTGTCTGCGAATACGTGCTTCTTCAATCAGTTCGGCCTTGCGCTGTGCATACGCTGCTTCAATTTTACGCTCAGACTCTTTCTGTAACTGCTGGTCGCGAACGAGCCATTCTTCTACAGCAGTTTCAGGCTTAAGTACTTCACAGATGCGCGAGAGGTCATCGATAAAGGTCTGACGTACAGCCTCAGGCGTGTTTAACCAGCGCTGTTTAAAATCTGGACCTACATTTAATGCCACTTGCATCTCCTTGTTCACGTGATTACTTAGAGCTTAAAGGTATTTGGCTGAATGCCAAAGCGACGATATTGTTTATATTTCTCACGTCCCAGCTGTTTAGCCGGTTCATTGTTTTCAATAATCTCAATAATGTGACTAAATTTCGCATCAGGTTCAAGTGCTTCCGGATTAAAATTAAAAATAATCCAGCCAGGCTGCTCTGGTAATTGAGCCGATATACAAACGGTCGCATCTGGCTGATCGATTCCATGCGGAATAAAGCTGGCAGGATCAAAGTTCCATAGCTTTTCATCCAGTTCCTGCTGTAAGGCAGGATCGGCACACAGCAGCCAGATACGCTCTGGCTGACGCAAAATTTTACGGCATAAACGACAAGTGCTGTCCACTTGTCGTTCAGGGCTTTTTTCAAATAAATAAAAGCTGACCTTAGCCATGCTTTTGAACGCGATTAGCCAGGAATTGCATTAATAGAGGTACTGGACGGCCAGTTGCGCCTTTATTTGGACCTGAATTCCATGCAGTACCTGCAATATCCAAGTGAGCCCAGCGATATTCACGCGTAAAACGTTGCAGGAAGCATGCAGCTGTTACAGAACCGGCTTTAGGGCCACCAATATTGGCAATATCAGCAAATGGTGAATCCAGTTGTTCCTGATAGTCGTCCAGTACTGGCATGCGCCATACACGGTCAAATGCATTTTGGCCGGCGGTTTCAAGCTCTGCAGCCAGCTCATTGTCTGGCGTAAACATACCGGTCAAGACTGAACCTAAGGCCACTACACAAGCACCGGTTAGAGTTGCAATATCAATCACCAGGGCAGGGTTGAAGCGTTTCACATAAGTTAGCGCATCACAGAGTACCAGACGGCCTTCAGCATCAGTATTTAAAATTTCAACAGTTTGACCACTCATGGTGGTTACGATGTCACCTGGACGGGTGGCTTTGCCCGATGGCATATTTTCCGCTGCAGCAATCGCACCTACCACATGAATTGGTAAACGAGATTCGCATAGTGCACGAAGCGTGCCCAGAACGGAAGCTGCACCGCACATATCGTATTTCATTTCATCCATGCCAGCGCCTGGTTTTAATGAAATACCGCCGGTATCAAAAGTAATGCCTTTACCCAGTAATACAACTGGTGCTTCTTCACGATGAGCCAGATATTCAATTGTAATAATACGGCCTGGACGGTCTGAACCTTTGCTAACTGCAAGGAAGGCACCCATACCAAGGTCAGCCATTTGCTGTTCATTAAGTACAGTTACTTTAAGCAGGTCCGGATATTGAGCCGCCAGCGCTTGCGCCTGTTCTGCCAGATATTCTGGGAAACAAATATTGCCAGGACGATTACCCAGATCACGCGCCAGATTCTGACCAGTCTGAATGGCCTGAATCAATTGCAACTGTTCAGCTGTTAGCGGAGTTTCGGCAGCGATGAAATCAATCTGCTGCAGAATAAATTCGTTCTTTTTTGACTTGTATTCGTCATAGCCGTAGCTGGCTTGAGTTAAAGCCAATGCAAACAGATAGTGCAATTCTTGTGGAAGTTGTGTCAGATCAACAGAAATCTGTTTGAATTTTTTTTGAGAGCCTTTAATAATGGCTTGGGCAATTTTCGCCAGTTTTCCCGCTTGTAATTCGGCAGTCTTGCCGAGGCCGATCAGGGCCGCATGCTGAGACTGGCTGACCTGTCCAATCAGGCTTAAACTTTCTGCCAGACCAGCCTTGAATTGAGATGCTTCAATTAATGTATCTAGGCTGTTGATTTGGTATGTTGATGCAGCGCTCTGAATCTGTTCTGAGTCGACTAAAATCAACAAAGATTGACTTGATCCATTCTCTGGGAATGACGTATTAATTGTAAGGTTCATATCTTGTTTTCACGCCTGTTTAGATTTGCAAATCATTCAAGCATTGAAACATTTATCCGAATAGATTTTCAATGGGCAGAGCCACCTAGGTTTTATATTTTTGCTATTCGGGTAAACTAGCACTCGTTTTATGGAGCTCATTTTGGAAGAACTAATTTGATTATTCGGCGTTATCTGGTCAAGCAAGTGGTATCGACCTCCTTGGTGGTGATTGCCTTACTGACCCTTATCATGATGGGCGGTCGTTTGATCAAGTATTTTGGTGTGGCCGCACAGGGGCGTCTGGATGCTGGAATCCTGTTCAGCATCATTGGTTATCGTTTGCCTGAATTCCTGACCTTGATTCTTCCACTTGGGTTCTTTATTGGCTTAATGCTGGTCTTTGGTCGTCTCTATGTTGATCATGAGATGGCGGTCTTAAATGGTAGCGGAATTAGCCGGCATCAGCTGGCACGTCTTTTGATTCCGATGACTTTGGTCTATCTCCTTGCACAAGGCTTTCTCATGTTGTGGGCTTCACCGTGGGGGATTCGACAGTTCGAAGCCTTGACCAGTGAGCAGGCAGTACGAACCGGCTTTGATCTGGTTCGGCCCAAAGAATTTATCTCTTCCGGACCTTATACCATTTATGCCGGAGATCTATCCGAAGATCGCAAAAACCTGAAAGATATCTTCTTCTATCAGCGTGCGGAAAAAGAAGGCAAGCCAGATGTGATGATTCTGGCGCAGGAAGCGACCCGAATTGAAATGCCGAATGATGCGGCCAATGTGGTCGATCTCGTCAATGGCCGCCGCTATGAAATTTATCCAGGCACGCCGCAATATACCCAGGCTGAATTTGAAAGCTATCGTTTACGGATCGAAAGTGATAAAGAAGCAGAACTGGCCAGTGATGAAGTCGAGGCCTTGCCGACCGGACAGCTTTGGAAAAACCGTCAGGATCCGGTGGTAGCCAGTGAGCTTGGCTGGCGTGTCTTTGTACCATTTGCCATTGTAATTGCCCTGATTTTGTCTGTAGCCCTGTCTGAAGTGAGCCCACGTCAAGGTCGCTATCTCAAATTATTCCCGGCACTGATGATCTTTGCCAGCCTGATCGTCGCCCTGATGGCGATCAAAACCCGGGTCAGCAAGGCGGAAATGGGCATTTGGGCTTATCCATTGGTTCTGATCATATATGCCATAGCCGGTGCATTGTTCTCACGTAAACAGAATTTGGCGCCAAAAATTAAAAAACGGATTCAGCGAGTGAGGTCTTAACAATGTTAGCACGTCGTATAGTTGCCAAACATGTGACCGGAACCACCGCGCTGGCGATGCTTGGGGCAACCGCTGTTCTTTCAGGTCTGCAGGTCTTATTTACGTATTTAGGTGAATTGGGTTCCCTGAAAGAAGGCTATGGTGCCTGGGATGCCTTGAAATATGTACTCTGGGGGGCACCGAATTATCTTTATGAAATCCTGCCAATTTCGGCACTGATTGGCGCGGTACTCGGTTTAGGTACATTGGCTTCCAATAGTGAACTGATCATAATGCGTTCAGTCGGAGTCAGTCTGTGGCGGATTGTCGGCTGGGTGATCCGTTCAGCATTGCTATTGGTCGTATTATCGTTTGCCCTGAGTGAGTGGGTGATTCCATATACCAATGAACAGGCCAAAGCAGTCAAAAGCTATAACAAGCCGGTAAAAATTGGTGAAGTGAAAGGTTACTGGACGCGTGAGGGTAATCGCTTTATCTATATTGATTATGCCAACGCCAAAGGCCAGCTGAAAAATGTACAGATGCTGGACTTTGATGATAATTACCGTCTGCAGGGTACTCTGGATGGCAAACAGGGTGAGTTTGTCAAAGATGGGGCCTGGAAACTAGATAGCACAGAACAGTTTGATATTTTACAAAATGGCAATGCGACACTAGTACAGCATGATGAGCAACCACTGGCTTTGGCCTTGCAGCCGAAATATGTGCATATGGTGACGATTGATCCGGAAGATTTATCGCCAAGCCAGCTGGTGAGCTTTATGAGCTATATGCATGAATATAGTCAGGTACCTAAAACCTATCAGCTGGCTTTCTGGCAGAAAGTCGGTTCGCCATTTGCCCTGATTGCGCTGGTAGTGATTGCCTGTTCATTTATCTTTGGACCATTGCGTCAGCAATCGATGGGCTTCCGTTTGGTGATTGCGTTATTCGCAGGGTTAGGCTTCTTCTATCTGCAGGATTTTCTCGGTTATGCCAGTCTGGTCTATGCGCCGTCACCGGCATGGTTTGTATTTATTCCTATTTTGCTGATGTTTGCTATTGGCGGCTACTTGCTCCATCGGGCCCGCTAAACTACAGGAAAATAGAAGAAATCAATCGCAACAAGAGGCTTAAACCATCGTCTGGTCATGGCCTCTTTTTGCAAAATTCGGTAAACTAGAGCGATTAATTCGTAGACGAAAAGAGTATTTCATTATGACGGATGCAACTGCTGGCAAAATCCCTCACGTTTTGGTGATTATGGATGGTGTGGGTCATCGCGAAGCGGTCGAAGACAATGCGTTTTTAGCGGCTAAACGACCAAATTTAACTGCTATACAGGAAAAGCATCCGCATGGTTTGATCTCAGGTTCAGGTGAAGATGTCGGCCTGCCTGATGGTCAGATGGGGAACTCTGAAGTCGGTCATATGAATCTTGGTGCTGGCCGTGTGCTGTATCAGGACTTTACCCGTATTACCAAAGATATCCGTACTGGGGCTTTCTTCGAACATGAAGTGCTGGTAGATGCGGTTGAGAAAGCCAAAGCAGCAAATGGCGCAGTCCACATTATGGGTCTGTTGTCTGAAGGCGGTGTGCACTCACACGAAGATCATATCGTGGCGATGGCTGAACTGGCTTTAAAACGCGGTGCTCAGGTTTATCTGCATGCGTTTCTCGATGGCCGTGATACACCACCAAAAAGTGCGCAACCCTCTTTAGAAAAACTGGATGCATTATTTGCTCAATATCCGGGCCAGGGTCGTATTGTCAGCATGATCGGTCGTTATTTTGCCATGGACCGTGACAACCGTTGGGATCGTGTAGAGCAAGCGTATCGTCTGCTGACTGAAGGTGAAGCAATGCGTACTGCAGCTACTGCAGTTGAAGGTCTGGAACAGGCTTATGCTGCAGAGGAATCAGATGAATTCGTAAAAGCGACTCGGATTGGCGACACTGTGAAGATTCAGGATGGCGACAGCGTCGTATTCATGAACTTCCGTGCTGACCGTGCCCGTGAATTGACTCGTGCCTTTGTTGAAAAAGATTTTGCCGGTTTTGAACGTAAGGTTGTACCGAATCTGGCGAAATTCGTAATGTTGACCCGTTATCAGGCGACCATTGATGCACCAGTAGCCTATATGCCAGAAGCGCTGGTAAATTCTTTAGGTGAGTATCTGTCGAACCTGGGTAAAACTCAGCTACGTATTGCAGAAACCGAGAAATATGCGCATGTAACGTTCTTCTTTAGCGGTGGCCGTGAAGATGAATATCCAGGTGAAAAACGTATCCTGATCCAATCTCCAAATGTTGCGACTTATGACCTGAAACCGGAAATGAGTGCCTATGAAGTAACAGATGAACTGGTGGCAGCGATCAATTCAGGCGAGTTTGACCTACTGGTTGTGAACTATGCCAATGGTGATATGGTCGGCCATACTGGTGTATTTGATGCAGCAGTGAAAGCCGTTGAAGCCGTGGATACTTGCTTAGGCCGAGTTTATGAAGCTGTGATGGCGAAAAAAGGTCATATGATTATTACTGCAGACCATGGTAATGTGGAGCAGATGCAGGATTATCAGAGCGGTCAAGTGCATACCCAGCATACCACTGAACTGGTTCCATTTATCTATGTGGGTCCAAGCTCTGCAACAATCGCAGAAGGTGGCGTATTGGCTGATGTCGCACCAACCCTGCTGAACTTGATGCAAATTCCGGTACCAGCTGAAATGCAGGGTCGCAATCTTATTGAGCTGCACGCTTAATCTTTTATAAAACAGGTCTAAGAATGATAAAAACACATGGCAAGTCTGTAGTCTTATCCTGCTTACTGATGTGTTTGAGTCATTCCGCATGGAGTGCTGTTTCGACCGAGATGGCACTCGATGAACTGGAAATGGATGAACAGGTCTATAATGAAATTCCTGTTACATCCATCCAGGAATTTGTTCAGATTTATGGCATCGTCAAAGATAATTATATTCAAGACAAAAATGACGATGTGCTTTTCCAGCAAGCCATTCAAGGTTTGGTGAGTGGCCTGGACCGCTATTCCCGCTATTTATCTCCTGAAGACTATAAACAGCTGCGTGAATATACTGAAGGTGATCTGGCCAGTATTGATTTTGATCTGCATTTTAATCCACAGCTAAAACAATGGATGGTACAAGGCTTAAGTCTGGATGCTGATTCTGCCAAACAAGGCCTTCGCAATGGTGTCACAGTTTATAAGATTGATGATCAGGTCTTGAGTGCGCTGAAACGTGAGCAAGTGCGAGATTTATTAACCGGTGCCATTGGCTCTACTTTAACGCTCCAGCTTTCTGCGCAAAGTGTACCGATTACACTGGTCCGCAATACCAAAGTGGATACCGAGATTAAATCGACCTTACACAGCAATCAGGTTCTGGTGCTGCAGGTCAAAGTCTTCCAGCAGGATACCGCTAATGAAATCAAACGGATTATTGAAAGTTATTCAACCAATCGACTGAAAGCGGTGCTATTTGACCTGCGTAATAATCCGGGTGGTTTATTGTCTGCAGCCGTTGAATCGGCAGATTTATTTCTGAATCAGGGCATTATTGTTTCGACCAAGAGCCGTTCTGAAGGTAATCAGCAATTTCAGGCACTTCCAGGAATTGAATTTCAAAATCTGAAAGTCGGGATTCTAATCAATAACCGTTCGGCTTCCGCTGCAGAAGTATTTACTGCTGCTCTGAAAGAACATAATCGTGCCTGGGTGGTAGGGGAAAAGAGCTATGGCAAAGGGGTGGTGCAGAAACTGTTTCCTTTGAGCAATGGCTCTGCTTTGCAGATGACTGTATCGCAATACTTTAGCCCGAGCGGCAATATGATTGAAGGACAGGGGATTCAGCCACATTTCACCTATCCTCTCGGTCAGGATGCGCGTGAGGAGAGCTATCTGGATCACGTCACAGACTTGCTGCTCCTGCAGAAATAATTATTCCTCTTCTTCGGTATCCAGTCCGAATTTTTTCAGACGATAACGTAAAGAGCGAAACGACATACCGAGTTTTTTGGCGGCCAATGTACGATTCCAATGCGTCAGATTCAAAGCATTCAGCAGAATTTCTTTTTCAATCTTTTCTAAATACAGTTCCAGACCTTCCTCGGGGAGTTTCTTGGGAATAATGATCTGATCCGTAGATGAGGTCGGCTCTGCCAGATTTGCCGTTTCTGATTGGACGGATACCGTATGACGCAGTGGAGCAGTTTGCAGATGCTGAAGATCAATCTTGTCTTCATCACTCAAAGTAATGGCACGTTCAATGATATTGCGCAGTTCACGCACATTGCCCGGATAATATTGCTCCAGTAAAAATTCCTTGCTCCGTTCCGCCAGTTTTTTCGCAGGAATCTCCCATTCCTGACAGATCTTTTGAACAAAATGCTCAGCGAGGAGCAGAATATCCTGACCACGCTCACGCAGTGGTGGTAAGACCAGATCCATCACATGAATACGGAAAAACAAATCCTGACGGAATTTGCCTTGTTGTACCAGCGCATCGAGATCCTGGTGGCTGGCACTAATGACACGGAAATCGACATCAATTTCAGTATCGGAACCGACGGGACGAATGCGTTTTTCCTGGACGGCACGTAACAGTTTAACCTGCATAGATAGCGGTAATTCGGCGATTTCATCTAAGAACAAACTACCTCCATGGGCAGACTGAATTAGTCCTTGTTTGTCCTGAGTCGCGCCAGTAAAGCTGCCTTTCTTGTGGCCAAACAGTTCACTTTCCATTAATTCAGTCGGGATTGCACCGCAGTTAATCGCAATAAAAGGTCCTTCATTGCGGTTACTAAGACGATGGACCAGATTGGCCACCACTTCTTTCCCGGTCCCTGATTCACCAGTAATAAATACCGGAGCTTGAGAACGGGCAATTTTTTTCAAGGTGACCCGCAATTGCTGAATAGGCAGAGATTGTCCAATCAGCAATTTATGTTCTAATGAATCATTGGAATTATTCTGATAATAGTCTACTGGTTTATTCAGTGCTTTTTGCAGCAGTTGTTCCAGATGCTTTTGATTGATCGGTTTGCTAACAAAGTCAAATGCACCTGCCTTGAGTGCAGCAATAGCAATATCCATATTGCCATAAGCCGTTAGAACAGCTACCGGAAGGTGAGGGGAATGCTGGTTAATCCAGTCCAGTAATTGCAGACCATTGCCATCAGGAAGATTTAGATCTGTCAGACAGGCATCATATTGATGATCCCTAAGACATTTTTTTGCATCTTCCAGACGATGAGCAATATGCGTACGGATTCCCATGCGCATCAATGACATTTGCATGAGGGTACATAGATCTTCCTCATCATCCACCAATAAAACCAGTGGTTGTTGTTCCACAATATTTCCCCTTATTCCTTTTATGCTGTCACACGTTGACAGCTAATCCGAAAGCATGCGCCCTGTTCTTGTGAAATGTAGTTGAGTTGTGCCTGATTGGCTTCACAAAAACTGTGTGATAAATATAGTCCGAGTCCCGTTCCATGGATAGACGTGCTGAAAAAAGGTTTAAATAATAATTCCTGATCATGGGTGGCAACACCAGAGCCAAAATCCCGGACATCTATCCATACCTTATGTTCATATGGGTGAATATTCAATTGAATATGGGACGAATCCGGTGAATTATGACGGATAGCATTACGAATCAGGTTAATTAGAATCTGACGTAACTGGGCCTCATCAAACTGAATTGCCAGTGGTACATCAATATTAAATTGAATCTGGTCCGCCACATCTGCTAAATCTTCCTGAATAAACAGTGGTATAAATTCATTCAGCTGAATTACGACTGGATGGGTTTCTTTATTCTTCACCATATTCAGGGTGTCCTGAATAATCCGGTCAATCCGGGTGGCCTGTCGGCTAATCATCTGATGCAGAACTTGTTGCTGTTCAGGTTCAGAATCGAGATAAAGATCATTGGCCTGTACAATGGCAGCCAGAGGATTGCGAATTTCATGGGCAATACTGGCGGAAAGCTGGCCTAGAGCAGCAAGCTTTAACTGTTGCACCTGCTGATTAAGTTTGCGGGCATCTTGCAGCACGAGGAGAGTCAGAGTCTGGTGCGGCACAATCAGCTTTTGTACCTGCACGTGAATATTATAACGACTCTGCTGGGATTCAAATTGAAACCGCTCGCCATTTTCCAGATTTTCAAAACGGATCAGTTCAAACAGGTCATTTTGAGATTGGTATAACGAAAATCTTTCATGGGCATACATTGGCTCAATGCCGAGCAGATGACAGGCAGCCGGATTACTGAGCACCACATGGTAATTCTCATCTAAAACCAGATAGCCGGTTTCAATCTGTTCCAGAATATAGCGGTTAATATTCTGTAAGCGATATAGTTCCAGCGATTGAGAAAAATTCAGGTTTTCCAGAATCTGAAAGCGCCGTACCGCAATTTGTCCTGAGCCATAGACGACAAAAAACAAAAAGGCCAGCAGGGCACTATTCCCGATATTGGTAAGCGAGGAAAAGGCAAAAATACTGCCGATAAAATGCTGATAGATGATACTAATCACCGCAATCAGGGTGATGATCAGGGCCTTCTTGGCATCGAGCAATAATGAGGCTGAAAAAATGGTAATAACAAAAATCAGTCCGAGATGGACGTTTGGACCCTGACTGGCCAAGGTCAATAAACTGAGAAAAAAGACATCGCTGGCAAAAATCAGAATGAACTGCGGCTGAATCAGGCGCTTTACCCATCTCAGCGTAAACAGCTGCACAGTATTGACGGCGACGCTAATCATTAAGGCATAGTGATAGAGTTTAGGATACTGATAATCTGTAGTCATATCAGGATAAGTCAGCAGAAAAATCAGCAACAGACCCGTGCTGATAATCAGGCGGTAGGCGCTATACCATAGGCCCAGATGATATTGATTCAGTTCAGAATAACTGGATGTTTGCGCCATAGGAACCGCATTAAGCAGAGGGTTAAATTAAGGTTTAATCAGGCCATAGCGCATTGCAAGATGGGTTAGTTTAACATCACTATCGATATTCAGTTTTTCGAAGATCCGGTAACGGTAAGTATTAACTGTTTTAACACTTACAAACAGCTTGTCGGCAATTTCCTGCGCGCTGATACAGTTCACTACCATCATGGCTACCTGCATTTCACGTTCAGACAGTGCGTCAAAAGGAGATTGCTGGGTATCGGACAGGTAAGAACTCGCCAGCTGTTCAGCAATGTCGGCACTGAAATATTTACCGCCTTGCATGACTTTATTGATGGCACGGACCATCTCTGATACAGGTGCACCTTTGGTGATATAACCTTTGGCACCTGCTTTCAATAATAGTGAAGGATAAGGTTCTTCAGCCAGGCCACTGACCGCAAGAACTTTGGTTTCAGGAGCAGTCTGTAGCAAACGGCGTGTGGTTTCTACACCACCGATACCTGGCATGTTGACATCTAACAGAACCACATTGGGATGATGCTGACGGACGAGGGTAATTGCTTCTTCACCAGATTCAGCCTGTCCAATCACCTGAACATCCGCATGGTCTTCCAGCATTCTGCAAATTCCAGTACGAACTAATTCATGGTCGTCGACAACTAAAACTGTGATCACCTAGACTCTCCCTCATTAAAAAATCATTTTTTTGTTACATAAAGCAAAATAAGCTTGCAATGAAACTACAAAATTAGCAATCCTATTCGCAGATTAAATCTGAAACTTATCACATAGTGTCAAGAACAAAAAATGTTCGGCATTGTGTTTAAATGTAAGGCATATTAGAGGTAATACGCAAATCAATCTTACCTCTGTTAGTTGAGTGAAGGAATAGTGAAGAAAATAAACAAGTCTTTAAGGCATCTACTCGGCCTGTCCGTGTTAATCAGCATGAGCACGACAAGTTTTGCTGAAATCATTATGAATTCTGGCACAACAGAGGGCGGATCCAGCATCAGCTGGTCTTCTGATGAAGTCAATCAGCTCATGAATGATAATTTGAGCGTATCTGCTGCAGAACCTTCACCACCAGGTTCAGCAACTGTTACGACGACGATTCGTCAGGGCGGCGCACCAGCACCAGTACCGACAAAACCTGTGCAGATTATTGATAATAGTCATTTTATTAATCAACCTGCTGTAAGTGCGCGTGCAGCTCTGGTGATGGATTCACAGACAGGTGAAGTGTTATTCAGTAAAAATACCAATAATGCTTACCCGATTGCGTCGATTACCAAATTGATGACTGCAGTAGTGATTTCAGATGCGCGTTTGAATATGTCTGAAAAAATTACCCTGCAACAGGCTGATTTTTCCTGTGCAGGCTGTAAGAGCTCAAGTTCTACCTTAAGAGCCGGGGACAGCATGAATCGTGCTGAAGCCTTATTATTTGCTTTGATGAAGTCTGAGAACCCGGCTGCAGCTGCATTGGCGCGTACTTATCCAGGCGGTCGTGCAGCCTTCATTGCGAAGATGAATGCCAAAGCTAAAGAGCTGGGCATGAATTCAACCCACTATATGGAATCTACTGGCCTGCATCCTGGCAATGTGTCTTCTGCACGTGATTTGGGGATTCTGGTCAATACCGCTTCACAGTATGGCCTGATCCGTCAATTCTCTACCACTGCCAGCTATGATTTCAACCTGGGTTACCGTGTATTGAAATCTAACAACACCAATTCACTGGTGCGTAATGGTGGCTGGAATATCAATCTGTCTAAAACCGGTTATATTAATGAAGCAGGACGTTGTGTCGTCATGCACACCACCTTGAATAACCGTCCTGTGGTGGTCGTGGTATTAGGTGCGGATTCAACTGCTGCACGTACCAATGATGCGACTCGTCTGATGACTTGGGTATCTAGCCTGCCTAAACAACGTGTTTAATCTTTTTTAAGCGCCTATAAAAAGCCCTGCAATTGCAGGGCCTTTTATTTCAATCTAAATTACATATTAGAAAGAATTGATTCACGAACCTGTTCTAAAGTTGCGTCAATTGAAAGCATTACGGCATCAGAACATTGTTTGATCGCAGTATCCGGATCTTTCAGACCGTTACCAGTTACAGTACACACGATCACAGAACCTTCAGCAATTTTACCTGCTTTAATGTCACGGATTGCGCCACCGATTGAAGCTGCAGATGCAGGTTCTACGAATACGCCTTCATACATAGAAAGAAGACGTTGCGCTTCCAGAATCTCGGCATCAGTCAGTTCATCGAACCAGCCTTTAGAATCACGAACAACCGCTTTCGCATGGTTCCAGCTTTGTGGATTACCGATACGGATTGCAGTTGCAACAGTCTCAGGATTTTCAACAGGTGCACCACGAAGGAAAGGTGCAGCACCAGAAGCCTGGTAACCTACCATTGTTGGCAGACCTTCAGGTTTAGGACCAGTGAAGGCATCAGTAGCAGCGTCGTAAACCACTTGCTCAAACTCGCCAGCAGGCTGATTTGCAACCGCTTCGGTATAACCCATCCAGTGCGCAGTAATGTTACCCGCATTACCTACAGGCAGGCAGTGGTAATCTGGTGCACGGCCCAATTCATCCACGATTTCGTAAGCAATGGTTTTTTGACCTTGCAGACGGTATGGGTTGATTGAGTTCACGATAGTGACAGGTGCTTTGTCAGCGATTTCTTTTACCAGACGCATACCGTCATCGAAGTTACCGCGGATTTGCATGGTGATCGCACCATACATCATCGCTTGCGCCATTTTACCCATCGCAATTTTGCCTTCTGGGATTAAAACAAACGCCTTGATACCTGCACGCGCTGCATAAGCTGCTGCAGCTGCTGACGTATTACCTGTAGAAGCACAGATAATCGCTTTAGAGCCTTCTTCAACCGCTTTTGTTACCGCCATGGTCATACCACGGTCTTTAAATGAACCAGTCGGGTTTAAGCCCTCGTACTTCACATAAATTTCAACATTTTTGCCAATAATGCGCGGAATATTCGCAAGCTTAATCAGTGGCGTGTTACCTTCACCCAGAGAAACGGCTTTAGTAGTTGCAGACACTGGTAAACGGTCGCGATAGCGGTCAACTAAACCAGTATAACGATTGGCATTCGACATGATGATGTTCCAATTGTGTGTAGAGCTTGGCAAGGGGAGAGTGTCCCCTCGACCCGATTAATTATCAAGCGATTCTAAACGAATTCGTACAATTTCGCCATGAATGACAGGAAGAGCTTGAATTTGTTTTAACGCTTCATCCATTTTCGCTTCCTTGACTGGATCAGTCAGGATCACGATAGGAATAAGATCTTTCAGACGTGACTGCTGCAGAATTGCATCAATACTGATGCCTTCGCGGCTTAGAATAGAGGTTACTTCAGCCAGTACTCCGGTTTGATCTTCAGCATTGATCCGGATGTAGTATCCAGTCGTCATTTCTTCACGTGGCAGGATTGGCAGGTCACTTAAGCTTTCAAAAGCCAGTTGCGGAATTGTACCAGCACCATCTTCAGTATAAGAAATATCACGTACGATATCCACGACATCTGCGACTACTGCAGAAGCTGTAGGACCTGCACCCGCACCTGCACCGTAATACAGTGTAGGACCAACCGCATTGGCCTGAACCAGAACTGCATTTTTCACACCATTCACATTAGCGATCAATTGCTCTTCAGGAATCAGGGTAGGGTGTACACGGAGTTCAATACCGGTTTCAGCACGACGCGCAATACCGAGGTGTTTGATACGGAAGCCTAAGTCTTCAGCATATTTCACGTCTTGTGCAGTAATTTTGCTAATGCCTTCAGTAAAGACTTTATCAAACTGCAACGGAATACCAAAAGCAATAGAGGCCAGTAATGTCAGTTTGTGTGCTGCATCGATGCCTTCTACATCGAAGGTTGGATCTGCTTCTGCATAACCCAGTTCTTGCGCTTCTTTCAGTACATCAGCAAAGGCACGGCCTTTATCTCGCATTTCAGTCAGGATAAAATTGCCTGTACCGTTGATGATGCCAGCCAGCCAGTCAATCTTGTTGGCTGCCAGACCTTCACGCATCACTTTAATAATTGGAATGCCGCCAGCTACCGCTGCCTCGTAAGCAATTTGCACAGCGTTGTCATCGGCAAGTTTGAACAGTTCATTTCCATGTTCAGCCAATAGGGCCTTGTTGGCAGTTACGACCTGTTTGCCATGCAGAATGGCTTCTTTAATCACTTCATAAGCAGGGTGAATACCGCCCATGACTTCAACCACCACATCTACATCAGGTTGACGTACGATATCGAGCAGATCTGCACTTTGTTTGACTGATTCAGGTAGATCCAGATCAGGACGCGGGCGACGCGTACCAACATGGGTAATTTGAATTTCACGACCGGTGCGACGTTTAATCTCAGCAGCATTTTCTTTTAATAGTTTAAGGGCACCACCACCCACAGTACCAAGACCGAGGATTGCCAGACGAACTGGTTTCACGTCACACTCCAAATATAAACAGTTTTTTACGAGAGCCTAGATCATAGCTAAAAAAGCGGCCTGACTCTAGGGTCATTTCAGAATATCTTCATCTATAAAATAAAGTTAAATAACTAATTAAAATGAGTTATTTAAGTCGATCCAATAATTCTGATGTGCTCATATAGCCACCGAGATAAAGTCCTTCAGAACTGTATACACCCGGCGTACCATTGACACCAATATTAAGACCCATTTGATATTGATCTTTCACAGGATTTTTACAAGTGGTAGGGGTGATAGATCCACCGGCAATGGCCTGATCGAAGGCTGCGCGACGATCGGAATTACACCAAATGGCTTCCATAGCAGGCATATGCTGCTCGCCACGTGGCCAAGCAATATAGCGTACTTCGATGCCTTTGCTGTTCATTTCATCCATCTGTTCATGGAATTTGTGACAATACGGACAGCTGACATCGGTAAAGACATAGATCACATGCTTGGTTTTGCCTTTGGCTGGATAAATCAGCAGGTCTTCCGCTTTAAGGTTTGCAAAGATTTTCTTGTTGACGTCAGATTGCAAAGTTTCACTGACATTGTGCAGCTCTTTATCTCCAAGGCGAATGACATCGCCCTGAATCAGATATTTACCGTCATTTGTCACATAGACGGGTGCCATACCTTCCAGGCTGACCCAAGACATGTTGGGTACTTCAGTGGTTTTAATGCCGGTGATTTTTGCGTTAATCCCCGCTTTTTTGAAATGACCTTCGAGCGTTGAAATCAGGCGTTGCTGTGCATTACGTTCGCTAAGGTTAGAGGCTTCACCCGTCGCCGGTGCACTTGCTGTAAGCGTATCTTGCTTTTTATCTGAATTATTGGAATTGGAACATGCGCTCAGTCCCAGACCGGTAGCAAGCAGACAAGCGATAAAAATTTTGGTGCGGGCAAATGTCATAATAACCCTTTTTTTTCTTGGACTAAAAACAGAGCATTAGCATAGCAAAAAAAGATAGAGCTACGTCAAACTTCTCAGTTTATTCTATTCAAATCAGCTCTTAAGCCCGTGGATGATGGGTTGCATGCAGTTGCTGCATTCTAACTTGTGCCACATGGGTATAGATCTGTGTGGTGGATAAATCACTATGACCTAGCAACATTTGTACTACCCGTAAGTCAGCGCCATGATTAAGTAAATGCGTGGCGAAGGCATGGCGCAAAGTATGTGGAGACAGTTCAGCCTGAATTCCGGCTTGTAGTGCGTAGCGTTTAATGGCATACCAGAAATTCTGCCGGCTCATGATCCCACCATGCTGGGTGAGAAACAGATAATCAGTCGCTGTCTTATACAATTGCGGACGTGCTTCCTGTAAATATTTTTCTACCCATTCACAGGCCATCTGTCCCATCGGCACTAGACGTTCTTTATTGCCTTTACCGACAATACGCAAATAGCCCTGTTTTAAATTAATCAGATCCAGACGCAGATTAATCAGTTCCGTCACCCGTAAACCACAGGCATAGAGGACTTCAAACATGGCACGATCACGTAAACCAAGGGCAGTATTAATATCAGGTGCATGAATCAGCGCTTCGACATCAGCTTCAGACAGGTCTTTGGGCAGGGCACGGCCCAGTTTTGGTGTTTTATGGGCAGCGACCGGATTGTCACTCCGCAGTTTTTGTTCCCGCAGGAATTTATAAAAAGAACGTAAGGCGGACAAACATCGTGCAATTGAACGTGGACTTTTTTGCTGTTTGGTTAGTTCAATCAGCACATCGGAAATATCATCATGGTTCCATTCTGGTAAAGGTTTAACCAGACATTCAGCACACTGGATCAGATCAGACAAATAGGCATTTCGGGTATGAGGGCTCACTGTCTGGGCAATCAGATAATCACGAAAACCCTGTAAGTAACTGAAAGCTTCAGGAATCTGAACTGGACTAGGAATGCGAGGTTTTTTATTCAGCATGATGTTTAATGAAGATAATTTTTAAAAGCGAGAAGCCTGATTGCTCATCTCCACTCTAGTTTAATTTTACTGACATGTCGATGTGCTATACAGCCAAGAAGAAATGTAATTAATACTTATTTGTTAATTATTCTCATTTGTTTGTATACTGTACAAAAGTCTTAGGAATTTTCACGGTGCGTTTGTCTGATTTGAAAGCAAAACAAACTGCCATCATTCGAAAAGTTAATCGAACTACTGATGGTAAAGGCGCTTCCCACGATGTTGTGGCCAGTCGCTTGGAAACTTTAGGTTTTGTACCAGGGACTCAGGTACAAGTCATTACCAAAGGTATTTTTGGTGGGGATCCGATTCTTATTCAGGTGGGGTTTACGCGTTTTGCTTTACGAAAATCGGAAGCGGCCAAGATTGAAATTGAACAGGGAGCCGCGGCATGAGTGATACCTTACGTATTGCCCTTGTCGGTAACCCAAACTGCGGTAAAACTTCTTTATTTAACCATTTAACCGGATCTCGTCAAAAAGTCGGCAACTATGCCGGGGTTACGGTTGAGCGTAAAGTCGGGAATTTTACACTTCCTTCAGGCAAACCGGTACGCGTACTGGATCTGCCAGGAACTTATAGTCTGGATGCGACCAGCCCGGACGAAGAAATTACCCGTAATGTGGTTCAGGGTAAAATTGCAGAAGAAGGCCAGCAGGATACTTTCCTGTGCGTTGTAGATGCAACCAACCTGAAACTGCATCTGGGACTGGTACTGGAAATGATTCAGCTGGGTCGTCCAATGCTGGTGGTGCTGAACATGATGGATGAAGCACGCCGTCGCGGGATGCAGATTAATACTCAGAAACTGTCTGAACGTCTGGGTGTACCTGTGGTTGAAACGGTAGCTGTGCGTACTTCAGGCATTGAAAACCTGAAAAATGCACTGGATAAAAACAAGTTTTCTGCTCCGCAAACTGAACTCAGCGGTTTGAGTGGCGATCACCATCATCAGATTGCCAGTATTCTGAAAGATGTGGTGAATTATGCCGATCAGGAAGATAAACGTACTGATTTCCTGGACAAGATATTCCTGCATCCAGTATTAGGCCTGCTTAGCTTAGCCATTATGATGTTTGTGGTGTTTCAGGCGGTCTTTGCCTGGGCTGCGCCCTTCATGGACGGGATCGAAACTTTCTTCGGCTGGTTGGGCGAGTACATGGGTGGACTGATCGCTCACCCTTTATTAAACAGCTTGGTGGTTGACGGGATTATTGCCGGCGCGGGTGGAGTAGTGGTCTTCCTGCCGCAGATTCTGATTCTGTTCTTCTTTATTCTAGTACTAGAAGAGTCCGGCTATTTACCACGTGCTGCTTTCCTGCTGGATAAATTGATGTTTAAGGCAGGTCTTTCGGGCCGTGCTTTCATCCCTCTATTGTCCAGCTTTGCCTGTGCCGTGCCGGGAATTATGGCTTCACGGACGATTAGTGATCCACGTGATCGTCTGACCACGATATTTGTGGCACCACTGATGACCTGTTCGGCACGTCTACCAGTATATGCTTTGCTGATTGCAGCCTTCATTCCTGAGCAAACCGTGTGGGGCTTCATGAACCTACAAGGTCTGGTGTTATTTGGTCTGTATATGGCCGGTATCCTGAGTGCTTTGATTGTTTCCTTTATTCTGAAATTTTTCCATAAGGACAAGTCTCAGCACATGCTGTTGATGGAGCTGCCAAGTTACCGTTTCCCGGATGTGAAAAACGTCTGGATTGGCCTATTGGATCGCGGCAAAATTTTCTTGAAGCGTGTCGGCGGCATCATCTTTGCATTATCTATTCTGCTATGGTTCCTGTGTACGTTCCCGCAGCCACCAGAAGGTGCAACTTTACCGGATATCGATTATTCCTTTGCCGGGATGCTGGGCCATGTGATGCAACCTATTTTTGCACCATTGGGCTTTAACTGGCAGATCTGTATTGCACTGATTCCGGCGATGGCAGCGCGTGAAGTTGTCGTGGCAGCATTGGGTACGGTTTATGCCTTGTCTGCAGTCGATGAAGATGCCATGTCTGAGGGTCTGGCGGCACTGATTAGTGGCGGCGGTGATCTGGGCTGGTCGATCGCGACCGGCTTGTCTCTACTGGTATGGTTTATCTATGCGCCGCATTGTCTGGCGACCTTAGCTACTGTGAAGCGTGAAACCGGTTCATGGAAAACGGTCAGCTTTATGACCTTCTACCTGTTTGGTTTGGCATATTTCATGTCATTCCTGACTTATCAAATTGCATCACATTATTTGGGTTAAACTGGCTGAAGGGAAACCTTGGCTAGATCTGACTGATCATGTGAATGGGAGATTGAGATGATTGAAATTCTGATTGTAGCGGTACTGGTTGTCTGGAGTGCGCTCGTGGTATTTAAAAAGGTATTTCCGAATACTTCACGCTCAGTCTTCCAGAAGTTGTCTGATGCCTGTGCAGCCAAGGACTGGCATACGCTGGCGAAATGGTTAAAACCGGCTATGGCCAGTGGCTGTGGTGGTAATTGCGCTTGTCCGGCATCGGAGCAAAGCTCAAGTACAAAACCTAAAGCTCAGGCAGTGAAATGGAAGTAAACTTTCATTCTGTTTGAGAATAAAAACTGAACATGCAAATGAGTGAGGGAGTCTAGAAATAAGCTCCCTAATTTTTTATTTTTTAAAAACTTATTGATTTATCTGGGAGAAAAGAATCCACTATTTTTTTATATATGGATGGAAGCGTTGTCTGATTTTCCCTTCAAGTTATGGATAGCATGGTCTTAACTTTTATTACAATGATGACGCCAATAAAAGTTTATTAATTATTAAACCGATTAAAGATGAAGATTTAACGATATTTTTTTACGCCCTGACACAAAAAATGCCAGAGAAAGTCAAAACAGAAAAAGCATTCAAAACAGCAAAGTGCTACCATTTCGTCAGTTTTAAAATAGACCAGAAAATGGGGCGAAAATGTTAATACAACGTGGTGGATTAAAAGTCGTTGCAGGACTCGGGATTTCAGGTGTTGCAGCGGTCAACTTCTTACATGACCAGGGCTACCGCGTTGCAGTAACGGACTCAAGAGCCACCCCTCCGGGACATGACCAGATTCCTGCGGAAGTACAGACCAGTTTTGGCAAGTTTGACCAGAATCTGTTGCTCTCTGCTGAAGAAATTATCATCAGCCCGGGACTCGATCCGAAACTGCCTGAGATTCAAGCAGCACTGGCTCAAAGTATTCCCGTGGTAAGTGAAATCCAGATTTTACGTCGTGCGACGGATAAGCCGATTGTGGCGATTACCGGTTCCAATGCCAAAAGTACCGTAACAACTTTAATCGGTTTGATGGCAGCGAATGCGGGTAAAAAAGTGGCGGTTGGGGGGAATCTTGGTCGTCCAGCACTGGATCTGACCAAAGATGATCCTGAACTGTATATTTTGGAGTTGTCGAGCTTCCAGTTAGAAACGACCTCAAACTTGCAGGCTGAAGTGGCTGTTGTTCTGAATATGAGTGAAGACCATCTGGATCGTCATGGAGACATGATGGGTTATCACACCGCCAAACACCGTATTTTCCAAGGTGTGAAAAAAGTGGTGTTTAACCGTGATGATTCACTGACCCGTCCACTGGTTCCAGATGCAACACCGATGCAGAGCTTTGGTTTGAATGCACCGGACATCAACCAATACGGTATTCTCAAAGATACGGATGGCACGATCTGGCTGGCCCGTGGCCGTGAACGTCTGCTCAAAAGTTCCGACATGTACATTCAAGGCACCCATAATGTGGCGAATGCTTTGGCTTGCTTAGCTTTGGGTGAAGCAATTGGCCTGCCAATGGACGTTATGCTGGATACGTTAAAAACCTTCAAAGGTTTGGAACATCGCTGCGAATTTGTTAAAGAAGTCAATGGGGTACGTTATTATAATGACTCCAAAGGAACCAATATTGGTGCAACACTGGCAGCACTTGATGGCTTGGGCATGGCAATCGAAGCTCAAGGTGGTAAAGTTGCCATTATTCTTGGCGGTCAGGGTAAAGGTCAGGACTTTACTGCTTTACGTGACTCATTATCTAAGTATGCAAAAATAGCTGTATTGATTGGCGTGGACTGCCCAATTATTGAAAAAGCCATTGCGGGTACAACTGAGCTGGTGCATGCAGAAAGCCTGCAGGAAGCAGTAGAAATTTGTCAGAAGCGCACTCAGGCACATGATGTCGTGTTATTGTCTCCTGCATGTGCAAGTTTTGACATGTTCTCCGGTTATCCGGAACGTGGTCGCAAGTTTGTGGCCTATGTGAATGAACTCAATTAAGAATAACAAGGATTCGTGATATGGCTGAGTTTGCTCAGACTGCGATCAATAAAATTAATCAATTTTATCAGCAGTGGGTACCTAAGTTACCCGCTGAAGTTAATCCGCGTAATGTGCTGATTTTTTGTGTGCTGGCTTTGCTGTGCATCGGTTCGATCATGGTGGCATCGGCTTCGATGCCTTATGCGGAACGGATGCATGAGAATGCTTTCCATTATGTGACCCGACATGCGATCTCGATTCTGGTTGCGGCGGGTGCAGCCTTTTTAGCCTATAAAGTTCCATTAAAAGTCTGGTTCAATAACACTTTCTTTTTATGGATTATTACCATTGTTTTGCTGGTCGCCGTACTCTTTGTCGGGACTGAAGTAAACGGCTCCAAGCGCTGGATTCGGGTAGCCGGTTTTACCTTGCAGGCTTCCGAAGTCGCTAAGGTCATGATGGCGATTTTTACCGCTGACTACGTCGTGCGTCGTGCTGAAGAGGTTCGTAATAATATCAAGGGCTTGGTACGTTTAAGTGCCATCATGGGTGCAACTGTTGGCCTGATTATTCTTGAGCCTGACTTGGGTGCAACGGTGGTAATTACCTTGACCATGCTCGGTGTATTCTTCCTGGCAGGTGCTCCCTGGATTCAGTTCGGTGTCGCTTTTATTACTTTATTGGGTGCGTTTGCTGCCGCAATTGCTCTGGAACCTTATCGTTTACAACGTTTATTGTCTTTCTCGAATCCTTGGGAAGATCCGCTCGGTACCGGTTATCAGCTTTCTAATGCCTTGATGGCGTTTGGTCGTGGTGAATGGACCGGAGTAGGGCTAGGCCATAGTATCCAGAAAATGTCATATCTGCCGGAAGCGCATACTGACTTTATGTTGGCGATCTTAGGGGAAGAATTTGGTTTCTTGGGTATTTCTACCATTCTGATTCTGTCCTTTACCGTGATGGTCTGCTGCATCCGGATTGGGCATCGTGCCTTGCAGCATCAGTACTTGCGTGCAGGTTATCTGGCTTATGGGATCAGTATCATTTTCCTGTTACAGATTCTGGTAAACGCCGGGATGAATATGGGGCTATTGCCAACCAAAGGTTTGACCCTGCCATTTATTAGTTATGGCGGTTCATCACTAATTGTCTGTGCAGTGATGATCAGTTTGATTCTGAAAATTGATTCAACGACCCAGCAGGTCAATCCAAGCCGGGAAGAATCAAGCTTCTAGATTAGACGGACGCTGTGGATCAGGCTGAGCATGGTCAAGTACTGTGCTCGGCATGACAGTTCCACAATTCAGGCAACGCACAAAAGCACTTTTCGCCTTGGAAAGTGGAACCAGCGGAATAAAAAATAAAGAAAAATAATTACGCTGCTGTTTTAGTTCATACCCAGAACGGGTTCGGCAGACTGGACAAAGAAACTGGCTTTTCTCAATGACCTTGGTTTTCGGTCCTATACCAAAAATAAAAAACATTTTTATGATCCTCACTCGCCTTTGTTATTGCTTTTAGCTTAAGTGAAAACCCGTTTTTATAAATAGTGACCTTGTAGCTTAGTTGTATGCGGGATTCGGGAGATGTCCCATTGTGCGACGGCTTGTTTGAGCATACGAGCAGGACGATCCAGTTCTACTGGCACCTGACATAGGGCTTGAAGTGCTTGTTGCAAGAGCAGGGGAGCCTGATCAAGATCCAGTGCTTGCGCCAAGTTTTGTTTGGACAGTTTCTGGCCCTGATCATTCATTGCCAGTGGTAAATGCATATAGCTTAAACGCGGATAACCCAACAATTGACCCAGATAAATCTGACGTTCGGTATTATCTAAAAGATCTGCACCACGCACCACATGGGTCATGCCTTGCAGATAGTCATCGACTACGACTGCCAACTGATAATTTATAATGCCATCACGACGTTTCAGTACAAAGTCACCCAAGTCTTTTTTCAGCTGTGAACAGTGTTGACCTTGCAGGCGATCTTCAAAACAGATTTCAACATCTTCAACTTTGACCCGAATCGCCTGATGTTCAAAAGGCAGACCGAGGTCACGGCAAGTATCCTGATAAATATGATTGGAGCCCAGCATTTTGCGGGTACATTGACAGGCATAGACCAGACCCTGCTGACGCAATTGCTGAATGACATTTTCGTAAATATCCAGACGATCTTTCTGATAAATGATTTCGCCATCTGGCTCGAATTCAAAAGCATCCAAGGCACGCAAAATATGTTCTTCGCTGCCGGGATAAATTCGCGGGATGTCTGTATCTTCAATACGGACTAGCCAGCGCCCCTGATGGGCTTTGGCATCGCAGTAACTAGCGACTGCGGTAATGAGGGAACCAAAATGCAAAGGGCCGGTTGGCGATGGCGCGAACCGGCCCACGTAATTCTCTTCAGCTTTCCCTCCCTTTGATAAAAGGAGGGTCAGGGAGGGATTACTTAAAGACATGCTTAACCGTTATTTTGCTTCTCTTTGATCTCTGCCAAAGTCTTGCAGTCGATACATAAAGTTGCAGTTGGACGTGCTTCCAGACGACGCAGACCAATTTCGATACCACAAGTTTCACAGAAACCGTAGTCATCGTTTTTAATCGCTTCGATAGATTGCTCGATTTTGCGGATCAGTTTACGTTCACGGTCACGAGTACGAAGTTCGATGGCAAATTCTTCTTCCTGAGTCGCACGGTCGTTTACATCAGGGAGTGCAGTGTTTTCGTCTTGCATCGTATTTAAAGTACGATCAACTTCTGACATCAGTTCAGCTTTCCATGCCATCAAGATTTGGCGGAAGTGTTCAAGCTGCCCTTCAGACATGTATTCTTCATTTTTTTTAGGTTGATAAGGTTCAATACCAAATAAGCTAGCAGTAGAACCACCCTCAGTCGTTTTCGGCTTAGATTTGCGCACACGTTTTGTAGGTTTTTCCTCTACAACATCAGTTTGTTCGTCTAAGACTTGATTTTGGTTGTCATTCGCCATTTAGGGCATTCCTCATCATATGCGTATGTTAATACGCAAAAAATATGGTGATATGCAATTTTTATCCACCCTGTAGAAAGATTATCCTCCTACGGGGGTCGTCATCATATAGACTTTTTATGCTTTTTGATAGTCTTTGATGTCTGGATTATAGATATCACATTTCCTTTGGTTGCAATAAAGTAATTCAAAAAAAATAAAATGCAAAGTTAATAACCTGAAATTTCGGTATTAATATTTTGCTGGCTTAAGGTCACACGTTCGATATGTGTATCGAACTCCCCATTTTGTTTCAAATGTAATACACGATAGCCAGGTGCCGCCTGGTCTAGCGCGAATTCATCACTCTTGGGTTTGAACTGTACGCTGGTCGATGGCGTCGATAAAAACTGGATACCGTGCCATTCATTGCAGGAATCCTGATGCACATGACCAAACAGAACCAGCTTCACATTCTGGTGCCGGGCCAGTACATCTTTTAGATCTTCGGCATTCTTTAGCCGGTGCTGGTCAATCCAGTGCGACTTCATCGCAAAAGGATGATGATGGCAAGCCACAACCACATGCTGATTACGATATTCAAGCAATAATTGGTCTAGCTGTTCCAGTTGAGCCTGCTCTACCCAACCATCTATCCGATCCTGGACTGCACTATTTAGTAAAATCAGGGTCCAGTTGCCAAAATGAATCGCATGAGCCTGATCTCGATCCTGATAAAAAGGAAAGACCTTGATGTCATCATGATTGCCCGGAATCTGGTAATAGGGCACCTGGCAAGACTGGATATATTTTAAATAACGTGTATAGGTTTCTGCGATCGGCACCTGTGCCAGATCACCGGTATGTACGAGTGCATCCATTTCTGGAAAATTGTGCTGAATATGCTGCATGACTTCATGGAAGCTCTGCTCGGGATTCATATTCGCGAATTCCAGATTGGGCTGATCCATCAAATGGGTGTCAGAAATCTGGATAATGGTCCATTCTTGTGTCGATGCAGGATTGAATTTTTCCGATGTCATGTCTGCCCCCTTAAACCTGACGGGACAGCCTGTTGATGCTGTTGTAGCCATTGTAAGGCCATAATCACAGGTGCATTTCTAAGGCGACCATTACTCAGCAAGGTCGGAATATCGGCATAATCCAGAATGTGCAGCTGGATATTTTCCCCTTCATCCGGCATACCAAAAATACCGCCTTTTTCAGGCAGTTCAGTCTGGGCGACATAAAGATGAAACAGTTCCGAGCAGGCACCGGCAGAAGGGTAGAAACTGAAAAGATGCTGTAAGGAATCAACAGTGCAGCCTGACTCTTCGAAAGCTTCGCGGCGAATACAGGTCTCAGGCGTTTCATCGCCATCCAGTACACCGGCAATGACTTCTAGTTGCCATGGCGTATCCTGATCATCCAGTCCGCCAATACGGAACTGTTCAATCAAGCCGAATTTTTGCTGTTGATCGTTATACAGCAGTACCCCAGCGGCTTCAGGACGATGGATGAGCTCACGCTGCAATGCAGGTGTATAAGATTCCTGATGGAAGACACGATGACTTAACGTGACTTTTTCCACCTGAATAAATCCCCGATATAAAAACTCACGGGCCTCTATCCTAAAATCTTTTTTATTATAAGAGGCTTGTTTAATAATATTCATAACTCAGAAAAGGATGAAATAACTTATTTTTTTCATCCTATCTGAGATTTTTATGAAAACAACTGTTTTTTTTACGGTTTTACACCTTGTGGTACAATTTTTGACCAGAGCTGTGGAAATCGTTTTTCATCTGGTTGAGGCCGGCTTCAATCTCTGCCTGCGTTACAGCCGGGGTTTCATCAGCAGATAACTGGCTGGCATAATCCCGCACATTCTGGGTGATTTTCATTGAACAGAACTTTGGTCCGCACATTGAGCAGAAGTGAGCCGATTTATGTGCCGCTTTGGGCATGGTTTCATCATGCATGCTGCGTGCTGTGTCCGGATCTAGACTCAAGTTAAACTGATCTTCCCAACGGAATTCAAAGCGGGCTTTGGACAGGGCATTGTCACGCGCTTGTGCTCCCGGATGACCTTTGGCCAAGTCGGCAGCATGTGCGGCAATCTTGTAGGTAATGATGCCGTCTTTCACATCTTTCTTGTTCGGCAAGCCTAAATGTTCTTTCGGTGTCACATAGCAAAGCATTGCCGTACCGTACCAGCCAATCATCGCGGCACCAATCGCCGAAGTAATGTGGTCATAACCCGGTGCGATATCTGTGGTTAACGGCCCAAGGGTATAGAAAGGGGCTTCCTTACAGACTTCCAGTTGTAGGTCCATATTTTCCTTAATCATATGCATCGGTACATGGCCAGGACCTTCGATCATCACCTGTACATCATGTTCCCAGGCACGATGCGTTAGTTCACCTAAAGTCCGTAGCTCGGCAAATTGCGCTTCGTCATTGGCATCCTGAATACAGCCCGGACGTAAGCCATCCCCAAGGCTGAAAGACACATCATAGGCTTTCATGATTTCGCAAATTTCATCGAAATGGGTATAAAGGAAGTTTTCCTGATGATGTGCCAGACACCATTGTGCCATGATCGAACCCCCACGTGACACAATACCAGTCAGACGATTCGCGGTCAGTGGTACATAACGCAATAACACACCCGCATGAATCGTAAAGTAATCCACGCCCTGTTCAGCCTGTTCAATCAGGGTATCTTTAAAAATTTCCCAAGTCAGGTCTTCGGCTACACCGTTGACTTTTTCCAGTGCCTGATAAATTGGCACGGTACCAATTGGCACTGGTGAGTTGCGAATAATCCATTCACGGGTTTCATGGATGTTTTGACCAGTCGATAGATCCATAATGGTGTCGGCACCCCAGCGGGTTGCCCAGGTCATTTTTGAAACTTCTTCTTCAATGGATGAACCCAGTGCCGAGTTACCGATGTTGGCATTAATCTTGACCAGGAAATTGCGACCAATAATCATTGGTTCCAGTTCAGGGTGATTGATATTGGCAGGAATAATGGCACGGCCTGCAGCGACTTCCTGACGGACAAATTCAGGGGTGATTTCCTGTAAATTTTTGGCACCAAAATTCTGTCCCGGATGCTGACGCATATCGGTACCTTCCAGCTGACGCAAGTTTTCCCGAATCGCGATATATTCCATTTCCGGCGTAATAATGCCCTGTTTGGCATAGTGCATCTGGGTCACATTCTGGCCAAATTTAGCCCGGCGTGGTTTCTGAATATGGGCAAAGCGGATATTGGCAGTACGGATATCACGCAGACGTTGGCGACCAAACTCAGAACTTAAATCATCCAGCATTTCTGTGTCATTACGTTGTTCAATCCAGCCTTCACGCAGATTTGGTAGGCCTTTATTCAGATCAATTTCAACATTTGGATCGGTATAAACCCCTGAAGTGTCATAGACCATCAACGGTGCATTATATTCACCGCCCAGACCAGTCGGAGTTTCGCTGAGAGAAATTTCTCGCATGGGCACCTGAATATCAGGACGTGAGCCTTGCAGATAGACTTTACGCGAAGCAGGCAGAATGCGGGTCAGATCACGCGCTTCCTGTTCGTGTGGAGTAAGGGGAGTTTCAGAAGAAAGATTCGTTAACTGGCTCATTGCAATGATCCTTATGAATGACATCAACGAATCAAGCACGACCAAAAACGTGGACAGAATTATCTGAGTAGATAAAACAAGGGTAGTCGTTTTTAGATGGCTTGATTCCTACGCAGGTATTAACCTGATCAGGTTCAACGGTACTCACTATCAAATGGCCGAAAAGGCTGATTTAAGTGATCTCAGCGAGTTATTACTCGCGCTCCGTCAAGCGAGGCTAAATCTTAGCTTAGTTGGTATTTAAAAAGTAGCTTTAAATTGGGAGGAGTTGCTGATTTTCGGCTATCTCATCGATTTTTAAGAAAAGATTGTTTTAAAGACAGATCGCATCCTTAAAGCAGTCTTTACCATAGTTCTGTGAGGGTGGGGTGACTTGAGCATAATATAAAATCTGTTCAGTGCTGGAACGGTCACGATATTCCGCAGCTAAGGCACGCTGACGCTGTTCAGGATTCATGTCCAGAAACTCTAAAAATAATTGCGCCTGTGTCGATAACTTGGATTTCTGACCACGCGCTAGACCAATAATAGTTTCCAGATGGCTGGTTTCTACTGAATAACGGTCACGATAATCCTCAGAGATTGGCGATTGCTCGCTGCCTCTGAACAGGAAATAAGTATATTGTTTCAGCAGATATTCGGCATCGCGCTGATAGCTACTTTTCGGATAAGTTTGCAGATAATCTTCCCAGAATAAAGCGCGAGCGGCAATATTGGCAGCTTCAAGCTGTAAGCGTTTTTCGACCAAGACCGGTTCCATATTCTGCTCAGCCAGATTTTCAATAAATACCTTTTCGGCAGCTGGTAAATACGGCGCAAAGATACGTACCAGATATTCCGGGCTACGACGATATTGCAACGTGCCATTGCCCTGATCTAAGAGTTCTACATAGGCCTGACCTTTATGCTTCAATAAATACTGGTCGCGTGTGGTCAACTGTTCAAAGTGGCTTTGCTGAATAGTAGGATGCTGAGCCATATCTAAGGCATATTGCTCGAAAGCACGCTGCTGAAATTCGGTACGTTCCACATGCAGGAAGCGTTGATACATTTCTGTGGAACGCTGCATCAGGTGTTTCTGCTCGGCCAGTTCCATGAGCGGCAGACACACTTTAAGGTCCTGATTAATCTGTTCCAGTGCAAAAGTGGTGCGCTGTTCATTAATCTGGGACATGTTTTTTTCAATATTTTCACACATGAGGGTGAAATCGTTCGCGGGAGATTGAACGGTTTTAACCTCGGCCTGTTCCATTTCAACTTGCGGTTCTGAGGATTGCTGGCATCCGCCTACGAAAAGCAAGCTACTGAAAACAAAACAAACTTTGAATATCGAATGAATTCGCGTTAACACTATGCTTCAGGACTCTATATAGATGAAATCAGAAATAACTGCCTTACTGGGAGCTATATTGTATAGATCTAATTCAAGTTCTATGTGTAGTATTGTGAATGGCTTTGTTAAGCTAGGATGCAGGAAGGGGAAAATAGGAGGAATATTGAATAAAATCGTGGATCTATAAGAGAAAATTAATAAAAGTCATACGTAAAAAATCAAAAGAAATCTTTAGTATTGCTGGGTTTAAAGCGCCTTAATCTGATGATTGAAATGGCTGTAGGGGTGAAAACTATAAAATGAAATTAAAACTCATCGTCAGTGCCTGTTTATTGGGTGTCAGTCCGACACTGTTTGCGCTGGATCTGCTTGAAGCTTATCAGCGTGCCCAGCAGAATGATCCGAACTGGCAGGCGAATCTGTTGCAATACCAGTCGGACCAGCTCAATCTGGGCATTGCCAGCGGAAATTTATTGCCGACTGTGACTTTATCTGGAAATGTAACCCGTAAAAACCAGTCTGCTGATAATTCATCGATAGAAGGTTTGCCTGCCGAATTTGGGGAACTACAAGGTTCGAGTACGACCACGCGTCAGATTGCAGTCACTGCACGTCAGCCTTTATTCCGCTGGGATGCCTGGCAGGGTTATAAGCAGGTCAAAACCTCGGTAGAACTCAGTGAAGTTAATTTACGTCTGCAAAAGCAGCAGCATATTTTGCAGGTGGCAGAAGCCTATTTTAATGTTTTACGTCAGCAGTCTTTAACCACAGCTTATTTACAGGAAGAGCAGGCTTTATCAGAACAGTTAAGGATGATGAATGCCAAACTTCGAGAAGGGCTCGTGGCGAGAAGTGATGTCAGTGAAGCCAATGCCCAATATCAGAGTGCGCAAGCTAACCGGATTTCTACACAGGTGCAGTTGGTTCTAGCTCAGGAACAGTTGGCTCAATTGATTGGACCTTATCAGGAAAATCTGGCGGTTCTGCGTGAGGATTTCCAGTTCCAGAAACCTGTTCCAAGTAATATCGGTTCCTGGACCGAACTGGCACAAAACCAGAATCTGGAAATTTTGCAGGCACGTTTGCAGAAACGCTATTCTGAAGATGCCAAACGGGTGGAGCAGGCTGCTCTCTATCCTCAGGTTGAAGCCGTTGGAACCTATGGCTATTTGAAGCAGACCCCTGAAACAGTGTTATCAACCAATGGGGATTTTGACCAGATTGGTGTCGAAGTTAACTGGAACCTGTTTACCGGGGGCCGAACCCAAAAAAGTATTCGTCAGGCCAGCGTAAATGTGCAGCGAAGTGAAGCCCAACTGGATGCTGCCATTCGCAAAGCCAACACCGATGTCAAACAGTCTTATCTGCAGGTAGAAACGGATGAGGCCAAACTCAATGCACGTAAAGCAGCGATGCAATCTTCAGATATTGTGTCTCAAGCTTCCAGAGCTCAATATCAGGAAGGTTTAAAAACCATGGTGGATGTATTGCTGGCGCAGCGTAATGCCTTCTCTGCTAAGACTGACTATCTGAATGCTAAATATGATTATTTGCTGCATGTATTGCAATTACAGGCTTCAGTAGGACAATTGACAGAAAAGGAACTGGCAGAGATGAATGCCTGGCTCATTGAATATGACCGTTCTTAAAGACGACTAATGAGTTGTCATCAAACTTTCATGATGGTCATGCTTTAATGACATTTCATGATGTGTTCTTGCCTTTTCCTGTTCTGGAGTAGATTTCCTTGAGTCCCAATAATCCTGTGCTCAGTCATCATATTTCTTCGCAATTCAATGAAGAATTGCAGGATGTAAATACCAAGTTCATGACCATGGGTGGCATGGTAGAACAGCAGGTAGCCAATGCCATTCATGCGCTGCTGGATACAGATGCTGCAATGGCGGTTGAGGTGCAGTTTCAGGACAACACCGTGAACCGCCTGGAAGGTGAAATTGATGAGGCGCTCACCCTGATTTTGGCTCGCCGTCATCCTGCTGCTATTGATCTGCGCATGGTGCTTGCCATGTCCAAGGCCAATACCGATCTGGAACGGATTGGAGATGAAGCATCGAAAATTGCCCGTATTGCCCAGACTTTGTGTGAAGAGGGTGGTTCACCACGCGGTTATATGGAAACCCGACATATTGGTAATCAGGTTCGAGTGATGATTCATGATGCATTGGATGCCTTTGCTCGTCTGGATGTAGACCAAGCGCTGCGCGTAATGCAGGCCGATGCTGACATTGACCGGGAATATCAGTCCGCTACCCGTACCTTAATGACTTATATGATTGAAGATCCGCGGCATATTAGTCGAGTGATCAATGTACTTTGGGTACTACGCTCACTGGAACGCATTGGAGACCATGCACGTAATATTTCGGAACAGGTTATTTATATGGTCAAGGGCCTGGATGTACGGCATAGCAGTGTTGAAGAAATTGAACAAAAATTTCAGCGTTAAGCAAACCTAAATAATGATAAAAAGCCTGCATTGTGCAGGCTTTTTTTATTTCAAAAATATATTCTTGATATTGTGAAAGCTAGACAGGATAGGCGTTCCCTAATATTACTATGAGAAAAACCACATAAATAACAATTACTAATAATCGTTATAAATTTAATTAAAATAAATGTGAACTATTTATCAAAAAACATACAAAAGTTGTATATAATTTAGCAAAATGCGGGTTGATTTATGAAAATGGAATTATTTTCAGAAAGTGAAAAGATTTTTTCATGTGCTCATCAAACCAATAGATAAGAAAGAAAAACGAAGCTCTTTTGTTATCAGTCACATACTTCTGGTCTAAACCTAACCCTGCATTAATTTACTCAGTGAAATTATATATTTAAGAGAAAATTCATGATCATTGATGAAAGTCAAAGAGAAGCTTCCCGAATTTATTTTTCTGTGCAGTTAAAGTTTATGATCGCGTTAATGGGTGCGTGTTTTTGGACCGTATTTTCCATCTGGATTGCTCAGGACTGGTTGCATGATTTGAGCACTTATGTTGGTTACTTTTGGGCTATTTTTCTGATTTATGGTATTGCCATTATTCCAGGATTTATGAACTCATTTGCGGCATTAAGCCTGATGATGGACAGACGCCCTAAACGCCAGCCATTAGCAGTTTATCCAGGGATTACCATGTTGGTGGCTGCTTACAATGAAGCCGCGTCAATTGAAGACACTTTGGTCAGTATTAACCAGCAAAAATATCCGGGAAAATTACAGGTTATTGTGATTAATGATGGCTCTCAGGATGAAACCGCAGAGATTGTTCGCAAAGCAGAATCAAGATTTCCCTGGCTGACTTTACTAGATTTAAAGCAAAATGCAGGGAAGGCGCATGCCTTAAATGAAGGCCTGAAACTTGCCGAACATGATCTGGTGATTACCGTCGATGCGGATTCTTATCTCCATCGTATTGCTCTGATTAATATTGTTGAGCGCTATGTGGCAGATCCTCCAAATACACGTGCGGTTGCAGGTAAAATTCTGGTACGTAATTCGCGTACCAATCTGCTGACCAAAACTCAGGAATGGGATTATTTTCTGGGTATCTCGGCAACCAAACGCCTGCAATCTCTTTATCAGGGAACTCTGGTAGCGCAAGGTGCTTTCTCTATTTATGACCGTAATGCCCTGATTGAAGTCGGCGGCTGGCCTGAATGTGTAGGTGAAGATATTGTACTGACCTGGGCCTTGTTAAATGCAGGTTATCGGATTGGCCATTGTGAGGATGCCTGCCTGTTTACCAATGCACCGACGACGCTTAAAGTGTTTGTTAAACAGCGTCAGCGTTGGGCTCGTGGCATGATTGAGGCATTCATTAAACATCCTAGTATTTTAATCAAGCCAAGACTCTCTACATTTTTTATTTACTGGAACCTGTTTTTCCCGTGGCTGGATATTGCCTTTACCTTTGGCTTTATTCCGGGAATCATTCTGGCATGTTTCGGACATTACTGGATTGTCGGGATCATGACTTTGGTGTTATTGCCAATGGCATTCCTGTTGGGCTTTTTAAATTATTCGATTGAACGCAGAATGTTTAATGACCTGGAGCTTAAGGTTCGCAAAAACTTCAGTGGCTTTTTATTGTACGTATTGGCCTATAGCTTCCTGCTTCAACCTGCCAGTATTTTAGGCTATATGGATGAAGTGTTGAGAACACGAAAAACCTGGGGAACAAAATGAACACTATGAAAATCAGATATGTATGTGTTCCTCTGCTCATGAGTTTGAGTACTGCCAGCCTGGCCAATGGATTAAATGAAGATCAGACATCAAGTGAACGAGCGGCTGGAACGGAATTCTTTTTAAGTGACGATAGTGAAGGCTTCCAGACTCGTAAATTATCAGCGGAATTCTTGCCCGAATATGAAGATGCCGATCATTATCTGGGTGTACGTGGCAGTGCCTATCAATATAGGACAGATGACTGGAAACGCGATGGTCAGAAAGTCTCATTTATTGGGCGTGATATTGAGTCCGCTACAGCCAATGGCTGGAACTTGGAAGCAGGGTTGTTTGAGCAAGGTGATCATACTTTATTAACCTTTGATGGCAGTTACCGTACCGCACTTGCAAAAAAGACAGCAGTAGAACTTTTTGCCAATCGTGACTGGGTCGAAACCCAGCCTGCACTTGATGCTGGAACGAACTTTACTTTTGTCGGTGCTGCACTGGATCAGGGTTTAGGTGAACATGTCACTCTCGTGGGTTTAGCAGGAACACAGTTTTTCTCGGATGATAACCGCCGTGATCATGGCCGCCTTAGACTGATTTATCAGCCTTCACTGGATCTGGGTCTAACGCTTCAGGCTCGTTATCGTATGTATCGCAGCAGTGAAGAAGATGTGGGTAGAGAGTACTTCAACCCAGAAGATTATCAAGAATCGATGCTCGCTCTTGGCTGGCGTCAGCGTTTTGCTGGCTGGTCTGCAGGCTTAACGGCAGGCTTTGGCCGAGAAAAAATCAATCAGGATCCGAGCCAGTCTACCCGGCTATTTGAGCTTAATGTACAAAGTCCTGTTCGTGGCTCGCAATTTCTGCGGATGAATGCCGGATATAACCGCAGTGCTTCTTTCTATGGTCCGAATTACGATTATCGTTATATCAGGGGTGAATGGATTATGCGGTTTTAATACTGGACGATGAATCTTGATTTTAAGCGGTCTTTAAAGACCGCTTTTATTTTTTAGGGATAGTTGAATGAAGAGCTAACTATGCGTTTCTTCCTCTGCATCATCTTCAAAAGTCTTGGCAATTTTTTCAATATTCAGGCTCTTGGCCATTGCATCAAAAATTTCCTTATACACGCCGTCCTGATGATAAAGCGCGTCATGTTCACCGTGTTCGGCAATACAACCTTCTTTCATCACATAGGTATAGTCTGCATCAATAATCTGAGACAGGCTATGCGAAATAATAATCACGGTACGGCCTTGCTTGATCTGATCCAGACTCTGTTTAATTTGTTCTGTTGCAATGGCATCTAGGCTTGCCGTTGGTTCATCCAGAAAAATAATCGGCGGGTTTTTCAGGAACATCCGTGCGATGGCAATCCGCTGTTGCTGACCGCCGGACAGTTGCAGGGCATCGGAATCATAACCATCCGGTAGCTGTAAAATCTGTTCATGAATTGAGGCTTTTTGAGCAGCTGCAATCACCTCATCCATACTGGCATTGGTTTTGCCATAACGGATATTGTCAAAAATTGTGCCCTGGAAAATATGATTTTTCTGTAATACTAATCCGATATGATCACGCAGATATTGAGTGTCATAATCTTTTAAGTCGATCCCATCCAGCTTGATCTGGCCTTCCTGTGGTTCATAAAATTTATCGAGCAGACTGATCAAGGTTGATTTACCAGCACCAGATAACCCTACCAGTGCGGTAATGGTATTGGGACGAATCTCCATATTGATATCTTTTAAAGCATGATGCCCATTTGGATAATAAAAATTCACGCCACTTAGCTCAAATCGGCCTTTAACTGGCGGTTTTTGCTGTCCGCTTTGCTCAATTTCAGCATCCGCTTCCAGAATATTAAAGAAGCTTTCTGAATAGATCATGGCATCATTCACTTCATCATAAATCCGGTGCAACGAGCGAATCGGGGCAGAGACGTTATTAAAGAGCAGCACATGGTACATGATCATGCCGATACTCATCTGGCCATCCAGTACAAAATAGGAGGTCAGAATAATAATCAGGACTATGCCGATCTGTTCAATAAAGGTTTTTAAGCCATCAAACAGGAAGCTGGTTTGCCGGGTTTTCATCTGGTTATCGGTCAGTTCACGCTGCAAGCTCAGCTGCTTGTCTGATTCAATTGATTCCCGGTTAAAGGATTTGATGACCGTAATTGAATTGATGATACTGAGAATCCCTTGGCTCTTTTTTTCCCGGCCATCTCTCAGACTACGGCGCCATCCACCAAGTTTTTGTGCCTGTTTATAGGTGAGCCAGAAGTAGATCGGTACAATCGCTGTGGCGACCAGCCCGACATAAAAATTGGCATAGTACATCAATCCGAGCGCGACAATTGCACTGGTAAATAGAGGAAAAATATCAATGAAAAAGATCTGGACCAGTCGGGTGAGGGAGCCAATTCCGCGGTCGATCCGGGTCTGCAATTTTCCGGCCTGATTATTATCCTGATTAAAAAATGCCAGCCGATACTTTAAAAACTTTTCAATAATGCCTTGAGCCAGATCTTGGGAAATAAAAATCCGCAGCTTTTCTCCATAAAACTTCTGCCCAAACTGTACCAGCGCATTCACCACTTCCTTACCGAGTAAAATGGCAGAGATAGTGATCAGGATATGCCAGCCTTCATCTAGCCCTTGTCCTTGTTCCAGCAAAGCATTGATACTGTCGACTGCATATTGCAGGGTCAGTGCATTGACCTGAGCAGTAAAGGAACCGATCAGGGTCAGAATGAGGGTCGCAATCACCAGGAGCCGATAAGGGCTGACAAAGGGACGAAGTTTTAAAAACAGCTGCCATAAATTCATAAGCAATTATTTTTATTGTCAAAGTTGAATTTAGTCTAGGCAGGAATAAAGGTACTCACAAGAGTAAATGTTGTATTTATTTGTGAAATTAGATTGTAATTTCTCTGGATAAGTCTCAATCTTTTCAGCAAGATACTGAAATTTTTAGACTGATTTTAAAATGACTTTGGACCTGTTTGCGTCAGAACCTCAAATGAATTTATTACCCTTTGATGGGGTGGTAGAGGATTATGGCCAGATTTTAAATGAGCAGCAGAGCCAGCAATATTTACAGCATTTTTTAGCTCATCTGGCCTGGCAAGCGGATGAAGTCACTTTATTTGGCAAGCATTATATTACTGGGCGAAAAGTCGTCTGGTATGGCGATGAACACTATCAATATCATTATTCCGGAAGTTCCAAACAAGCCCATATCTGGACACCGGGGCTATTTCGGTTAAAGCAGTATATTGAAAAATTAGTGGGCCATTCCTTTAATTCCTGTCTGGCCAATTTATATGAAGATGGTTCGCAAGGTCTGGGCTGGCATAGTGATGATGAAGCGGCTTTATATCAGGGAACGTCACAGGAAAATGTGATTGCATCCCTCAGTTTGGGGGCAACCCGCAAGATGAGCTTTAAACACAAAACAGAGAATGAAACAGTAGATCTGCTTTTACAAAGTGGTCAGTTGATTGTGATGCGAGGACAGACCCAACACTACTGGAAACATTGTATCCGGAAAACGACTCGGGTTTTAGAACCTAGAATTAACCTGACCTTTCGTTATTTTTTTCCTTAGTTAAATCTCTTCATAAAATAAAAAATATTAGTCCATTCGTATTTAAAGTTCTTTCTCTCAGGGAGAAATTAGGATAAGGGAGTTTCTTTGCTCATTGTTGAATAATTAAAAAATGATTGATGAAGGCACTCTATTGTTTTTAGATTAAAAGTACCCCAATGAACTAAAAAAGAGATTCTTCAATTCAAAAAAAATAGCATCTCGAAAGATGCTATTACTGATATTTAAAAAATTTAAGGTTGCAGTCCAGCCGGATGCCGATACCAGCTTTCAATCAAGAGGGCAGCAGCAATACTATCCGCAGACAATTTTTTGCCACGACCTTGTGCCTGATAATGATCCAGTTCATCCCGTGCTTCACGAGTGGTCAGGCGTTCATCCACCATCAAGGTTTCAATATTGGTCTGATGACGTAAACGGCGGGCAAATTTACGTGCCCGTGTCGACAGTTCAGATTCACTATCATCCATATTCAGTGGCAGTCCCACTAAAAATAAGCCTGGCTGATGGCTTTTTACGATTTTCAGTAACTCATCCCAGTTCGGGATCCCATCTTTCATGGGGAATAAAGGGAGGGGATTGGCACTTTCAATCAGGGATTGGCCGACTGCCATTCCCATTTTCTGTGTACCAAAATCAAACGCCATAATAGTGTTTGGCGCGTTTACATCAGGCATGTCCAATCTCGGAAGATAACCAGGTTCGGTCTACGCCCATTTTTTTATAGGCAGCATCCCAGCGGTCGTTATAAGGTAAGTTAAAAATCAGGTCCATATCGGATTCACAGATCAGCCAGTCACCCCGGGCAATCTCTTCTTCAAGCTGATGTTTGCCCCAGCTCGCATAACCCAAGGCGATCTGATAGCGGCCTACGCCTTCATTATGCGCAATCGCATCCAGAATATCTTTAGATGTGGTAATACAAACATTTTCACCCACAGCAATAGAGGAATGCCAGGTCGGCTGACCGGTATGCAGGACAAAACCAGCCTCTGGTCGCAAAGGTCCACCTTGCAACACTTCATGGGGATTGACATTATCCGCCTCAATATCCAGATCATTCAGCAATTCTTTAATTTGAATGCCAGCAGGGCGGTTAATAATAATCCCTTGAGCGCCATCTTCATCATGACGGGCCAGATAAATGACCGTATGCGCAAAAAAATCGTCATTTGCATGGGGTGGCGCAATCAGACAACGATGAGTCAGATATTGTTTAGTCACCTGAGCGGCTCTCCAAAAGTCTATATCGTTTGTGATCGTGGTAGATGATTTATCAGGGCAAAAGACTGGATTTTCAATTTGCAAATTATCTATTCCTTTATTTACTTATCCCACAAAAATGCACCACTGACAACTTAGCTTTGTAGATACTGAGTATAAAAAAACTACAAATAGGTATTTTTTTTATTTTTTCAATAAATCAATAAAATCAGTTTTATTTTATTGAATGGTAAATTCTAGAGTGCATTTATTATTGACTAAGAATATAAAATAAATTCAATAAGGGATAAGTTTATATATTTTTAATTGTTTAATAATTAAACTAAATAATTAAATAAAAGAAAATATTAAATTTTATATTTAAAGCGGAGTGCTTTATTTTTTATTAATTTTTTATAAGTTATTTTATTAATGAATACATATAATGAGTTAAACTTATATAGCAATAATAGAAAAGATTTTTCATACTTAAAAACAATTATAATTTGTAAATTTCATTCAATATTGTTTAATTTAGGTAAATATAATGTGTTTATTCAGAGTTAAATTTTACACAATATATACATAAACTACATATTGAAACAATTTGGCTTTATTTGTAAGATGCGCCGATTTTTAATCTTCTATTATTTTAACGGATCGTTATGCATCATTTTTTTAAAGGGACTTTAATTTCTGCTCTATGTTCAGCATCTATTATTTCCCATGCGGCAGTATTCAAAACATATAATGAAGAAGGTAATTTTTTTCGTAGTCATTTAAATGCAGAACTGTCTGAAAATTTAATTACAGATTTCAAGAATAAAACTAATTCAAAAGATGGGGTTTTATATCTGTTAGAACAAGCCCGTTTATTACAGGTTAATCATCAATATGATCAAAGCCAGGAATATTATAAACAGGCTTTTACTTTGCTGGATAAACAGCAAAATCGTGCGAAAGTCAGTGTATCCCGTGTGGGCTTTAAAGCTCTGGCTTTGATGAGTAATGATTCAATCGTTCCTTATCTGGTGCCACCACATGAACAGGTACTGGCACATATTTCTCAGGCAAAAAACTATATTTTTCTCAAAGATTTAGAAGCTGCATCCGTAGAAATGCGGGTCGCGCAAGGCCTGCAGCGTGAAATTGAACTGGCTCACCAGAAAGAGCTGGAAAGAAAAAAAGATAAAGTTAAAAAACCGGCTACTGAAGGAAATCCGCTTAGCGCACTGGATGAAGCGTTTATAGGTTTGGACCCTATTGCAGGCAAGATTAAAAACAGCTACCAGAATGCGTATGCGTTCTACATGGCTGCCAATTTATGGGAAACCTTGGGTGAATATAATGATGCCTTGGTAGATTATAAAAAGGCCTATGAATTACAACCAGATGCGCAGATTGCCCAAGATGTAAAACGCCTGAATCAGTTAGTAGCAAAACCAAAAAGTGGCAGTGTGCCGGTGATTGTCTTTATCGAGCAAGGCATTGTGCCACAAAAGGTTGAAAACAAGATTGATGTGCCAACACCAGGCGGTCTGGTCAATATCGCTTTTGCGACTTATGAACCAAGCACCTATGTGGCACCGAAAAGCTTAAAAGTCAAAGTTAACAATAAGCCTATGCAAGACAGCTACGTGATTAGTGATATTGGCGCTCTGGCAGTTAAAGATCTGAAAGAAAAAGTAGTAGGCAATCTGACCAGTCAAATCATGCGTGCAAGCGCCAAATATGCGGCACAAAAACAGTTGGGCAATCAGCTGGGTATTTTGGGTCAGGTGGCCGGCAATGTGCTTAATATGTCAACTGAACGTGCCGACTTGCGTGGCTGGAGTACCTTACCAAGTAATGCTCAGATTGCCCGTTTAAATCTCGCCCCAGGCAATCATAAATTACAGCTCTCTAGCGGCAGTCTTTCTAGTTCGGCTGTCAATCTAGATGTCAAAGCCAATCAAACTGTTTTTGTCTACGCACATCATGTCAATGACAAGATTACTGCCAGCGTAAGCACCATCCCACATTAATAAAATCTAAGAGAACGATATGAAACATCAATTCAGCTTTGCAGTACTTGGTTTAGGGGCACTGTTAATGGTGGGGTGTACTGCACCGAATGCCTTGTCGACCCAGACCAATTCAAGCAATGAAATCAGCATCCGTACGATCACCAATAACCCGATCCTGAGTACGGAAGTATTTGTAGAACGCGTAAATATGAGTGCGGCAGGGGATTTGAAGCGCGCATCAATTGCAATCAAAAACCGTCGTTTTAATAACAAAGATTTTAGCTACAAGATCGTGTGGGTAGATGCGCAAGGTGCGGAAGTGAATCCTGAAGGTGCCATCTGGAAGCCGATTCAGTTAACTGGCCGTGAAACCAAAGGCGTGCAATCCCTGGCGCCAAATCCATCTGCTGTCGATGTTGTTGTGTACTTGAAAAAATAAGAGAGATTAAACATGAATGCAAAATTGATTTTCGCTGTATTGGCAGCAACGACTCTGGTTAGTGGCTGTGCGTCTACTGGTGCAGTGAGTTATGGCGATGCGCAAGCAGTTGAAACTTTGACGACTGACTTCGGTTCGACTGATCTGCAAATGATCGCAGCGAAAATGGTGGATGACATGCTGATGTTCCCGCCGATCGTACAGATGACACAAAACCGTCGCCCGGTGATTGTAGTAGATCGTATTCACAATAAAACTCAGGAACATATTGATACTGAATCCATTACTGACAGCATTCAGAACAAGCTGATCAACTCTGGAAAATTCCGGTTTGTGGATATGAAGTCTGTGAATGCGATGGCGCAACAACTGGCCTATCAAAAACAGAGCGGCATGGTGAATCAGGCAACCGCTGTACGGAGCGGTGGTCATATCGGTGCTGAATATATGCTAAATGGCAACTTGTCGAGCATTGTAAAAAATGCGGGCAGCAAGAGCGATGTGTATTACAAGTTCACCTTTAAATTGCAAAACCTGCAGACTGGAATTGTCGAGTGGACTGGCGAGAAAGAAATCCGTAAAGCAGGCAAGCGTTCGACTTTCGGCCTGTAATTTAAATTAAGGTTGCTGTGCTTTGGCACAGTGACCGCAGAAGAATTCATTATGAAAAAAATATTACTTGCAGGCTTATTGTCCGGATTGCTCAGTTCACCTGCTTTTGCAGCAATTAAGGAAGTGATCAAAGAAGCCAGCGGCAGTGGTTCTACACAGCATCAGGCCATTTCTGAAGCGTTATTGGTAGCGGTTCAATCAGTAAATGGTGCTTCGGTTTCTTCGCAGATGGATTATGAAGAAACCGTTTCTTTATCAGTGAATCATCAAGGCTGGACCTATACCGGCAAGGTATCCCCGGTCTTTAGTGTAGCCAATCAGGGCTCGGGTTCAGTTACTAAATTCCAGGTGCTCAGTGTTTCTGGAGCGAAGAATAATTATCGGGCCAAAGTTCGTGCTCATGTAGTTAAATTTGAATCTGCTGTGCATGATCAGCATTTACACCGGATCGCTGTTTTACCATTCCAGATGGCAGAAAAAAATAATCGACTGGCTGGTGGGGGATCTGCCCGTGAATTTAGTCAGGAATTATCCGATACACTGGGCACTTATCTGACCCAAAGCGGACAGTTAAGTGTGGTTGATCGTCACTATATTGAGGAAATGCAGTCTGAAACTGATTTCCTGTATTGGGATGGCGCACCACAGGAACTGGCACGCATTGGTCAGAAAGTTGGCGCAGATTATTTGCTGGTTGGTCAGATTAAAGATTTATCTAGTGCCAGTGAGCAGCAGATGTATGGTCTGAATGCTGGCGCGGCTCAGGTGAGTCTAAGCTGGCGGGTGATTGAAGCAGCGACCAGTAAAGTTGTTGCAGCCGGAATCTTTAACCGTACCTTGTCTAATTTAATGACGCAGAATATTTTGACGAACGATTTAAATGACAGTACTGCAGACAAAATTGCTCAAGGTCTTAATCCAGAGATTTTACAAGGTTTGAAATTGCAGCCTGTACAAACTCGTCAAGCTTATGACCAGTCACCCGGTTATGGAATGACACCAGGTTCTAGTGATCAACCAGTCAAATGGTAATTTTTGGCTTTAACTAAAAGCTGTTAATAAAAAATCCCTGCACTAGTCAGGGATTTTTTATTAAGCATAATTCATGCTTGCTGAAACTTTAACTGTCTTAACTGACGTGCATGCTGCAAGGTGGTTTCATTAATTTCCACGCCACCCGTCATACGTGCAAGTTCCTGTACAATTTCACTTTCTTCCAAATTAATAATGGTACTGCTGGCCGGATCAGTCTGGCGTTTTTTCACTAATAAATGCTGGTCGGACTGTGCAGCCACCTGCGCCTGATGGGTAATACAAAGAATTTGTACATGCTGTGCCAGATCAGCCAATAAGCGACCCACGATTTCCGCAGTTCCGCCACTGATCCCGACGTCGATTTCATCAAAGACCAATACTTCAGCTTCGGTTTTTTCTGCATTCATCACCTGCATCACCAAGGCGATACGGGATAATTCACCGCCTGAAGCCACGCGTGCCAGAGGTTGTGCTGGTATGCCCTTGTTGGCAGTAAACAGAAGCTGAATAAAACTCAAACCTTCACTTGATGGATGTTCCAAAGGCTCAAATTTAAATTCAAAATGCGCTTCAGGTAGGGCAAGCTGTTTCACCTGTTCGGTCAGTTTTTTCGCCAGCGGTTCGGCTGCATCACGGCGAATCTGGTCCAGATGTTGAGCTTTGCTTAGAAACTCCTGATAAGAGACCTCGACCTGTTCAGCCAGAGTTTCTGGGTCTTCTAGCTGATGCAATTGTTCAAGTTCAGTCTGCCAGGCCTCATATTCTTCTTTCAGCAATTCTGGCTGGGTGCGGTATTTGCGTGCTAAACGGTGAAACACTTCCAGTTTGGAATTCAGTTCTTCCATACGTTCCGGATCAAAGCTTTGCCGATCCATAAACTGGCGTAAGGTCGCCGTCGCATCTTCGAGTTCGCTTTGGGCATTCAGTAAAGAGGTATAAATCTGGGAAAGCTGCTCGCTACGACCGGCATGCGATTCCATACGGCGTAAAATTGAAGCCAGTTCCTGCGAAATATTCTGTTCACCTTCATCCAGGCCATTCAGGCTATAGACACAATCCTGCATGATGGCTTCATGATGTGAAAGGCGGTCAAATTCCTGCTCAATTTCCTGATAATCCGTCTGGACGACTTCTTCCAGTTCTTCAAGTTGCAGCTCCAGAGTTTCCATACGTTGCTTACGGGTTGCTTGTGCATCCAGCGCGGCCTGATGCTGGCGAATATTTTTATGCCAGGTGCTATAAGCGTCACGTACTTCCTGAGCTGGTGCATAAAAATTGCTATAGCGATCCAGCCAGTGTTTGGGATAAGGTGGTTCTAGAAGTTGCTGCTGACTATGCTGGCTATAAAGCTGAACCAGTAGTCGGCCAATTTCTTTCAGTTCAGACAGACTACTGGGACGACCATTGATCCAGGCCTTACTGCGGCCAGTGGCAAAGATCACCCGGCGTAAATGAATCTCCCCCGACTCATCATCCAGTTCATGCTCTTTTAACCAGCTCGCTTCAGGGCTGTCTTCCTGATAACTAAAGGTTGCTGTTACATCCGCTTTTTCGGTGCCATAACGCACATAATTGGTATCGGTTCGCTCCCCCAGACAGGCAGACAGAGCATCCAGTAACAGGGATTTACCTGCACCGGTTTCACCAGTAAGAACGTTAAAACCTTTATCAATATCAATAGCAAGATGCTCGGCCAAAGCAAAATTGATCAGAGTTAAATGTGTCAGCATAAACGCATCCGGGCTGCGAAAAGTTTGAATGAAATAGCATGTCAGTTGCTTCAGTCTAGCAACGCGGCTGTTATTATAAATCAGGATAAATCGATTTCATTCTATCTTAAATTTCAGGGATTAATACACGCTTATTTGAATGTTGTGTCACAAGAACCAAGATCAGGCCACCGAAGTTACAAAAGATATTTTCATTTTTCTGACATGCTTGAAATTTAAATTAAATCAGGTCGGAATATATTTTGCTTATAAATGGCGAGAAAAATCACGGCATTTTCCAGGATCTGCCGAAATCACTCAAACAGGCTGGAATCAAGGCAAGCAGGGCACCCAATAAATTCATTCAAGTCCGATAAACTTCGATTGATTAGTTGCGGGTGCACATTTAAACTACAGCAATCAAAATATTACAAAATGCTTTATCTGGAGAAATGGCATGTCAGCTCAGTTTGATCATGTATCAGTACTTAAAAAATCGAATGTGTATTTTGGCGGGTTATGCATCAGCCATGTGGTGCAATTTGAAGATGGCACTAAAAAAACCTTAGGGGTAATTTTACCTTCAGAAAATGCATTAACTTTTGAAACACATGTGCCTGAGCGTATGGAAATCATCTCAGGTGAATGCCGTGTGCAAATCGCTGACAGCGAAGAAAAAGAACTGTTCCGTGCTGGTCAGTCGTTCTATGTGCCAGGCAATAGCCGTTTCAAAATCGAAACTGATGATGTGCTGGACTATGTTTGCCATTTTGAAGGCTAAACAGACCTACAGATGAGCTGTAACCGATCAAGAAATTTTGTTCTGAATCGGTTAAACTAAGCTTAATACAGAATCCTGTGAAGTTGGCTTTGCAGGATTTTTCTTTTGCTGCCTATTTCCCAATTTATTTTCGAGGTCGTTCATGGCTAAACCTGAGTATTATTATGGCGTCCATTCAGTAGAATCACTGCTGGAGCTTGAGCCTGAACGTGTCTTGACTCTTTTTACCCTGAAAGGCCGTGATGATCAGCGCCTGAAACGTGTGCTGGAATTGGCTGAGCCTTTTGGCATTAGTGTCCAGCAGGCTAGTCGTGACAAGCTGGAAAAACTGGCTGGTTTGCCTTTTCACCAAGGCGTTGTGGCGGCAGTTCGTCCGCATCCAACCTTAAATGAAAAGGATCTGGAAGATCTATTGAAGCAAGATTCTCAAGTACTTCTATTAGCACTCGATCAGGTAACTGATCCGCATAATCTGGGTGCTTGTATTCGTACTGCCGCAGCGATGGGGGTAGCGGCTGTGATTGTGCCGCGTGACCGTTCAGCAAGCCTGACGCCGACTGCACGTAAAGTGGCAGCAGGTGGTGCAGAAAAAGTAAAGTTTATTCAGGTGACCAATCTGGCGCGTACTTTGGGTCAAATCAAAGATGAATTTAATGTACGTGTGGTTGGTACGATGCTGGATGAAAAAGCTTTACCTATCCAGAAATTTGATTTTACTGGTACAGGTGTATGCGTGGTGATGGGTGCGGAAGATACCGGTTTGCGTCCAATTACCCAAAGCCAATGTGATCAGACGGTTTATATTCCGATGGCAGGCAATCTGCAAAGTCTGAATGTGAGCGTGGCCACAGGTATGGCTCTTTATGAAGCCTGTCGTCAGCGTCAAGCTTAAGTCCTTTTTATTGTTTATTCATAAATACTGTTAAAGAAGAAGTCTATGTCTCCCCGAACGCAAGGTTATGCCTTTGTCTTAATTACCATGTGTATTTGGGGAGGTTTTACCTTAAGCACGCGTTTAAGTGCTCAGTGGGGGATTAGTGCCTGGGATCTGGTTGGATTACGTTTTCTATTGGCTTTTCTGATTCTGATGCCAGTCCTGATTTATAAGAAGGACACAGCTTTTTTATGGAGTAAGGAATCCTTTCTCTTAGCCATGATTGGCGGGGTGGGGTATTGCCTGACTGCCTATACGGCTTTCCATTATGCACCTGCAGCTCATGCCGCCGTATTTCTGAATGGCTGTATTCCACTTTGTACCGCAGTGGCTGCTTTTGTATTATTTAAACAGGGATTTGACCGACATACCTGGATCAGTATGGCGATTATGCTACTTGCGATTGGCAGTATGAGCTGGCTAATGTTCCGGGAGTCCGGTGTGGCCTTGGGACTAGGCGATCTGCTGTTTTTCATCAGTGCGATGTGGTGGGGGGTGTTTACTGTACTGCTACGTCAATGGAAACTCTCTGCCTGGCATTCTATGGCCAGTGTGGCGATCTGGTCAGCCATCGTTTATGTGCCAATTTATCTAATATTCTTCCCCAAACATCTGGATGCTGCTGAACCCTGGCAAATGGCTTCTCAAGTGCTCTTTCACGGTATTTTTGTGGTGATTGTAGCGACACTAACTTATGTGGAAGCAATTAAACGTTTAGGTGCTTTTAAAGCGGGCAGTATTGTGACTCTCGCACCATTTATTGCTGCCATACTTGCCGTACCGCTTCTAGATGAACCTCTAAGTCTCGCGATTGTCTCTGGCTTAGTGGGTATGGCAATCGGTGCCATACAGCCTTGGCGCTGGCTGATGCATCAAGACAGTCTCAGCCAAAAACTGGAACAACAAAAAAAGCAGTCCTAACAGGGCTGCTTTTTATTTTAACTCTGACTGAGTTCGGGTTAATGATTTTGAGCAGTCATCTGAAGATACTTTTCATGTAAAGGCGTGAGATGGGCATAAAGATGTTCCAGCTCACCATCATTCAGTACAATATCATCAGCCATAGCGCGTTTTTGTTCACGCGGCATTTGTGCGGCAATGATCTTCTGAATTTGCTCTACATTTTGTCCATCGCGCTGTGAAGCCCGTTGAATTTGCAGTTCAATAGCAGCATCAATTAATAACGTATGTTGTGTTAGTTCATGCTGATTTGTTTCAAACAATAAAGGAGAAACTAAAATCGCATAAGGACTTTGTGCTGCATGTAACTGTTGAATAATTGAATTGCGAATAGCAGGGTGGGTGATATTTTCCAGCGTTTTGCGTGCTTCAGGAGACTGGAAAATATGTTCACGTAAAGCACGGCGATTCAATGAACCATTCTCAAGCAAAACCCAATCGCCGAAAGCTTGCTGAATCTGCTGTAGGGCTGGTTGACCGATATCAACGACTTCACGGGCGACAATATCCGCATCTACGACAGCAATCCCTTGAGCTTCAAACCATTGGCTGGCAGCAGACTTGCCACTACCAATTCCACCAGTTAAACCGAGTACAAATTTCACTTTACTGACCTAAATAGATTTTCATGATCTGCTCACCCCATAAAAAGGCAATCCAGCCGGCAATGGCAATATAAGGACCAAAGGCAAAGGGCTGGTTTTCTTTACGGACTTTAAGCAGGATAATCCCAATAATCGCACCCACTAATGATGACAATAATACAATGAGTGGTAGGAGCATAGGACCCATCCAGGCACCTAAGGCAGCTAGTAATTTGAAATCTCCATAGCCCATACCTTCCTTGCCGGTCACCAGCTTAAATAGATAATACACTACCCATAAGCACAAGAAGCCAATGATATAGCCCCAGATGGCAGAACTAGGGGTAGTATAAATCCCATAACTATTAATACCCAGGCCGAGTGCAGCCAGCGGCAGGGTATAGCGATCAGGTAATAACTGGGTGTCGAAATCAATAAAGGTGAGGGCAATCAGGACATAGGTAAAAACCAGACCAAACAGCATCTGTATTGTAGGCCCGAATACTGCCACCACTATCAGTGCACAAGCAGCTGTCAAAAGCTCAATAAATGGATAGCGGATACTGATAGGATTTTGACAGTTACCGCATTTACCACGTAATAAGATCCAGCTAATCACCGGAATATTCTGATACCAGCGAATAGGAGTCTGACATTTCGGGCAGGTTGAAGCTGGTTTGCTTAAAGTAATTTTGCTCTCATCAATAATGGGCTGATCTGGATGCAAGAACAGCTGGCAATCTGTACGCCATTCCTGTTCCATCATTTTAGGGGTACGGTAAATGACAACGTTTAAAAAGCTACCAATACAGAGACTAAAAAGCCCAACTGCGAGATAAAGCGCAGTTGGGTTTTGACTGAAATATAAAATAAAATCTTGCATTAAACCACGGAACCCATTTGGAAAATTGGAAGGTACATTGCGATAACAAGGCCACCAACAAGGACACCAAGAATTGCCATAATCAAGGGCTCCATCATGGAAGTTAAACCATCAACCGCATTGTCGACTTCATTTTCATAATGGGTTGCGACTTTATCCAGCATGGCATCCAATGCACCTGATTCTTCACCAATTGCAACCATTTGTACGGCCATAGAGGGGAATTTATCGGTGACACGCATGGCAAATTGAAGCTGTTGACCTGTCGCAACATCTTCCTTGATTTTTAATACCGCCTCCTCATAGACCACGTTATTGGTTGCACCAGCAGTCGATTCAAGCGCATCAATTAATGGCACACCGGCAGCAAAGGTGGTCGCAAGGGTACGGCTATAACGGGCAATGATTGCTTTATAAACAAGGTCACCAAAGATTGGAGCCTTCAGTGCAGCTTTATCAAGTAAATCACGAAACTTTTTACTACGCTTTTTGGTTTCCAATAAAATTGTAATAACAATACCAATTGCAATAATTAAGATAAACCAATATTTTTGCATCCATTCGGACATATTGACTACCATTTTGGTAAATGCGGGTAGGTCTGCTCCAAAAGAAGAAAAGACATCCTGAAATACAGGAACAACTTTCACCATCAGAATAATCGTCACAATCAAGGCAACTACAATCACCGTGGCTGGATATTTCATGGCTTTTTTAATCTTTTGCTTTAACAGCTCACTTTTTTCTTTATAAATCGCGACACGATCCAGCATGGTTTCTAGAGCACCAGATTGTTCGCCAGATTCGACCAAAGAGCAGAATAGATTATCGAAATATTGTGGGTATTTTCGTAATGCTCCCGCAAAAGTATTTCCCCCTTCAACTTCGCCTTTAATTCCAAGCACAACCTCGCGCATAGATGGATTTTCTAAACCTTCTGCAACAATTTCAAAGCCTTGTACTAAAGGCACCCCGGCTTTCATCATAGTGGCGAGCTGACGGGTGAAGATGGTGATATCCAGTGTGGAAACTTTTTTCTTCATCAAACCTTCAAGAATATTTTTTTTCTTTTCTCGAATAGTTTTGATCGTGATGCCTTGTTTGCGCAAGTTCACTTTTGCCAAGGCCATATTTCGTGCCGGCAATTCCCCCTTGATCTTGGCGCCTTTGCGATCAACCCCTTCATAACTGAAGATCGGTGTCATCTGGCCTTTTTTTACTGCTGCCATAGCTTTATCCTTATTTTATATTCAGCACGATCATTCGCTGGTTACACGATTGACTTCCTGTAAAGAAGTCACCCCCTGCATAACCTTCACTAACCCTGATCGGCGTAAATTGTTAAATCCTGCACGTGCGGAAGCTTCAGCAATTTCAATGGCATTGCCATCTTCCATAATAATTCTTGAAATCTCAGGTGTTACCTTCATAACTTCATAAATACCGACCCGGCCCTTATAACCTTCACGACATTCATTACAGCCGACTGGCTCATAAATCTGAAATTCAGGGCTTTGTAAATCTGCTTCGGTAAAGCCCATCTCCAGTAAGCTTTGCTTTGGAATGTCAGCCGGTTTTTTACATTGTGAACACAAGCGACGGGCCAGACGCTGCGCAATCACCAGATTGACTGAAGTCGCGATATTGAAAGAAGGTACGCCCATATTACGTAAACGGGTCAAAGTTTCCGGAGCACTGTTGGTGTGCAGAGTTGACATCACCATATGACCTGTTTGCGCTGCTTTGATTGCAATTTCAGCTGTTTCCAGATCACGGATCTCACCGACCATGACAATATCAGGATCCTGACGCAGAAAGGATTTTAAAGCAGCTGCAAACGTCAGGCCAACTTTATTATTGACGTTCACCTGATTAATCCCTTGCAGGTTAATCTCGACTGGGTCTTCCGCAGTAGAAATATTGGTATCTTCACGATTTAAGATGTTTAAGCCCGTATAAAGGGATACTGTTTTACCGGAACCAGTAGGACCGGTAATCAGTAACATCCCTTGCGGTTTATCTAAGGCTTCCATAAATAATTCTTTCTGCTCAGGTTCATAACCTAAAGCATCAATTCCCAGCATGGCACTAGACGGATCTAAAATACGTAGAACCAGTTTTTCGCCAAACAGGGTAGGGAGCGAGTTAACACGGAAGTCGATGGCTTTGTTTTTTGAGAGCTTTAATTTAATACGGCCGTCTTGAGGCACGCGTTTCTCAGAAATGTCCATCTGCGACATGACTTTCAAACGCGACGCCAAACGGTTTGCTAGTTGTAGGGGCGGGGTTGCAATCTGACGTAAAACCCCATCGACACGATAGCGCACCCGATACATTTTTTCATAAGGTTCAAAATGTAGATCTGATGCCCCCATACGAATGGCATCAATCAGTAATTTATTAATATATTTAACAATCGGGGCTTCTTCACCCTTGTCTTTTTCATCTTCTTCTTTCGTCGGATCGGTTGTGTCGACATCGACATCCAGATCGAAATCATCATCAAAATCAAAAGTACTTTCTTCAGTAAAGTTTTGCTCAATCAGTTTTTCAAGTTTATTGTGTTCAACAATAACAGTTTCGATATTCAGTTTGGTTGCAAAGCGGATGGCATCCGTTGCTTCGATATTGGTCGGATTGCTCGTGGCGACATAAAGAATATTGGCGTTTTTATAAATTGGCAGAATACGATGCTTGGTAATCAGCTTTTCATCAATATCTTCACGCAGGATTTGTCCCGGATCATAAGCACCAATATCAAATAGAGGCTCACCAAATTCTACTGAGATCGTTTCAGCAATGGTAGTAGGGGAAAGATTATGATGACTGACCAAATAGGCCACGATATCTGTTTTTTCCTGTTTGGCATTGGCTAAAGCAGTCCGCATATCTTCAGCTGATAATACCCCTTCATCGACCAGGCGACGAATAAACCCCGTAAATCTTGGTGACCCCTGCAATGCTGTCATGCTTCAAATGCCTATCAATTCAATTTTTTTAATTTGCTATTCTAAAATTATACGTTTGTTATACAAAAATACCATAGCTGAGAATGCTGCAATCTTCGTGATATTCAGTAAAAGCTTGAACTGGTCGGAAGAACCGGGCATTTTTTTCAGTGATAACAAAAAATAACCATTTTGAATAGTCTAAACTGAGAAATAGGATGAATAAAACTATTCTTTAAATTTTACAATTCCGTGTAGAATGTGCCCAATTCAAGATATGTCAGTGAAATAGGTTATTTATGTCGGTTTCGACGATTACCCCTTGGGTGGTGGGCAACTGGAAAATGAATCCAATGCAGGCAGATGCCCAAGCTTTGGTTCAGAATTTAAAAGACTTGCTTGAGTCTGCACCAGTTTCAACAGAGAAATGTCATTTGGGTGTGGCGCCGACAACCCTTGCCTTAACTCAAATTCAAACTGCATTTGCTTCTGCTAATCGCCCTGTATATACCGTAGCACAAGATGTATCACGTATTGCAGGGACAGGCGCTTATACTGGGGAAGTGAGTGCTGAATTATTGGCTGATAGCCAGATTCACTATGTATTGATTGGACACTCTGAACGTCGTGAAATTTTTGCTGAAAGTTCGCAGATTCTAAATGCTAAAATCAAGAATGCCTTAAATGCCGGTTTAACCGTAATTTACTGCGTGGGCGAAAGTCTGGAACAGCGTGAAGCAGGGCAGGCGGAAGCAGTGGTTCTCCAACAGATTTGCGATATCGCGGCTGTGGTAGAAGATGAACAGTGGAAAAATATCGTGATAGCCTATGAGCCAATCTGGGCCATTGGCACCGGTAAAACAGCTTCTCCAGAAGATGCGCAGGCCATGCATGCCAAGATCCGTCAGGGTTTGAGACAGATTACAGGTTATGCTACGACTATGGCAATCTTATATGGTGGTAGTGTAAAACCGGAAAATGCAGTAGAGTTAGCAGCCTGTCCTGACATTAACGGGGCATTGGTGGGTGGTGCATCACTCAATGCTGAGTCGTTCCATCAAATTGCTCAAGCATTTGCAAATACACAATAATTAGGAGTTCAGCATGCAAACTTTTGTGCTGGTAGTACATATTATCTTAGCGATTTTGATGATTGTCTTGATTTTAGTTCAGCATGGTAAAGGTGCGGATGCAGGTGCATCATTTGGCGGCGGCGGTGCGGCAACGATCTTTGGTGCCTCAGGTTCGGGTAATTTCATGACCCGTTTGACGGCAGTTTTTACCGCATTGTTCTTTGTGACCAGTATTACTTTGGCGATTCTTGCCAAGAAACAAACCACGAATGCGTACAGTTTATCGTCAATTCAATCAGCACCAACTGCGCCTGCGCAACCGGTTGAAACTTCACCAACTGCACCACAAACGACCGAATAATTTTAATTAAACCTTTCTTTTTTTCAGTGATGCGACTAGAATGCGTCACAGCTGCGGTGGTGGTGGAATTGGTAGACACGCTACCTTGAGGTGGTAGTGCTTTCGGGCGTGGGGGTTCAAGTCCCCCCTTCCGCACCAACTTATAATCCAGAATATAAGTTGGTGTATGCAGCTAAAAAAACTTCTGTTGATGCGGGATGGAGCAGTCTGGTAGCTCGTCGGGCTCATAACCCGAAGGTCGTTGGTTCAAATCCAGCTCCCGCTACCAATCAATCCTTTTTTAAAGACGCAAACTTTTAAAAGGCAGCTTAAATCTGATTTAAGTTGAGAAGAATTATTTGCATGTTGTTGCGGGGTGGAGCAGTCTGGTAGCTCGTCGGGCTCATAACCCGAAGGTCGTTGGTTCAAATCCAGCCCCCGCTACCAATCCTTTAAAGCTGCAAACTTTAAAGGCAGTTTAGTGTAAAATATTAAGCTGAATGTTATTTGTATGCTGATGCGGGATGGAGCAGTCTGGTAGCTCGTCGGGCTCATAACCCGAAGGTCGTTGGTTCAAATCCAGCTCCCGCTACCAATTTTTCAGTAACAGATAACAAATATGCAGAATGATGTGGTTGTGATTGAAAAGTTCGCATCTTTTGTATATAATTTTTGCACGTTGATGCGGGATGGAGCAGTCTGGTAGCTCGTCGGGCTCATAACCCGAAGGTCGTTGGTTCAAATCCAGCTCCCGCTACCAAGTTTCTTAAAAGAGGCTCACAACTATGGTGGGCCTTTTTGCACAGTGGGATTTGAAAAAAGTTCAAATTGTGCATTAATTGGGGCGATTTACGCCCTTTTTTATTGGCTATCGTGTAGTGTCGACAATATTTGGTCAAATCTCCATGTTTCACTACTACTATAGTTTGTATTGGTTTGTAGTGGTCAAATAGATCATAAAATCGCACCAGATGACGAGAGTAAATGAAGCTATCAAATAAAACTCAAGCACTTCAGGACTTGATTGCACCAGCAGTTGAAGCCTGTGATGTAAATCTGTGGGGGATTGAATTCCTGCCACAAGGCAAACGTTCATTATTACGGATCTATATCGACAAACCGGTCGATGAAAATGCAGCACCTGTTGTCAATGAAGACGGCGAAGAAGAGCAGGGTCGTGGTATTGGGGTTCAGGACTGTGTACGTGTCACACAGCAAGTCGGCGCGATCCTGGATGTACATGATCCAATCTCAGGTGAATATTCGCTTGAAGTGTCTTCACCAGGTTGGGATCGTCCATTCTTCCAGCTGGAGCAGATGGCTCATTATATCGGACAAACGGTTGCGCTGCGTTTGATCAGTGCCGTCGATAACCGTCGTAAATTTCAGGCAAAACTGGTTGCAGTCGACCTTGAAAATGAAATGATTCAAGTTGAAGTAGAAAAGCAACAGATTTTGGATATCGACAGTCACAATATCGATAAAGCAAACTTGGTCTATCAAGATTAATTCAATTAATAAGAATCTGAACGAATAGGTGACTTATGGCACGTGAAATTCTTACCGTCGTTGAAACGGTTAGTAACGAAAAAGGTGTAAGTCGTGAAGCAATTTTTGAAGCGCTAGAACAAGCTTTGGTTGCAGCGACTAAGAAGAAATTCTACGAGGGGACTCACTCGGAAGAAGCTCGTCTTCGTGTAGAAATTGACCGTAAAACTGGTGATTATCGTACTTTCCGTCAATGGGAAGTGGTGGCTGATGAAGATCATGAAATGCCTGCCTGTCAGGATGCGATCTCTGATGTGGATCCGGCACAATGGTCGATTGGCGATATCCGTGAACTGGAAGTAGAATCAATCGATTTCGGTCGTATTGCTGCCCAGATCGCGAAACAGGTGATTGTACAGAAGATCCGTGAAGCAGAACGTGCACTGGTTGCTGATGCTTATGAATCTAAAGTCGGTGAGCTGATCTATGGTGAAGTGAAAAAACAAACCAAAGATGGCTTTATCATTGACTTGGGTGACAACGCAGAAGCGTATCTGGCACGTGAAGAGATGATTCCGAAGGAAATCCTTCGTCCGAAACAACGCGTAAATGCGATTCTATATAGCGTTAACCGTGAAGGCCGTGGTGCACAGTTATTGTTGTCACGTGCTAAACCGGAAATGCTGATTGCATTGATGAAAAAAGAAATTCCTGAAATTTCTGAAGAAATCATTGAAATTAAGGCCGCAGCTCGTCAACCGGGTGTTCGTGCTAAAATTGCAGTGAAAACCAATGACCACCGTATTGACCCGGTGGGTGCTTGTATTGGTATGCGTGGTACCCGTATCCAGGCTGTACAGCAAGAGCTCAATGGCGAGCGTATTGATGTGGTGGTTTGGTCGGATGATCCTGCGCAATATATCGCAAGTGCATTAGAACCAGCAGATGTATCTAGTATTGTCATCGATGAAGATGCACGTACTGCAGACATCATTTTCGCGACTAGTGATCAGCTAGCTCGCGCAATTGGTTCACAAGGTCAAAACGTTCGTCTGGCATCTGAACTGACTGGCTATAAGCTGGACATGATGCTGGAAGAAGAGTACTACGCACGTCAGCAAAGCGAAGCACAAAAATACCTGGATATGTTTGTTACACGTCTGGATATTGCTGAAGATTTGGCGATGGCGTTAGTAGAAATGGGCTTCACCTCGCTTGAAGAAATTGCTTACGTACCGCCAGAAACGTTTGATGAAATCGAACTGGATGCGGAACTGGTTGAACTACTGCAAAGCCGTGCGAAAGAAATTGCACTTGCTGATGCATTACAACAGCAAGAAAACGTACAAGCGCCAAGTGAAGAACTTGTTGCAATGGAAGGCATGACAGCAGAGATCGCGCAAGCTCTCGCAGCTCGTGGTGTGGTAACCGTAGATGACTTAGCTGACCAAGCGACTGATGATATCGAAGATATCGAAGGTCTCGGTGCTGAGAAGGCCGGTCAACTTATTATGAAAGCGCGCGAATCATGGTTTAACTAGGAGGTAGTATATGACGGACAAGTCGATTAAAGAGTTAGCACTCAGCGTGGGTCGCCATGTTGATAAGCTCCTAGAGCAGGTTCGTGAGGCAGGTTTACCACAGCGTAAAGCTGACGATATTATTACCACCGAACAACAAGATCGCTTAATGAATCATGTGAAAAAGACACAAGGTTCAGATGGCCATGCAGGACAAATCACGTTGAAACGTAAAACGACCAGTACTGCTAAAGTGGCAAGTACTTCAGGTAAGGCGAAAACGATTAATGTAGAAGTTCGCAAGAAACATACATTCGTCAAGCCAGACCCGGAACAAATTAAAGCAGAAGCTTTAGCGAAGGCTCAAGCTGAACAGCAAGCGAAAGCAGAAGCTGAACAGAAGTCAGCACCAGCTAAAAAACCTGCTGATGCACCTAAATCAGGTACAAACAATGCAAGCAAAGCGCTAGAAGCAATGCGTGCAGCTCAGAAACAAGAAACTGAGAAACAGGAAACACCTAAAGCAGCTGTTGTGGTAAAACGCAAATCAACTAATAAACCGATTGTGAAAGCAGCGGTTAAACAAGTTGAAACAGCAGAACAGAAAAAAGCGCGTGAAGCTCAAGCCGCTCAATTAAAAGCAGCTGAAGAAGCAGCACGTCGTAAGGCAGCTGAAGAAGCACAACAACGTACCCTTGAGCAAATGCGCAAGATGGCATCTAAGTATTCTTCTGAAGATACCACTGCAACCATTCGTGTGATTGATGATTCTCCACTTGCTGCTGGTCTAGTTGGCCAGGCATATGAAGACTCATTTGCGAAAGAAGACCGCGAAATTAAACGTGGTACTAACACTTCAAATACACGTTCACCGAAGAAAGGTGGTCGTCGTGGTGAAGAGCAGTCTTTCCGTGATAACTCACACAAACGCGGTTTGAAATCTAGCCAAGCGAACAAGCATGGTTTTGAAAAACCAGTGAAAAAACAGGTTTATGACGTTGAAATCGGTGAAACGATTGTCGTTGCTGACCTGGCTGCGAAAATGGCAGTTAAGGTTCGTGAAGTGATCAAGTCACTGATGAAAATGGGTGAACTGGTTACTCAAAACCAGGCGATCGATCAGGAAATCGCGGCTCTTGTGGTTGAAGAAATGGGCCATAACCCAGTACTGGTTTCTGAAACTGCAGTTGAAGATAACCTGCTTGAACAGGCTGAAGAAGCTCGTGGTGCGCAAACCACTCGTGCGCCAGTTGTTACGATCATGGGTCACGTTGACCATGGTAAAACATCGCTTCTAGACCGTATTCGTCGTGCCAAAGTGGCGCAAGGCGAAGCAGGTGGTATTACCCAGCATATCGGTGCTTATCATGTAACAACTGATAAAGGTATTATCACCTTCTTGGATACTCCGGGACACGCAGCGTTTACTGCAATGCGTTCACGCGGTGCCAAAGCGACTGATATCGTAGTCCTGGTTGTTGCAGCAGATGATGGTGTGATGCCACAAACTGCAGAAGCAATCGATCACGCACGTGCAGCGGGTACGCCAATCATTGTTGCAATCAACAAGATGGATAAAGACTCAGCTGATCCAGATCGCGTATTGAACGAATTGACCACCAAAGAAATCGTACCTGAAGAATGGGGCGGTGACGTTCCTGTAGCGAAAGTATCTGCACATACTGGTGCCGGTATTGATGAACTTCTTGACCTGATTTTAATTCAGTCTGAATTGCTTGAATTGAAGGCGTCTGAAGAAGGTGCGGCACAAGGTGTTGTGATTGAAGCGCGTGTTGATAAAGGCCGCGGTGCAGTGACTTCTATTCTGGTTCAAAACGGTACGCTGAAAGTGGGTGACCTGGTACTTGCTGGTTCATCTTATGGCCGCGTTCGTGCCATGACCGATGAAAACGGTAAGCGTATCAAGTCTGCAGGTCCTTCGATTCCAGTCGAAATTCTGGGTCTTCCAGAAGCACCGATGGCAGGTGACGAAGTTCTTGTTGTGAATGACGAGAAGAAAGCACGTGAAGTTGCCGATGCGCGTATGGATCGTGAACGTCAAAAACGTCTTGAACGTCAATCTGCAATGCGTCTTGAAAACATCATGGCGTCTATGGGCAAAAAAGATGTGCCAATCGTCAATGTGGTATTGAAAACTGATGTACGCGGTACATTGGAAGCACTGCATGTTGCATTGGCTGAGCTTTCAACGGATGAAGTAAAAGTACGTATCATCGGTTCGGGTGTAGGTGCGATTACTGAATCTGACGTCACACTTGCTGAATCTTCAGAAGCGGTTCTTCTTGGCTTTAACGTACGTGCCGACAATACTGCACGTCAGAAAGCAGATGCAGACAGTATCGACATTCGTTACTACTCAGTGATCTATCAATTGATTGATGACGTGAAAGCAGCGATGAGTGGTAAGCTTGCTCCTGAACACCGTGAAACCATCTTGGGTGTTGCTCAAGTGCGTGAAGTGTTCCACTCAAGCAAATTCGGTGCTGCAGCAGGCTGTATGGTGCTTGAAGGCGTATTACACCGTAACAAACCGATTCGCGTATTACGTGATGACGTGGTGATCTTCCAGGGCGAGCTAGAATCTCTTCGTCGCTACAAAGAAGTGGTGGAAGAAGTTCGTGCCGGTATGGAATGTGGTCTTGCGGTGAAAGGCTATAAAGACATCAAACCTCTCGACAAGATCGAAGTGTATGATGTGCAATTGATTAAACGGAGTCTTTAATGGCGGGTAGTCAACGTCTGAAGCGTATGGCGGATACGGTACAACGCGAGTTGTCTGAACTGATCCGTCAGGAGCTGAAAGATCCACGTCTGGGTGGTCTGGTGACCATCTCAGCCGTGAAGGTGAGCCCAGACTTAGGATATGCAGAAGTTTATGTCACAGTAATGGGTCGTGAACTTGGTGATGAGCAAAGTGAAGCGGCAAATAAAGAAACACTCGATGTCCTGAATAAGGCATCTGGGTTCCTGCGCCATGAACTGGGCCGTCGGATCAAGACACGTATTACGCCTCGTCTACGTTTCCATTATGACAAAACCAATGCATATGGTAACTATATGTTTGGTCTGATTGCTGAAGCAGTGAAGGATTTACCTCCTGCTGAAGACAAGAAAGATGAAGAATAAGCTTTTATAAAGCTCAATAAAAAAGCCACCTTAGGGTGGCTTTTTTATTGCTAAACTTTTTAAGTAAAACTGGCTAACTATTACTTTGAATCTTGATCATTCATTTTCTTTTCATAAAATGCACGACGGCGGGTTTTCTGCCAAGGCAATGGACGTTCTAGTGTTTCTGGCACTTCACCACTCATCGAGCGCAAACGTAAATGCAAGGCCGCTTGCGCCATCAGGTTGGCAGATACCGGTGCAGTAATGAAGGCAAACAGGGTAATCAGTACTTCAGCAAAACCTAAACGACCATAGATAGCCGAAAAAATAATAGAAGCGATCAGAAAGCTTCCCAGGCCTAAGGTACTGGATTTAGTCGGTGCATGCAGACGCATAAAAAGGTCGGGTAGACGTATCATCCCAATGCCACCCACCAGCATAAAAAACGCGCCAATCAATAAAAAAATCGAAACTAGTATTTCTAAAATTAAAGGCATTTAAAAACTCCTAGTCGATGACATGTCCAGTGGTGAAATAGCGGGCAAGGGCAGCGGTAGAAACAAAGCCCAGCATGGCCACCAGTAGGGCACCTTCAAACATGAAAGTGCTGCTCCAGTAGATTCCCAGAATCACCACCAGACAGGTTGCATTTAAAAATAGGGTATCCAGTGCCAGCAGACGGTCAACGATTGATGGGCCCATAACCAGCCGGATCAGACACAGTAACATGGAGATCGTGACAGCACCCAGACAAATCAGCAATGCATATGGCAGAATGGTCATGCTTCAGCTCCTGATTGTGCGCTAAAAATTTTAATCAATGGTTGTTCATAGCGCTGTTTAATAGTTTCAATTTCGGCCTCTTCATCATCCGTGCTTAAGGCATGGACCAGAATATCGCCACGGTCCTGATCAATCCCCGCAGAGACTGTACCTGGTGTCGTGGTAATAATCATTGCCAGCAACGTATTCACTTCTTCATGTTCGGTATCCAGCGGTACCCGAAACCATTTGGGATGCAGATTTTTGGTCGGTCCCAGCACCAGAATCGCTACCTTAATGTTTGCGACAATGATGTCCCAAACAACGATCCAAAACAGGCGCATCGCCGGGATCCACCGGATATTCGGTGTGTAATCAATGAAAGGGGCGACCATTCTCGGAATCAAGATCGCCAGAAATATTGACATAAGGAGTGTGCCGGCTTCCATATTATGGGCCAGCATGATCCAGCTCATCGCCACAATGACCGAAACGAAAGGATGTGGGAACCAGCGTTGAAGTAATGATTCAGCCATTAAAGTCCCTCCGCCGGTTTAAGTTGATTGTCGTCGTATTTGTTCTGTTCAATATACTGCTTATCAATCTGACGCTGTTTAAATTCAGAAATATGATCGCCATTTAAGGTATTTTCTGAAATGACATAAGGAATCAGGTGCGCATTTGGATCAGGCGTTTCACCACCGTATTTGGTTTCTGGTAAATAACCCGGATCAAATGGCTGTACACTGATGAACTTGCCTTCAGCATCACGTTTTAACAGTGCTGCTTCATAAATCGGATTGGTTTTAATCTGTGCTGCGGCCTGATAATTATATTGATAAATCGGTGCAGCAAAAACAACGTAGGCTGTCAGACTGAGCAATAATAGATAAATAACCCGGTCATTCCGTGCTGGTGCCTTGCTGGGCAAGGATTCATATTTGCTGAATTCTTCAGAATTTTCATCCTGTTCTGGTCGGCTTGAACGCCAGAACAGAATAAAACCGACCCGGGTAAAAGCCAGAATACTCAGTAAGCTGACCAGTAGAACCGTGAAGATAATCAGCATTTGATGCTCAGACTGTCCTGAAGCTTGCAGGATAAACACTTTACCGAAGAAGCCACTGAAAGGCGGCAAGCCGGCCATCATCAAGGCAATGATGAAATACACAATAGAAACCAGCTTATTCTGTTTCATCTGTGGGGCAATTTTAAAGTGATCTTTAAATTCACCGCGTTGTGAAGTAATCCAGCCACACAGGATATAAAACGCTGCGCCAATCAGGGTACTGTGCACCATATAATACAAGGCACCTGCCCAGGCTTGGGTACTGTTCATGGCAATCGCAATCAGAATGGTGCCGACTGAAGACAGGATCATAAAGCCGACAAAACGGCGTAGACGTTCAGTCCCAATGGCACCAAATGCGCCATACAGTGAAGTAATCACCCCAATGACCAGCAGACAGTTCATCAGGATCTGATGACTGTATTCATCATCAAATACAGTACCATTGACCCGGATAATCGCGTAGATCCCGACTTTGGTCATGATGGTAAACAGGGCAGCCACCGGAGTAGTGGCAACAGCATACGTTTTAGGAAGCCACAGGCCTACCGGTAACATGGCTGCCTTGATCCCGAACACCACAAATAGCATCAGTCCGCCCGCAACGGCCAGCTTATGCTCATCTCCTGCCAGAGTTGGCATTAGGCGGGCAACATCAGCCATATTCAGGCTGCCGACACTGCCATAAATCATGCCGAGCCCGATCAGGAACATGGCAGAAGCGAGCAGGTTAATAGCCACATAATGTACACCGAGCTGGAAGCGTGCCTTGCCTTGCCCATGCAAAAGTAAGACATAGGATGCCATTAACAGGATCTCGAAGAACACGAACAGGTTAAACAAGTCACCGGTCAGGAAGGCACCACTAAGCCCCATTAATAGAAAATGGACCATGGCATGGAAATAACGCCCGCGAATATCCCATTCTTTGCTGGCATACCAAACGATGGGCAAAGCGAGTGTATAGGTCAATACCAGCATCAAGGCAGAGAGCTGGTCCAGGACCAGCACAATACCAAAAGGGGCAGCCCATTCACTTAAAGTGTAGACACTGATCTGTCCTTGGCTGCTATTGATCAGATAGCCAATCGCCATAATCAAACCCAATAGGGTCGAAATATGACTCACGCCACGACGCCAAGGCTGACGCCAGTCGGTAATCAGAGAACCGGAACCTGGGTTACCTAACAGTACTAAAATAAAGGCAGTAAACGCCGGTAAAAGAATACTGAAAATAGGGGTGTGTTGATTCAAGAAGTTGAGAAGATCAGTCATTACGGCTCATCCTCACGTGGGTCATGTTGCGGTATCTCTTCTTTGGAATCAACGTGGTCTGTTCCTGATTCATAACGGCTACGTAAGGCCAGCTGTACAATAAAGGCGGTGGTAGCAAAACCGATTACAATGGCGGTCAGCACTAGCGCCTGAGGTAAAGGATCGGTGACCTGCGTGGCTTCGGTAAGCACTGCAGGCGAATTCATCTGAATACGGCCCATGGCAAATAAAAACAGGTTCACTGCATAACCAATCATGGCCAGTCCAAGGACGACCGGAAAGGTACGTGCCCGCAGAATCAGATAGATCCCGGTGGCAGTAAGTAGGCCAATTGCTGAGGCTAATAAAAGTTCTAAACTAATCATTCTATTATCCTCTTGGTACTGGGCCAGTCATACTGGAGTGACGGGAGTCACCCAGAACGGAAATCATCAGCATGGTTGCACCGACTACGGTGACATAGACACCGACATCAAATAGTGCAGCCGAAGCTAAATGCATATCGCCAAGTAATGGCGGATGGACATGAATATGGGCACTGGTCAGGAATGGACGTGACCAGAACCAGGCTGCGATACCGGTTAGGCCTGCAATAGTCAGGCCGACACCAATCCAGATTTCATAGAGACGTCCAGATTTAGCTCCCAGCATTTTTTCTGCATGATCCTGACCAATGGCAACGTATTGAATGATCAAGGCCAATGAGGTGACCAGACCGGCAATAAAACCGCCACCCGGAAGATTATGGCCGCGCATAAAGATATACAGACTCACCACCAGTGCTACCGGTAAAATCCATGATGCAGTAATTCGTAGCATCAAAGGGGAGGGGTTAAAACGGTAAGTCAGGCCTTGGGTAATAGTGGTGCCATGAGCACGCATACCGTCCATCAGACTCAGTACCCCAATGGCAGCAATCCCGAGTACAGTAATCTCGCCGAAGGTATCGAAACCACGGAAATCGACCAGAATTACATTGACGACGTTTGTACCGCCACCAAGCGGAATCGATTGTTGGATGAAGAACCAGGAAATTGAATTATGGTCACGTGTCATAACTAGCCAGGCAACTGTTGCAATTCCTAGACCTCCGCAGACTGCAATCACTGCATCTCGCCAGCGTCGGGTCGGGCTGGATTCATAAGGCGTTAATTGTGGCAGGAGTGACAGGCTCATTAGTAGCAGAACCGTCGTTACTACATCGACTGTAATCTGGGTCAAAGCCAGATCGGGTGCTGAAAAACCAATGAAAACCATGGTGACGACCAGACCGACCGCACCGCTGATCAGGATGGCTTTAATCCGTTCATGATGGAACCACAGCATCATCCAGCAGGCTGAGAACAGCAGTAACCATAGAACGATGGCCAGAACTGGTGCATGGGTCAGTTCGCGGCTACCGGTGTCGATCCCATTGACGACGAGTGGATAGCCCACCAGACCAATGGTAAACAGCACCGTCCACAAAATATAACTTTGCAGTTTGCCATTTTCAGTCGCACGGCGGAAACGTCTTGAATTCAGTAACAGATTTTTCAGGAACAGATCAAACAGTACACGACCTTGCATTTTGCCCAATTTCGGATCCAGATCAATTTCCCGAATTGCGCCGCCTTTGGCCAGTGCAAAATAGAAAATTGCACCGCCGAATATCGCGATGATACTCATCACCAAAGGCAGATTAATACCGTGCCAGAGGGCGAGGTGAGTTCCTTCAAAGGCGAAATTCTGGGTTGACGCTTGTGTGGTGCTATTTACAATCTTTTCGACCAGCAATCCTGGTAACAGACCAACTGCAATACACAGAAAAGCCAGTAAGATAGCCGGTGCACGCATACCAAATGGCGGCTCATGCGCATCTTTATTTGGGACTTGCTGGCCTAACGGACCATCAAAAAACACGCCATGTACCAGGCGAATCGAATAGGCGACAGCGAAAATCCCGGCCAGTGTTCCTGCAATAGCAGCACCGACCATGACTGGGCCACTTAAGTTTGCGACCAGTTCGGTAAAGAACATTTCCTTGGACAAGAAACCATTGGTTAATGGAATACCAGCCATGGAGGCGGCGGTGATCATAGTCAGTGTTGCGGTAAAAGGCAGCATTTGCCAAAGACCAGACAATTTTCGCAGATCACGAGTACCGGATTCATGGTCAATGATCCCGGCAATCATGAATAGGGCAGCTTTAAAGGTTGCATGGTTAATGATATGGAAAATTGCTGCTGCCACGGCCAGTGGTGAGCCAATACCCAGCAAACACATGATCAGGCCCAAGTGGCTAATAGTTGAATAGGCCAACAGACCTTTCAGATCTTCTTTAAAGATGGCAAAGAACGCTGCCACACACAGGGTAAATAACCCGATAAAAGTAACAATATTATGGAACAGTGCCGCGCCTGCAAAAATCGGCAATAAACGTGCGACTAAAAACAGGCCCGCTTTGACCATGGTGGCAGAGTGCAGATAGGCAGACACCGGCGTCGGTGCTGCCATGGCATTTGGTAACCAGAAGTGAAACGGGAACTGCGCACTTTTGGTAAAAGCACCGAGTAAAATTAATAATAATGTCGGTACAAATAGGGCATGCGCCTGAATCTGTTCGCCCATCATCAGAATCTGGTCAATCTGATAGGTACCCGTCATCTGTCCGAGCAGAATAAAGCCACCCAGCATAGATAAGCCGCCCATCCCGGTAATGGTTAGAGCCATGCGTGAGCCGCGTTGGGCCGCTTCGTAATTGCTCCAGTAACCAACCAGCAGAAAGGAAGAAATACTGGTGAGTTCCCAAAAGATCAGGAGAATCAGAAGATTATTAGACAATGAAATGCCGAGCATCGCTGCCATAAACAGCATCAGCAGGAAATACAGTTTACTCAGGGAGTTTTTAGGGCTGAGATAGTAATAGGCATAGATATAAATCAGGGTACCAATCCCACTAATCAGCAGAGCAAACAGCATGCCCAAAGCATCCAGCCGGAAACTGAAATCGATTCCAAGCTGGGGTAGCCAGGACCAGGTCTGGGTAATTACCGTTCCATTAAATACAGCAGGCGCCTGACTCAACAGTAATAAGAAACTGCTGAGGCTGACGGCAATTGCTCCTAAAGCCGTTACCCCGCGTGAAAATTGCTTCAGCCACGAGACAAGGGTTGTGCCTAATACTAACGGTAACAATATAATAATTGGCAGCACACTCGTATCCATTGTCGTGATATAGGTTAAGGTCAACCTAGGGTGAATCTTTATCTTTCAAGGATTACAGGACCGCAAAGAGCGACCCAAAACTTCTCGATCTTGAAAGCCAGAATGATATTCAAACAGAATAAAACAGTTGTATTGCGCAACTTATAAACGATAGCAAATTCCGATTTTACAACGAAAATTGCAAGTAAAACCGATCATATTACAGGATAACCACAACATCAATGTTTTTATGTAGAACTTGTAGATTATACGTAAGCTTGGTTTTGATATGGGGTGCATGCTTGAACATCTCGTACAAATTTGACCGAAAATAAAGATCAAACTCCCTGCATTTATTGATAAAAATTTATAACTTCTTGATCAGAAATGCAGAAAATCAAAACCTATTCTTGCATCCTGATTTTAATTTTTAAATTGCATTATCGTTTCAGCACTAGTTAAGAAGATTGAGGCAGGCTTTGTGAATTATCCTGACTCAATAGCTGTAGAAGTTCCTGTTGCTGTTCTGCGCTTAACTGATCCTGAATTAGTTGCAGAACAGACTGAGTCGTCAGGTTGACTGTTTCTGGTTCCTGAAGTGCATCTTCAACTTTTTCTATATCTGAATGATTTTGGCTCATCTCAAGCGGCAACTCTGCATAGAAATGATCATACTGAACCTGCATTGGATTCAGATGGATAGGATGCAGCTGTTTATTTTCCAGTTTTAAACACTGAAAATCCTGAGCCTGTTCCAGCAATTCCGGCCGATTTCCAGTCACAATAATCTGCAAGTTAGGAAACGCCTGATGCAGACGCGATAAAATGACGGCGGCCATATCTTGATCCAGTTGATGGTCAATTTCATCAATCAGTAAAATGCCAGTACCTTCCTGACAGGGAAATAAGCTGTGCGGATTAAGCAGACAAAGACGCCGTACAACATCTCCCACCAGTGCAATCCAGTTCCGGATACTGCTCGACAACTGCTGAAAGCTAAAGGTGTGATCCTGATAACGCACCATCAATTGCAGCTTGGGCTGGTAGTCCAGATAAATCTGGCTAAGTTCTGGTAGTACAATGGATAAAGCTTCACGCAAGGCAGTCAGGCTCGGTGTATGCATATGTGCTTTAGCTTTTTCAATTTGCTGGACCAGCTGATCTGCCTGTATATCATCCGATTGCTGTAGCGCCTGATCTAGAATCTGGTCAATGATCTTGGCACTTTGTGCATTTTCAATATCACTGATTTCACGAAACCATTCAAAGAAACGTGCAAAAGTCGTAAAAGGGATAGCAGTAATTTCATAGGCATGCGCAGTCTGAAAAATGGCCTGATTATTTTTGCTGAGTAAATTGATTTCATTGACGAAGCGTTCAGCCGGATAATAGGCGACCATAGGCAGACCGAGCAAAGGGTCATGTTGTCTTGCCTTTTGATAGAGATTCACCATGGCATCGAGTTGCTGGGTTTCCGCTTTGGCAAAGCCAATTCCCTGACTATTTAAGGTTTTGTATAACTGCCAGGAACAGGATTGGGCAGGGGCTGCTTCTCCCTGTGCTGATTCAGGCAATGATCCTAAATCATCATGAAAACGCACCTGGATATCAATTTTGGATTGCAGGCGGTTTTGCAGGATATCCTGATCCAGCATGCTTAAACCTGCGGTACGCAAGTCACGAAAACGTGCAGAAAACCAGGTCAAAGCCTGATAACTTAAGCGCAGCAAGGTGGTTTTACCCGAACCCTGATCACCCAGAATTAAAGTCACAGGTGATTTTTGCAAATCAAAATCGAGCTGGATATTGGAAAAGTGCAGAGCATGTTTGAGTTGTATTTTTTCGATGTGCATGGATCACCTGTAGCGTGATTTTTACATCTATGTTTTACCTTAGCCGACGGCTTGGCGCAGTGACTGTGGCATCCTGATTTTCAGTTGTTGAATGAGGTCATAAATGTGATGAATATTTAAGCTTACTTTAGCACGAGTACAGGCCACGTACAGCAGACGTAACTCTTCGTCACTAATTTTATGGTCTTTCTCATTCAGCTTGAACTGGTAGTCATCTTCAATATGAACGCGATCCCATTCCAGACCTTTGGCCTTATGCGCGGTAGAGATGATGTAGTCCGCTTGTCCGATTGGGGTGATTTTGGCGAGGGCAGTTTTCAGGGGATCAGTGCCATGTTCATCGACCAGTTTGACTAAAGGCTTGATATCACTGCCTTCATTGGTCTCACAGTATTCGTGTACATCATGCCATGAGTTAAACCAGGCCAGTTCAGGCACATCAACTACACGCTTGCCCTGTTTCAGCATCGCAGCGGCATCAACAAAACGGTTCAGTTTGACATGATCCGCTTGCAGGCTGACTTTATCGCCACGTACTAAACCGGCAAGTAATAGTTCCATAGCACGCGCATTGGTCCGGCATAGAATCGCATCGCGTAATTTAGTGTGCGGTTTATTGACCACTTTGGAATTTAAGTGCGGATTGCCGAGTAGGGGCACGGTTTCATTCAATGCTCCTAAAATCGCATTAGCATTCAGCGCAATTTCAGGCCCGAAACGGAAGGAAGTGGTCAGACGAGATTCGGGTAGCGGCAGCTGCTGCATGGCATTCACTGCGCCACGCCAGGCATAAATCTGCTGGTGCGCATCGCCGACATAGATGACCTGAGTGCTACGCTGTTTTAGCAAAATTCCCAGCATCAGTGGGTCGGCATCCTGTGCTTCATCAAACAGCACATAGTCGGCAGGAATATTGGGCTCAGACAATGCCCAAAGTTTCAGGTAAATATCATGCCCAATCCCGGCCTGATGATTGGGATCAATTGACTCTAACCAACGCCGTTCAACTGCTGGATAAAGTTTCTTTTGCAATGCTTCAATATCATCTGGGTGTAGCCAGCTCGGTGCCTGAATATGTCGCGGGGCGGGATATTGCGAACTGGTCGAGCAGAAATAGCCGACTGCGTTCGCAACCAGACTGGCCAGACGCGAAGGCATCAGTACATATTTTTCATAACGTCCGCCCATCATCCGGCGCAAGGTCATCGGTTCAAGGCGATATTCTTTGGCAATAAAGCTTGGACTTAAACGCGGTAGGCGTAGTTTATCCGTGACTCCACGTGGAACACTGCGAAAAGCCAGGGAGTGAAACGTACGGCAGTCGACACCACGATGAAACTTGTTTTGTGCTTCTGAGGCAATGGATTTATTAAACGCCAGATACATGCCGCGCCGTTCCGGCATGGCATCACTGATCATTTGCAGGGTCGTAGTTTTACCTGTGCCCGCATAGGCAATGACTTTAAAAGATTTTCCCAGACGTGCGTTATCAATGGCAGTGGCCTGCTCATAGGTCGCTTTGGGTTTTTGCAGATCAGACACAGGTAGATTCATTCACGACTTAATGTTGACGATTGGCTTTTTCAACCAGACCGGATAGACCCTGACGGCGTGCCAGTTCATTCAGGACCAGTTGTGGATCAAGGTCAAAATAACCAAGCATGACAATGGTATGGAACCACAGATCAGCTACTTCATAGATCAGGTCATTCTTGTTGTCTTCAGAGGCTTCAGTTTTGAAATCTTTAGCCGCGATCACGGTTTCAAAGCTTTCTTCACCGACTTTTTCCAGAATCTTGTTTAAACCTTTATGGTACAGCTTGGCCACATAAGAGGATTCCGGATCAGCTTTCTTACGCTCTGCCATCATCTCGCCCAAGTATGATAATACTTCAACCTGTTCAGACTGAGCAGTTGAGGCATTCATAGCAAGGGTATGTGGATTTGTTGATTTTTCACCGTAAATTGCAGCAGGATCTTTGATTTGTACATCCACAATTTCCCAGCCATTTGGGGTTAATTTACGGTAGAAACATGATTCACGACCAGTATGGCAGGCAATACCACCATGCTGTTCAATCTGTAAAATAATTACGTCCGCATCACAGTCCAGACGGATTTCATGCACAGTCTGGAAATGGCCAGATTCTTCGCCCTTATGCCATAACTTATTGCGTGAGCGGGAGAAATATACTGCCTGATTTCTTTCGGCAGTTAAAGCCAGCGCTTCACGATTCATCCAGGCGACCATCAATACACGACCAGTTTGATGGTGCTGGGCAATGGCAGGGATCAGACCTTGTTCGTTAAATTTTACTTCATCGAGCCATTGCACGTTGTTCATAAGGGTTTCCATTAATTGAATCAGAATATAAAAAGATGGATAGGAAATATCCGTCCATAGTGTACGTGATCTCGTCGCATTTGCGGCAAAAATCTGTGCCTGAAAAGACAGGATGTGTCGTTGGGTGTATTCAGATTATAAACCTGAGCAATTGAATCTCTAAAGTACAGAAATAAAATAGCCGCCCTTAGGCGGCCAGAATATTCTTGACGAAATTACCAGTGCTCACCCGGGAAGATTCGCGCATAGGCCTTTTGTACCCAGTTCAGTTTTTGTGGCTGACCCACTGATGCTGAAGAGCTTGGGAACAGGTTATAACCGATCGACATCAGGACATTATTGATGTCTGGTGCAATCGCATAGGTAATCGAAGCCAGACGTCCCAAATTGGTTGCGACTTTCTTCGGACGTTTCACAATCGCATAAGCAACCAGTTCAGCTGCCTGTTCCGGAGACAGGGTAGGCACATATTTATAGATCTTGGTCGGTGCGATCATTGGTGTACGAACCAAAGGCATATAAATTGAAGTGATTGCAATTTTATGTGAATGGACTTCTGCAGACAGACAGCGGCTGAAAGCATCCAGTGCGGCTTTAGATGCGACATAAGCCGAAAAGCGGGTGGCATTCGCCAATACACCAATCGAGCTGATATTGATGATATGACCTGCACGGCGAATCATCATTTGCGGCAGGATATTCATCACCAGACGTACTGCACCAAAATAATTCAGCTGCATGGTACGTTCAAAATCATGAAAACGATCCACTGATTCATGCACCGCACGGCGAATCGAGCGACCCGCATTGTTAATCAGGATATCGATATGGTCGACTGAAGCAATAATCTGTTTGGACACTTCATCAATGGATTCCATGTTGTTGAGATCACATGGAAATACTGAAGCTTTACCGCCCTTGGATTCAATTTCTTTTTTTACTTGTTCTAGGGTGTCTTTGGTACGCGCGACCAGTAAAACATGTGCGCCAGCATCTGCCAACTGATGTGCCGTCGTTAAACCTATACCACTGGATGCGCCTGTAATGAGAACAGTTTTACCTGCAATACGTTTTTCCAATTGTTTCTGTAGTCTAGTTTTCACGTTTGTTATCCCTAATTTGAAGACTGCGTTCAAATTATTTTTATTAAAAATCAAAGATGGCTCTAACAGAGATAAGAGCGAAGATGAGTACTAATATGATAACTAATTATTTAAGAAAATCTATACATTAAACTATTGAAAATAAAATAAAAATTAGAGTAATTGCTCTATTTGTGTTCGCCGTTTCAATTGATTTTTATCATGAAAATAAATCACAAAGCAAGTGATTGTATTCAAAAAATAAATAAAAAAACTCCAGCATTTTTGCTGGAGTTTTCTGCTTTAAAATGAGGCTTAAACTGCTGCGAGAGAGTGTTCCAGATCCGCAATCAGGTCATCAATGTGTTCAATTCCGATCGATAAGCGAACCATATCTTCACTCACACCTGCTGATTTAAGCTCTTCAGGATTGAGCTGGCGGTGGGTGGTGGTTGCCGGGTGGCAGGCCAGACTCTTGGCATCCCCAATATTGACCAGACGGGTGAATAGTTGCAGGGCATCGATAAAACGGGCACCGCCTTCACGACCACCTTCTACACCAAAAGTCAGAATGGCAGACGGTTTACCTTTCACATATTTTTGTGCCAAAGCATGCTGCGGGTGATCTTTCAGACCGGCATAATTGACCCATTTTACTTTTGGATGTTGTTGCAAATATTCTGCAACCTTCAGCGCATTTTCGGTATGACGTTCCATACGCAGGCTCAAAGTTTCCAAGCCTTGCAGAATTAAAAATACATTTTGCGGGCTGATCGCTGCCCCGGTATTACGCAGAGGTACGACACGAGCACGCGCGATATACGCCGCTTCACCTAAAGCTTCAACATAATTAACACCGTGATAACTCGGATCAGGTGTATTCAGAGCAGGGAAACGCTCGGCATGTTGACCCCATGGGAATTTACCGCTATCCACGATAATGCCGCCAATCGAATTCCCATGACCACCAATATATTTGGTCAGTGAATGCACCACGATGTCGGCACCGAAATCAAAAGATTTTTGTAGGACTGGGGTGGCAACCGTATTATCAACGATGACTGGTACGCCATATTCATGCGCAATCTTGGAAATCGCTTCGAGGTCAATAATATTACCCAGCGGGTTACCAATTGATTCCACAAAAACCAGTTTGGTCTTGTCATCAATTAGGCCACGTAATGCTTCCGGGTCTTGATAATCAAAGAAGCGAACTTCGATCCCTTGTTTAGGCAGCGTATGCGCAAACAGGTTATAGGTGCCACCATATAAAGTGGACACCGAAGCAATATTGTCACCCGCTTCAGCAATGGTCTGAATCGCATAGGTAATCGCAGCCATACCCGAAGCCAATGCCAGCGCACCAATCCCGCCTTCCAGAGCTGCAATACGTTGTTCTAGCACCGCTGTGGTAGGGTTCATAATGCGGGTATAAATATTGCCCTGAACTTTCAGGTCAAACAGATCGGCACCGTGCTGAGTATTGTCAAAGGCATATGAGGTGGTTTGATAAATTGGCACTGCTACAGCTTTAGTAGTAGGTTCCGGGCTATAGCCTGCGTGAATCGCTAAAGTTTCTGCTTTATGAGTCATGATCGTTGGTCTTCTTGTGTTTTTAGCTGTAATGAAACTGCTCAAATATTAGCACTTGAAATATGAAGAAAAGTGCATATTTATTCAAATGAATATCTTAATTAACGATATAGCATCAATAAAATAATGCAAGTTTAGGTGTCAGAAATGCTGTTTGAAAAATAAACAGGATTAAACTTGTAACAAGGCATTAACTTCACGTGAATGGCTTATGTTTTGAAGACTTTCTGCGTATAATAGCCGATTATTTTTTCGCTCATGATTGAGCAGGGGGAGTTTGTTTCTTCCCCCATTTGGTTTTTCAATTGAGGAGTCCTACGTGGCCCAATATATTTATACGATGAACCGAGTGTCCAAGATGGTTCCGCCAAAGCGCGAAATCCTCAAGGATATCTCCTTATCATTTTTCCCAGGCGCAAAAATTGGTGTGCTTGGTCTGAACGGTGCAGGTAAATCTACTTTGCTTCGTATTATGGCGGGCGTAGATAAAGATTTCTCTGGTGAAGCACGTGCGCAACCGGGTATCAAAATTGGTTACCTCGAGCAAGAACCACCACTTGATCCAACCAAAGACGTTCGTGGCAACGTTGAAGACGGCGTACGTGAAGCACTTGATGCATTAGAGCGCCTTGATCAGGTATTTGCAGACTATGCAGATCCAGATGCAGACTTCGATGCACTAGCAAAAGAGCAGGAAAAACTGGAAGCAATTATCCAGACTTGGGATGCGCATAACCTGAATAACCAGCTGGAACAGGCTGCAGCAGCATTAAATCTGCCTGCATGGGATGCAGATGTAACCATGCTTTCAGGTGGTGAACGCCGTCGTGTTGCATTGTGCCGTTTGCTGCTGTCTAAACCAGACATGTTGCTTCTTGACGAACCAACCAACCACTTGGATGCAGAATCTGTATCTTGGCTGGAACGCTTCCTGAAAGACTTCCCGGGCACTATCGTGGCGATTACGCACGACCGTTACTTCCTGGATAACGTGGCCGAGTGGATTCTGGAGCTTGACCGTGGACATGGTATTCCTTACCAAGGTAACTATTCTTCTTGGCTGGAACAGAAAAATGCGCGTTTAGAACAAGAGAACAAGCAGGAAGAATCGTTTGCTAAAGCATTGAAAAAAGAGCTTGAATGGGTTCGTTCAAATGCGAAAGGCCAGCAGAAGAAAAACAAAGCACGTATGGAACGCTTCGAAGAGCTTAACTCTCGTGAATTCCAGCAACGTAACGAAACTTCTGAAATTTACATACCACCTGGTCCACGTCTGGGCAACAAGGTGGTTGAGGTTGAAGGGATCAGCAAATCCTTTGGTGACAAACTGTTGTATAAAGACTTGTCTTTCACAGTACCACCAACAGCGATTGTCGGTATCGTAGGTCCAAACGGTGCAGGTAAAACTACACTGTTCCGTATGATGACGGGCGAACAGCAACCCGATACTGGTACAGTGACTTTGGGTGATTCTGTAAAAGTTGCTTATGTGGGTCAGATTCGTGACACCCTGGATGACAATAAAACCGTTTGGGAAGAAGTGTCTGGCGGTCTGGATATCCTGAAAGTGGGCGATTACGAAATTGCATCTCGTGCTTATATTGGGCGCTTTAACTTTAAAGGCCAAGATCAGCAAAAACGTGTAGGTGAATTGTCAGGTGGTGAGCGTAACCGTTTACAACTTGCGAAAATCCTGCAACAAGGTGCGAACGTAATCCTGCTCGATGAACCATCAAACGACTTGGACGTAGAAACTTTACGTGCGTTAGAAGATGCAATTCTGGTCTTCCCGGGCTGTGTGATGGTGGTATCGCATGACCGCTGGTTCCTGGACCGTATTGCGACTCACATCTTGTCATTTGAAGATGAGACTCCAGAATTCTTCACCGGTAACTATACCGAGTTTGAAGAGTATCGCCGTAAGAAATATGGCGATGATCTGGCAGCGAAGCGTCAGAAATACCGAAAAATTGGTGCTTAATCAAAGCGCATAAAAAAACCGGCCTTTGGGCTGGTTTTTTTCTTTAATATTGGACACTCATTTGGCTATAAGTATTTGATAACAGCCGCGCAGCTTTTAAATGACCTTGCTGTTTAGCCTTATTCAGCCATTCTTCAGCATGAAAATAATTCTGATCTAAACCTAGACTACCTTTAAGAAAGTGTTTACCCAGTCTATATTGCGCTTCGGCGTGTCCACGCGTGGCTGCACTTAAGTAGTTCCAGAAAGCATTGCGTTGATAATTTTCTTGCTGCTCTAGCTGCGCAATTTGAAAATGTTCAGCTTGGCGTTGCTTTAAAACATGGCAAAGCTTTTCAAACTGTACAGCTTCCAGATAATAGGTGTCTGCTTCAGAAATATAATTTTCCATTTCTGAACCCGTAGGCTTGTCATGAGAAAACAGAAAATGTATGACTTTTTTAAGTTTAAGCATTTTTATTCCTCACCTTTGCCATTATTAACAATTAATTAAACTATCCACTAAAGACTACAATATAAAGCGGTTTTATTTCGGTAATGAATTACATACTTTTAGTCTCATGTTGATATTTTTGTGTATTTAATGAGCAAAAACAAGCAGTAGAAATAAAAAAACTTCATTTTAAAAGTGAAGTAAATTAGAAAAAATATGAATTTATTGCTCTAGTCGACACTTTAATATTGGGTGGTAGAAAATTTAGTTTTACTAATAAAAAAATCTTGCATAAGCATGCAAGATTTTTAGCTTTGAAAATGAGTGAACTATAGAAATCAGATTTCCCACTCATGATTGCATTCACGGCATTTCCATTTCTTTTGGCTTTGCATGAAAGCCTGCATAGAAATTTTAAAATCAGGCAAATCTTTATAGAACATGAAGCCTGCGATCAGACAGATAATAAACACGATCACAGTGGCGGTCTGTAAAGTCGTACCTGCACCATCTCCAAAAATCCACATCGCGATGCTAATGATGACCAATAGCAATAATACAAACAGGGCAGGCACCAGCATGATCAGGCTTTTAGGCACGACAGGACGCGCCGCTGGTTGACCTGGCTGAGCCACAGGCATGATTTTTGGGCTTTGACATTTAGGGCAACGATATTGCATTACAACTCCAAAATTCTAAATTACTGATTATTTTATCGGAAGATACGCAAAAACCGAAATACCGCCAATATAAAACAGACAGACAATAAAAAACCCAAGTCACAATGCTTGGGTTTTTTATTAAGATGTTGCCATCTTGAATATGGCGTCCCTACGGGGATTCGAACCCCGGTTACCGCCGTGAAAGGGCGATGTCCTAGGCCTCTAGACGATAGGGACAAATGAGGCAAATACACAGGTAAAGCAAGACTTATTTGGTGGAGTCAAGGAGGATCGAACTCCTGACCTCTACAATGCCATTGTAGCGCTCTACCAACTGAGCTATGACCCCAGTCTGTGTGAGCGCTATATTATGGATATAACGCTTAGACGTCAACTAAAAAATAAATTAAGCTTGATCAACTGCTTCATTTTTCGGCAGTTTCAGACTCTCATTCAGTTTTTCCCAAGCTTTTACTTCTTTCTTGCTAGGAGCACCGACCACTTCCAGCGCGTGGCGCAGACGGGCAAAAGTTAGATCCGGACCAATAGTGACCATGGTCTGCATGACTGGGGTAGAAGCGGTTGAACCGGCAATCGCAATAAAGAACGCTGGCATAAAGTCACGTAATTTAATGCCCATCTGATTCGCCAAATCCATCAACGTTTGGCTAACAGTGTCATTGTTCCAGGTGAACAGGCTTTCCAGACGCCAGATCGCAAATTGCAGGCTTTGACGCACTTGTTCTTCAGAAAGTTTTTTGCTTTCGAACTGTTCTTTAGTCAAAGTCGGGAAATGGTTGAAATAATGCGCTGACCAGTTCACTGCTTCAGACAGCAGATTGATCCGTGGTTGAATTGCAGCAGCGATTTCTTCCAGTTTGGCACGGTCTGCTTTCCAGGCCAGTAAGGTATCTAACAGTTCAGCAGGAGAGAGGGCTTTAATCCATTGACCATTCAACCAGTTGAGTTTTTCAACATCAAAGATTGGACCACCTAGAGAGACACGGTTAATATCAAAGTGTTCAATCATTTCAGCCAAAGTGAATTTTTCACGCTCATCTGGCATTGACCAGCCCATACGGCCCAGATAGTTCAACAACGCTTCTGGCAATACACCGATGTCTTTATAGTAATTGATTGAAGTTGGGTTCTTACGTTTAGACAGTTTTGATTTGTCCGGGTTACGCAGTAGAGGCATGTGGCACAGGACTGGCATGTCCCAACCAAAGTATTTATACAGCAACTGATGTTTTGGTGCAGATGGAATCCATTCTTCACCACGAATCACATGGGTAATTTGCATCAGGTGATCATCAACCACGTTTGCCAGATGGTAAGTTGGCAGACCATCCGTTTTTAGCAGAATTTGCATGTCGACTTGCGCCCATGGAATTTCTACTTCACCGCGCAGCATGTCATTAAAGGTACATACCCCTTCAGTCGGCACTTTCATGCGGATCACGTGCGGTTCACCAGCTGCCAGACGACGTGCCACTTCTTCTTTAGACAGTTTTAGACCGCGGCCATCGTAGCGTGGAGTTTCGCCACGAGCCTGCTGTTCAGCACGCATTTCATCCAGTTCTTGCGCTGTTGCAAAACAGTAGAAAGCATGACCTTTATCTACCAGTTCTTCTGCGTATTTTTTATAGATGCTCATTCGTTCTGACTGACGGTACGGTGCATGTGGACCACCGACATCTGGGCCTTCTGACCAGTTCAGGCCTAACCAGCGTAGGGAGTCCAGAATCATTTTTTCAGATTCAGGAGTAGAACGCAGCTGATCCGTATCTTCAATACGAAGAATGAATTCGCCACCGTGCTGTTTGGCAAAACACAGGTTGAACAGGGCAATATAGGCAGTTCCCACATGCGGGAAACCGGTAGGAGAAGGTGCAATACGAGTACGAACAGTCATAACCGGATCTAATCTTAAATATAAAATTGCAGCTATTATAACGAAAAAGCCACATCACTTAATGCTTTATTCAACATTGAATGATGCGGCTTTTCAGGATGAGCAAAATATAACGAATGTGGAGAACTAAAACTAAGTCTTATGAATTGCTCGGAGAAAAGATACTTTGCACAAAGCGGGTAAAGCGCAGGTTTTGAGCTGCAAAAAAGCTTTGAGTCGGATTTGATTTGAACGCAGTCAGCGCTTTAAGTTCATCCTCAGTATGAAAAGCATTTTTATCAGCTTTATGTTGCTGAATTGCTTTTTCAATTGGTGAGGTTTTCACTTCAATTGCAGTTACAGAGGCTTTAGGTAGCTCTGTTTTCACAACTACGGCATGACCAAGTTGAATCGAGAACAGCGTGATAAGACTTAGGATGCTGGCTGTAAATATTTTAAATTTCATATCCAAACTTCCTCCTTGGCTCTGGTTAATCTTGTTTTGTTAAAAATGTTGTTATAATACTGGCTACAATCTAATCACATTCAGATATGAAAAAGTAGAACCAAGTCACATTTTTTACAAAAAACTAATATTTCTCTGTGGAAAATTACTAAATCTCAGGATTTCCACATTTAAGTTGCCTATTTGTAACAGATAACTGTGTAGAGATCGTGAAGAACTGTCTTATATTGTAGCAGGATATTAAATTTTTAGGGGAAAATGTATCCGAAATGAATTGTGAGCATATATATCAAAAATAGAATATGATTGGATAAAATATTATAAACACATGATTGTTAAGTAATTTTTTTGTTTATATAGTGCTGGGTAAATTAGCAATGAGTGCCCATCATGAAAAAGATAATAACTTCTACTATTTTAGTATTACTTGGCGGAAGTGCCATTCCTGGCTATGCTGCTAAAGACTTTCTCAATGTTTCCTATGATCCGACCCGTGAATTCTATCAGGAATATAACGAAGAGTTTGGTAAGTTCTGGAAACAGAAAACCGGGCAAGCGGTCAATTTCAAACAGTCGCATGGGGGTTCAGGCAAACAGGCACGCTCTGTGGTGGATGGTTTGCAGGCCGATGTAGTCACTTTGGCGCTGGCCAATGACATCGAAGAAATCGTCAATGCAGGCTTAATCAAAAAGGGCTGGCAGAAAGAGTTCCCAAGTAATTCGGCTCCTTATACCTCTACGATTGTATTTCTGGTTCGTAAAGGCAATCCAAAACAGATTAAAGACTGGAATGACCTAACCAAACCAGGCGTTGAAATTATTACGCCAAACCCAAAAACTGGGGGTGCACCGCGCTGGATTTATTTGTCGGCTTGGGGTTATGCCTTGAAACAGCCGGGTGGTAATGATGCCAAAGCCAAAGAACTGGTGAAAAAACTCTATGCCAATGTCAAAGTACTGGATTCAGGTGCGCGTGGTTCCTTAACGACCTTTGCTGAACGCGGAATCGGCGATGTATTGCTCTCTTGGGAAAATGAAGCGTTATTGGCTACGCAAGGTCTGGGTAAAGATAAATATGAAATTGTTTATCCTTCAATTTCTATTCTGGCTGAGCCTTCAGTGGCGATTGTCGACAAGACCGTAGATAAAAACGGCAACCGCAATTTGGCTAAAGGTTATTTAAACTATTTATATTCACCAAAAGGGCAGGAGCTGGCAGCGAAATACTACTTCCGTCCACGTGATGCCAAAGCAGCAGCAAAATATGCGGCGCAATTCCCAAAAATCCAGACTTTTACTATTGATAAAGTCTTTGGCGGCTGGGCAAAAGCGCAGAAAACCCATTTTGTGAATGGAGCCATCTACGATCAAATCTCTGCGGAAAACCGTAAATAATTCTAATTACTGAACCATAAGTAGAAAGCGGATAATTTATTATCCGTTTTTTTTATATCTAAAGCATAAAATGCTATAAAAATAGAATAAGCCTTTAATCTAGATATTTTTATTATATAAAACATGAAATTAAAACAAAAAATAACTAAATATTACCCTGTATGCACTTTGTTTGCTCAATTGCGAAAAATAATTTTATTTCATATAGTTATATCTAATGAAGATAATCTCCCGATGCTCTTATGAAAACTCAATTAAAATCACTGGTTAGTGCTGCTTTATTGGCAACAGGTCTGACATTTACTGCAACTGCAAGCCAAGCTGCGGATCGTGAATTCCTGAACGTTTCTTATGATGCGACTCGCGAATTCTATGATGAATTTAACAAATCTTTTGGGGCCTACTGGAAAAAACGAACCGGTATTGATGTGAACTTTAAACAGTCACACGGCGGTTCAGGTAAACAGGCGCGTTCTGTGGTCGACGGTTTAAAAGGTGATGTGGTGACCTTGGCATTGGCAAACGATATTGAAGAGATCGTAAGATCTGGTCAGATTCAGCCAGGCTGGCAAAAAGAGTTCCCGCATAATTCTGCACCTTATACTTCAACGATTGTCTTCATGGTGCGTAAGGATAACCCCAAAGGAATTAAAGACTGGAAAGATCTGACTAAACCGGGTGTAGAAATTATTACACCAAATCCGAAAACTGGTGGTTTGCCACGTTGGGTCTATCTGTCAGCTTGGGGTTATGCAGAGAAACAGCCGGGTGGTAGCAAAGCCAAAGCCCAAGAATTTGTCGGCAAGCTTTATAAAAACGTAAAAGTGATGGACTCTGCTGCACGTGCATCGATGACCACATTTGCTGAACGTAATATTGGTGATGTGTTGTTAACTTGGGAAAATGAAGCCCTAGTAACACAAAAAACTCTCGGTAAAAATAAGTTTGATATCGTTTATCCATCTTTGACCATTCTGACTGAACCCTCTGTAGCCATCGTAGATCGTACAGTGGATAAAAATGGCAATAAATGGTTAGCTAAAGGTTATATCAACTATCTTTACTCTCCACTTGGTCAGGACATGGCAGCACGACATTTCTACCGTCCACGTAATGAGAAAGTATTAGCCAAATATTCATCACAGTTCCCAAAAATTAAAACCTTTACCATTGATGAAGTATTCGGTGGCTGGGCCAATGCACAGAAAACTCACTTTGTGAATGGCGCAATCTTCGACCAGATCTATAACTCGAAGCGTTAATCTGTTGATTAGAAAATAAATTTAAAATATAAAAAAGCTTCCTCGATGGAGGCTTTTTTATCGGCTGTCGAAAAATAAAAACGGTTTTCTCTATAGAAATTAATATTTATCTACAAAAAGTCGTTTGGAGCTTTAGCTAAACAGAGTGATAATGTGCAGTTAAATTTTTCGCCCTATTGATTGAGTTTTTATGTCACATATTTCTGTATTACTTCACGAAACGATTGATGCCTTATTGGCTGGTCGCAATACGGGAATTTATGTGGATGGAACCTTTGGCCGCGGTGGGCATACACGTTTATTGCTTTCCAAATTGGATGAAAATGCACGCGTCTACGCTTTCGATAAAGACCCGCAAGCATTGGCTGTTGCCGCAGAACTGGAACAGGAAGATTCACGTTTTAAAATTATCCATGCCAGCTTCGCTGATTTAAAACAGGCACTAGCTGAGCAGGGTATTGAAAGTGTAGATGGTGTGATGGCTGACTTAGGGGTGTCTTCACCGCAGCTGGATCAGGCAGAACGCGGTTTCAGCTTTATGAAAGATGGCCCGCTGGATATGCGTATGGACAACTCGCAAGGTCCGACTGCAGCAGAATGGCTGGTGGATATTGAAGAAGAAGCACTGGCCAATGTGATTTTTCAGTATGGTGAAGAGCGTTATAGTCGTCGTATAGCCAAAGCGATCAAGGCTGCCGGATATATTGATACCACAGCCAAACTGGCGGAAATTGTGAAAGTTGCCCATCCAAAATGGGAAAAAAATAAACATGCTGCCACCCGAACTTTCCAGGCAATTCGTATTGCTATTAATAAAGAATTAGAAGATATTGAAACTTTCCTCCCTCAAGCGGTTGAGATTTTAAAACCAGAGGGACGTTTGGCTGTGATCAGCTTTCATTCATTAGAAGACCGGTTGATTAAACAGTTTATTCAAAAAGAATCAACGCTTGAAGAAGATTCAGGCTGGGGAATGCCGCAACAACAAAAGGATACGCGACGTTTAAAGAAAATCGCCCGGGTCAAGGCAAGTGATGAGGAAGTTAAAGCCAATCCTCGTTCACGTAGCGCATGGCTGCGCGTGGCAGAACGTTTAGCTTAATAGGCACATCATGAAAACTGAAGTGGTTGATAAAAAAACAGAAAAGTTATGGCTGAAAAAAGTCATTGTTTACCTCATATTGATATTGATGGTCTTTATCAGTGCGGTATTTGTCGTCTTCCAGGTCTTTGAATACCGTCAGGATAACCGCAAACTAAGTACCTATCTGCGTGAACGGGATGATTTGAATGCAGAGTGGGGACGTTTGCTGATTGAACAGCAGACCTTTGGTGCGACCGCGCAGATTGGTACCCGTGCAGTGACCCAGTTAAGGATGTATTCACCTCCGATTTCACAGAGTGTCGTGATTTCCTTACCACAACCTTCAGATGAGAAAAAATAAGGCTAGCGCTCGAACATGGTAGACAAGAGAAAGAAGCAACCGGTACGTAAAAAGCAGTCCGTCACCGAGAAAAATGCCTTAAATGTTTATATCAACCGTTTTTACATCATGTGGGCCGTGGTGCTGCTGTGTTTTGTGACACTGATCGGCCGAGCTTTCTATGTGCAGATTATCAATAAAGACTTTCTGCAAAATAAAGCCAATGCCAATATTTTACGAACCAATACCATCAAGGCCATGCGTGGCGTAATTTATGATCGTAATGGTATTCCGCTGGCGATCAGTACGCCGATTATGAAAATCGTGATTGACCCACGTGACTATTTTGATAATAAAAAACTCTATGATGAAACCATGCTGGCACTACAGAAAGAGCCGAATAGCCGTAAACTAAAACGCCAGCTCCCAGATAAAAACCTGAATCTGGATGAGCTGGCTGATGCAGTGGGCATGGATCGTGCTGAATTGCGCAAAAAGATGGAAGAGCGTCCACGTTCACGTTATCTGATCCTGAAAAAAGAAGTGCCGCCACAACAGGCGGAACTGATCATGAAGCGTAATTTCCAAGGTGTGTATACCGAGAAAAACTATAAGCGCTATTATCCTCAGCCCCAGCCAAACTCCCAGATTATTGGTCTGACCAATAGTGAGGGAATTGGGATCGAAGGTCTGGAGATGCAGCTGAATACCCGTCTTGCCGGTCAGGATGGTGAACAGCAGATTATCCGTGACAAAAAAGGCAACCGCGTTAAAGAACCGGAAGTGATTAAAGAAGTTGAGCCAGGTGAAAACATTACCCTGAGTATCGACTCACGTTTACAGTACATTATGTATCGTGAACTGACTGCAGCAGGCGTCGCCAATAATGCCCGCTCCGCAACAGCGATTGCAGTCGACGTTAAAACCGGTGAAATTCTGGCAATGTCTTCTTGGCCCTCTTATAACCCGAATGACAAGAATGGCTTATTAAATAAAGACGCAATGCGTAATCGTGGCGCTGTCGATTCCTTCGAGCCGGGTTCAACCATGAAGCCGCTAACTGTGGCGATGGCTCTAGAGAGCGGGAAATATACGGCCAATTCGGTCATCAATACGAGTCCAGGTAGTATGCGGGTCGGAAACCACACTATTCGTGATACGCATAACTATGGTCAGTTGACGTTGGGTGGGATTATCCAGAAATCATCAAACGTCGGGGTAGCTAAATTAGCTCTGTCACTGCCGTATGAAACTTTACCGACTTTCTATAAACGTCTTGGTTTTGGTCAGCGTTCCGCAGTGAAATTTCCGGGTGAAAGTTCCGGTCTGATTCTGCCGCCAAGTAAATGGAATGTGTCTGAAGTAGCAACCATGGCCTATGGTTATGGTCTGAATGCGACTGTGCTGCAACTGGCTGATGCCTATGCCATGCTGGCGAACAAAGGTGTGAAAGTGCCTTTAAGCTTGTATAAATTAGAAGAACAGCCACAAGGCGAGCAGATGATTGATCCACAAATCGCAGAACAGGTTCTGCTGATGATGGAAACAGCAACTTTGCCTGGTGGTACAGCAACCCGTGCAACCGTACCTGGTTATCGTGTTGCAGGTAAAACGGGTACTGCGCATAAATTGCGTGCCGACCGTAAAGGTTATTCAACTAGTGAATACCGTGCTTTATTTGCTGGTGTAGCACCCGTGAGTGATCCGCGTATTGCTATGGTGGTGGTCGTGGAAAATCCGCAAGGGTCTTATTATGGTGGTACGGTATCTGCACCTGTCTTTGCCCGTGTGATGCAGGAATCTTTACGCCTGCTAAATGTCCCGTTGGACAAACCTTTAGAATCTCCCAAAGTCCAGTAAATAGGTGATCAATGTCCATTACATTTCAAGATCTCTACGCCGTTCAAGAACCTGCTGAATGGATGCGACAATCCTTTCAGGGTTTCGAACTGGACAGCCGCAAAGTTAAACTGGGGCAAATTTTTATTGCCCTGACCAGCTTGTCTCAACCTGAAAAAACCGCAGAATATGCCAAAAAAGCCCTGTCATTGGGTGCACTGGCCGTAATTTCAGAACAAGAGCTAGGTGTTACTCCAGCTTTGGTAGTACCCAATGTCCGTCACTTGATGGGCGAGTGGCAAAAGCGCTATCTGCAAGCGACTCAGCCAGTCAAGGCTGCCCGTATTCTGGCCGTAACTGGTACCAATGGTAAAACCACAATTTCCCGTCTGGTTGCTGAGTTGCTGATGCTGCAAGGCAAAGCTTGTGCAGTTATGGGGACTACAGGGAATGGTGTTTTGCCGAATCTGGAAGCCTCTTCTCATACCACACTGGATGCCCTGCAATTGCAAAATGCCTTGCATGCCTATGCACAGGCAGGCGCGGAATTTGCTTCAATTGAAGCGAGTTCGCATGGTCTGGAGCAGGGCCGTCTGAATGGTTGTGCGATTGAAATTGCGGCTTATAGCAATTTAAGTCGTGACCATCTCGACTATCACGGTACGCTGGAAGCTTATGCAGAAGCAAAATCGCGTTTATTCAGCTTTGAATCTCTGAAAGTTGCAGTCATCAATATTGATGACGCACATGCAGAGGTGATGCTGAATACTGCAAAAGCCAATCCGAATCAGCCGAAAATTCTGACTTATTCTTTGTCGCAAGCAGCTGATTATCAGGTTCAGGATATCCAGTACAGTATTTCCGGTGCTGAATTCAAACTGATCACTGCACAAGATACATTTACTGTGCATAGTCCTTTGCTGGGTCATTTTAATATCGAAAATCTGGTTGCCAGCCTGGTTGTGGCAGAGCAAGCCGGTTTTGCATTAGCCGATTTAATTGCAACTGTGCCCGAGCTGAAAGGTGCCCCAGGCCGTATGCAGGTCATTCGTGATGATGAGCGTTTATTTGTTGTGGATTATGCACATACTCCAGATGCCCTCACTCAGGTCTTGCTTACGCTGAAGCGCCATGTCAGTCAAAAACTCTGGGTTGCTTTTGGTTGTGGCGGTGACCGTGATCGTGGCAAACGCCCGTTGATGACTCAAGCGGCCCTCGAAGGTGCTGATATTGCAGTGCTGACTTCGGACAATCCACGTACTGAAGATCCAAACCAGATTTTCGCTGACATGAAGCAGGGTATCGATTTTTCAGGCAAAACCTATCATGAAACTCATGACCGTCGTGAAGCAATCCGCTTTGTAGTCGACCAGGCACAGCCAGGTGACATTGTGGTGATTGCCGGTAAGGGACACGAAAATTATCAGGAGATTGATGGGGTGCGACATTGGTTTGATGATGTGGTCGAGGTACAGGCCGCGATTGATGCCCAGCATCACAACCGTGATTTAGCATTTCCAGCGCATTAGGATTTTACATGCATACTTCAACAACAAGTACCGTGCCTCTAGAGCCATGGACAATTGAACAGTTACAGCAAGCCACTCAGGGTTATTGGCTGAATGATAAAAAACCTGAAGGCCAGATTAAGCGGATTTTAACTGATTCCCGTCATGCCGAAGCAGGTGATGCTTTTCTGGCATTGAAAGGTGAGCGTTTTGATGCGCATGACTTTATCGCCCAAGTGGCTGAGAAGGGCTGTGGAATCGCGATTGTCAGCCAACCTGTTGACGCAGAGATTTGCCAGCTAGTAGTTGAAGACACTCGTCTGGCACTGGGTCATCTTGGCGCTTATCGTCGTCAGCAAAACTCACAGCTTAAAGTCATTGCTTTGACAGGCAGTAGCGGTAAAACCACGACCAAGGAAATGCTGGGCAGTATCTTGTCACGTCTGGCACCGACTTTAGTCACTCGCGGTAACCTGAATAATGATTTGGGTGTCCCAATGATGTTGCTGGAACTGTGTGCTGAACATCAGTATGCAGTGATGGAACTGGGTGCAAGCCATCAGGGTGAAATTGATTACACTTCCAACCTGGTACAGCCGCATGTGGCCGGTATCATTAATATCGGTACCGCACACTTAGGTGAGTTTGGTGGCCGTGATGGGATTTGTCGCGCCAAGTCTGAAATCTATTCGCATATTTCTGAAACTTCGATTGTGCCTGCAGCTGATGATTATGCCGAGCAAATCCGTGCAGCCGTCAAAACTGAGAAAACTTTGAGTTTTGGTCAGGGCGGTGATGTCTATGCAACTGACGTAGAACTACATCCGCAATCTGCGACTTTCACACTAAATACACCGCAAGGCAGTAAAACCGTAAATCTGCCATTTGCTGGTGAACACAATGTGCAAAACGCAACTGCAGCGGTGGCTTTTTCTTTAGCAATTGGTATTAGTCTGGATGATATCGTGGCTGGCCTTGAACAGGCTGTTGGTGCCAAAGGTCGTTTGAACTTTATTCCGCACAAAGATTTTTTATTTATTGATGATACCTACAATGCCAATCCAAGCTCGATGCGTGCAGCGGCTGAAGTTTTAGCGCAGCAGCAGGGTATTCGAGTGATGGTGACCGGTGATATCGGTGAACTGGGTTCATCTGCCGCGATCGAGCATTATAAACTTGGTCGGGATCTGGTATCGGTCAAAGGCATTAATTTTGTGGTGGCTGTGGGTGAATTTGCTCCAGCTGCACAAGAAGGTGCACGTAGTACGCAATATGGTAAGAAGATGCAGGCTTTCCTCAATCAGGAGCAGGCTTTACCATTTTTAATTGATTTGATTGAAACACATCATCCCCAGCCAATGTCTTTTCTATTTAAAGGGTCGCGTTTTACCCATATGGAAACATTAATGGCTGCATTGATGGAGAAACTCTAAATGCTGTTATGGCTATTTGACCAGCTGGCGGGCTTTGATAGCACGTTTCAGGTGGTTCGTTATCTAACTTTACGTGCTTTGCTCAGCGTCTTGACCGCTATGACTATCGGTTTGGTCTTGGGTCCGATCATGATCCGCAAATTGCAGGCACTAAAATATGGTCAGGCAGTAAGTTCGTTTGCTCCTGAGAATCATGCCAAGAAAATGGGCACACCGACCATGGGTGGGGTATTAATCCTGCTCTCGATCGGGATCTCCACCTTACTGTGGGCGGACCTGACGAATCCTTATGTCTGGATTGTGCTCTCGGTGATGGTGATTTTTGGTGCCGTTGGTTGGGCGGATGACTGGATTAAAATCCGTTATAAAGACAATGCCGGTTTACCTGCACGTAAGAAATTCTTCTGGACATCAGTGGGTTCTTTGGGTGCTGGTATTGCGCTGTATGTGATCGCCCAGCAGCAACCGAATCCGGTAGTGACTGCCAATATGCTGGATGTGTTAATTCCATTCTTTAAGGATCACACCATTCCATTGTCTGTGATTCCGCTGGGAATTGGCTTCATTATTTTCACTTACTTCGTGATTAATGGTGCATCCAATGCCGTAAACCTGACTGATGGTCTGGATGGTCTGGCAATTATGCCAATTGTCCTGGTTGCGGCAGGTTTAGGGGTATTTGCTTATCTGGCAGGCGATGTACGTTTCGCTAACTACTTACATATCCCTTATGTAAAATATTCTTCTGAACTGGTAGTGATCTGCGCTGCGATGATTGGTGCCGGTCTGGCATTCCTCTGGTATAACGCTCACCCAGCTCAAGTGTTCATGGGTGATGTAGGGGCGTTATCTTTAGGTGCAATGCTGGGTACGATTGCTGTGATGGTGCGTCAGGAAATCGTGTTTGCGATTATGGCAGGTGTATTCCTGGTGGAAGCAATTTCAGTCTTCCTGCAAATCGGTTCATTAAGAATGCGTAATAAACGTGTATTCCTGATGGCACCTTTGCATCACCATTATGAAAAGAAAGGTTGGCGTGAAACTCAAGTCGTCATTCGTTTCTGGATTATTACGATTATGCTGGTAGTTTTGGGTCTAATGACCTTAAAATTACGCTAAGAAATGCATTTGAAAAAGTCGGCGCATGCCGGCTTTTTTGTTTTGGAGAAATTTAAAAATGAACCTACTGATGTGTCCTGTTTGTCGTGAGCAGTTACGCTTAAATGAACGTACATGGCGCTGTGACAATCAGCATAGCTATGATGTAGCCAAGCAGGGTTATGTGAATTTGCATGTGGTGCAGCATAAACATAGTAAAAATCCAGGTGATACGCCTGAATCTGTGCAGGCACGCCGTGCATTTCTGAGTGCAGGTCATTATGCGCCTTTGCAACAGGCTGTGGTTAAGAAAATCCGTGAGCTGCGGATTGAAAATCTGCTCGATATTGGTTGTGGCGAAGGTTATTACACCAATGCCATGCAGGCTGAAGTAATGCAATGTGTCGGCGTAGATATTGCCAAAAATGCAGTTCAGGTTGCAGCTAAACTGAATAAAGAAATTACCTGGGTGGTAGGGACAGGGGCAACCTTGCCGGTATTGGATCAATTCATTGATCTCTGTACCAGCTTATTTAGCCCGATTCCGAAACAGGAAATCTTGCGGGTATTAAAGCCAAAATCTTATTTGATGGTAGTGACGCCTGCACCACAACATTTGTACGCGATGCGTGAAGCCTTATTTGAGGAAGTGAAAGCACACGAGCCACAGAAATTTGTTGAGCAGTTGCAGGATGTATTTAATCTGGTAAGTGAACAGGTGATTGATGCGCCAATGACTTTGCCTCAAGCGGATTTAAAAAACCTGATTGCTATGACTCCCTATGCTTATAAAGCCAAACCTGAACGCCGTTTGGCACTTGAGCAGCAGGATCAATTCGATTTAATGGCCCAATTCCAGATTTATGTATTTCAGAAGAAGTAAATCGGTTATTTAGAAATAAATAATCCCTCATTATTGAGGGATTTTTTATTGGTTCAGATTATTCAATTTCTTCAATCAAGTTTTCCAAAGGATCCACCACCCGATTTGGTTGTAGTGGCTGGTCTCTTGGCGCCACTCTTTCATCATCCGGTATGCGGATTTCCTGATCAGGCAAATCTTCAAAATCATTGCTTTGTCGTTTAGGTGCTACAACCGGGGCAGGGCGATATAGAGGCGTCGCTAAAGGTGGAGAAGACGGATCATACTGTTCCTGCTCACCTTGCACTACTTTATTACGGTTAATAGGTGCTTTAGCATTACGATCCAGGCGAACCCAAGCTTCTGGTGTACCTTTTAAGGCATTACCCATAAAGTCGGTCCAGATTGGTAAGGCTGCCACGCCACCGTATTCACGGCGACCTAAAGTTTTTGGCTGGTCGAAACCGACCCAGGCAACGGTGACTAGCTTGCCATTAAAACCTGCAAACCAGGCATCTTTGGCATCATTGGTGGTACCGGTTTTACCCCCAATATCACTACGACCAATTCTTAAAGCAGCACGCCCCGTACCATGCTGAATCACATCACGCAGGATATTGGCCATATCATAAGCAGAACTAGATTTTAGAATACGTTCTGCCTGACGGTAATTACTGTCTTCAGCCGAGATTTTTGGTGTCTCTGGTTTCTGTGCTAAGGTTTTGTTATTGATTTCAATGGCTTCATCATCAGGAGTGAGTGCGCCTGTTGGTTGAGGACTTTCTTCCTGGGCATTAATACACGAGATGCAGGCATATTCAGGCTTAGCCTCAAAAATAGTCTTGCCATAGGCATCTTCGATACGCGTAATAAAATGTGGCTGAATCCGATAACCACCATTGGCGAACGTAGCATAACCAGTGGCCATCTGGATTGGTAAAACCTGAGGTGTACCTAGAGCAATGGTATAGTTCCGTGGAATCTGGTTATCCTGCAAGCCAAAATCCATAAATAACTGACGTGTACGCTCAATACCAACAGTTTGTAATAGGCGTACTGAAACCGTGTTACGTGACAGATATAAAGCACGACGTAAAGGAATCATCCCTAAATAACGGCCATCCGAATTACGCGGACTCCATTTACCAATAGTAATCGGTGCATCATTGACCATGGTGTGTGGAGTCATACCACGTTCTAAAGCCAGAGCGTAAACGAAGGGTTTAATAGTTGAACCCGGTTGACGCCAGCCTTGAGTCGCGCGGTTAAATTTGGATTGATAAAAATTATAACCACCGACAATGGCTTCAATCGCACCATTATTCGGGTTTAATGCAATTAATTGGCCCTGTACCTGAGGCGTTTGTACCAGTGCCCAGGAACTTTTATTCTCGTTAGGTCTTAAACGAACAATATCTTTAACTTTAACAATCTGTGAAGCTCTGCTTGGTGCAGCACCTACACTATCTGCACTACGATAAGGACGGGCCCAGGACATGCCTGACCAAGGCACAGTTACGGTTGTACCATCCTGCATCAACGCTTCAAAGCTATTATTATTGACCTTGGTCACTTCAGTAGGGTAAGTGTTGGCATAGACACGGAAATTTTGCAGGGGCTGATCGTGAGCTTCAGCACCTCGCCAGCCATGACGGCGGTCATAAGCTTCTAAACCATCCTGAACTGCCTGTTCAGCATAAGCCTGACGTTCACTGTGGATCGTCGTGTAGACTTTATAACCTGAATCTATGGCTTGTTCACCAAAATTTTCTACTAGTTCGGAGCGAACCATTTCACCGACGTAGGGAAATTTGTTACGCGTACTGCGGTCAGGCATATCCAGGTTAATCGGTTCAGCAATGGCTTCCTGATATTGGCTTTGATTCAGATACCCCAATTGCAGCATGCGACCTAAAATCCAGTTACGGCGTTCTAATGCACGTTTAGGGTTGGCCACCGGATTATAACGAGAAGGTGCTTTAGGTAGGCCAGCAATCATTGCCATTTGCGCAATCGAAAGCTCATCTAAACTTTTGTTGTAATAGATTTTCGCTGCTGCCGCGATGCCATAAGCGTTTTTTCCTAGGAAAATTTTATTGACATATAAAGTCAGAATTTCTTCTTTACTTAAATTCTGTTCTATTTTACGTGCCAGGAAAATTTCAGTCAGCTTACGCTTTAAAGTACGTTCGGGACTTAAATAGTAGTTTTTGGCGACCTGCATGGTAATGGTCGAACCGCCAGTCTGTACATCAGAGCCGGTAATAGTTTCACTGACTGCACGTCCTAAGCCTTTAAAGCTGATCCCGCTGTGTTCGAAGAAACTGGAATCTTCTGCAGCGAGGAAGGCGTGAATAAATTCTTTCGGAATCTGTTCATAATTCACAGGAACAGAAAGCTTGCCACCATACTCTGCAATGAGCTCATTATCTGAGCTAAAAACTTGTAAAGGCTTTAATAAAGGTGCCTTTTTAAGCGTAGACATTTCAGGCAAAGATGGGGCAATATAGAGATACATGCCATAGAAACCCATCGGAATTGAGATCAAAATAATGATAATGATCAAAAAAAATGGATGAACAAGGCCTGAACAAGATAGCTTTTTCATAACAAGTAAGTTTTAATAAGAGCTAATGGCAAACTAATTACCGGTCAGTATATCCTTTAGATATACATATTGTTAGATGAGTTATTGTATCTGTATAAAATTATAGGCCGGCACAGATTGGTGAGTTTGTTTTTATTGGGGATAAAAAAATAATAGGAATTGTATTGTGCGCAGGTTATATCGTAAGCCAAATAAGGGGTTAATAGGAGTCGATATTAGTTCGACTTCTGTTAAAGTTTTAGAGCTCTCTGTAAAGAACGGTCGGTACTGGGTAGAAAGTTATGCTTTAGTCCCATTACCAGAAAGTAGTGTCGTTGAAAAAAATATTTTAAATCCAGAAGCGGTGGGTGATGCGTTGGGGCGTGCGATTAATTTGGCCAATACCCAGTCCAGTCAGTCAGCCTTTGCGATTCCAACTTCTATGGTCATCACCAAGATCATCGAAATGGATGCCGATATGTCGGATGATGAACGTGAAATTCAGATTCGTGAAGATGCCGAACAATATATTCCTTTCCCACTTGATGAAGCCAGTCTGGACTTTGAAGTTCTGCCAGACCGTTTAACCAATCCGAACCGGGTCAATGTCCTGTTAGTAGCGACCCGAATCGAAAATGTTGAAGCGCGTTCTGAAGTACTGCAAATTGCCAACCTCAATCCAAAAATTGCAGATGTCGAAAGTTTTGCATTAGAAAATGCATTCAAGGTGTTTTCGGATACCTTACCGATGGGGGTAAATACTGTCGGGATCCTGGATATTGGTCATAGTATGACGACCTTATCCGTCATGCAAAATAACAAGATCATTTATACCCGTGAGCAGGTTTTTGGTGGCAAACAGCTGACTCAGGAAATCCAGAACCGTTATGGATTGTCTTTTGAGGAAGCAGGGCGTGCTAAAAAAACCCGTGCCTTACCGGATGATTATGACATCGAAGTGCTGGAACCTTTCCTGGATGCAGTCGTGCAGCAGGCAGCGCGTTCATTACAGTTCTTCTTCTCTTCATCTCAGTTTAACGAGATTGACCATATTTTATTGGCAGGGGGGAATGCCAATATTCCAGGTCTGGCAAAACTATTACAGCAAAAACTCGGCTACCGGGTCACGATTGCCAATCCATTCCTGCAAATGGGCTTTTCTCCTCAAATTGATATTAAAAAAATTGAAAATGACGCGTCCTCACTCATGGTTGCATGTGGTTTGGCATTGAGGAGTTTTGATTAATGGCAAAGATTAACTTACTCCCTTGGCGCGATGAGCTAAGAATTAAAAGAAATAATGAATTTGTAGCGATTTGCGCAGGGGCACTTTTTCTAGGATTGGCAGCAGCAGGTTCAACCTGGTTCTATTACGATCAAAAACTTCAGGATCAGGAACAGGCCAACCAGCTGGTGGTCAGTACTAACCAGAATCTGGATGTACAGCTGAAAGCATTGGATGGTTTACAAGACCAGCGTAATGCAATTGTTGAACGTATGAAGCTGATTCAGGGTTTACAGACTCAACGGCCGATTGCAGTTCACCTGATTGATGAAATTGTACGGGTCACACCAGGCAATATGTACATTACAAAATTTCAGCGTACCGGCGATAAATTCACCATTGAAGGTAAGGCAGAAAGTCCGAATACAGTGGCTGAATTGCTACGTAATCTGGAAGCTTCCACCTGGTATCGTAATGCATTTATGAATGCTTTTCTGGTTGCTGAAGAGCCAAAAGATAAAGCGCCATCCTCAGTGATTCCTAGAGTAGAAGAATCTTATGGCAGCTTTACGGTCACGGTTGATCTGGATCAAATCGCTGAGCCAACACTTAAAGAAGGACAAACACCAGCCACAACTACAGCGGAGGCATCATCATGAGTAATGACGGATTCGATGAATTAAGCCAAGACGTAGTGGCTGTTCCTAGAAAAAAAATGACAGTTGAAAAATTCTTTCAACAATTCAATACACTAGATCCAAATAATTATGGTAGCTGGCCATTATCAGTCAAAATTACCTGCTGGATCTTTATTGTTATTCTGGTTTTTATGCTGGGGTATTTCGGGTTTATTCGCGGCAAGATAGAAGCAATTTCACAAGCCAGTGCTCAAGAACAAAACCTGTTAAATGAATTCCGGGAAAAGGAATCCAAGCTGCGTAATTTACAGCAGTATCAGATTCAGTTGCAGGAGATGGAAGCACGTTTTAATCAGCAATTGGAACAATTGCCGAAAGAAACTGAAATTCCAGGTCTGGTGGAAGATATTAACTTGAGTGGAGTGAACTCTGGACTGAAATTTAAGAATATTCGTCTTGAACCTGAAATCAAGCAGGAATTCTTTATTGAACAGCCAATCGCGATTGAAGCCACTGGGGATTATCATGCCTTTGGTTCTTTTGTGAGCAGTATTGCAGGGCTTTCGCGCATCGTTACACTGCATGACTTCATCATTACAGGAACTGAAAATAAAGAAAAGAAATCTGAAATTCCTGTCATTGATTATGTGGTAAAAGCAAAAACCTATCGGTATGTAGGTAATGCAGATGCTTCATCTACTCCGGCTACAACTGATATGCAGGGAGCTCAGTAATGAATATCATTAAAATTACTTCAGCTTTAACGCTCGGATTTTTATTGGTGGGCTGTGAATCAAGAATTGATGCAGTCAATCAGGAAATGGCCAATATTCGCAATCAACCGCCATTACCGATTGAGCCGGCACCAGATTTTATTCCGACAGAAATGTTTAATTATGCAGCTCATCAGCTGAAAAGTCCTTTTCTGCCGAGTTCTTTAGCGGCTGAATTGAAAATTATGGCAGGTAAGCGAGTTTATCCGAACTTGTCACGCCAATTACAGCCTTTAGAGAGTTATCCACTAGAGACCTTAAGCATGAAAGGCAGTATGCGGAATCAGGCGGGGCAGATTCTGGCTCTAATTCAAACGCCTGATGGGGAAATTGAACGGATACAACGTGGCAGCTATATGGGACTTAATCATGGTCGTGTAACGAGAATTACGCCGACACAGATTGACTTGATTGAGATTATTCCAGATGGCCGTGAGGGATATGTGGAACGACCACGAAGTCTGGTTTTGATTGGGCCAGCGCCATAAGTTTTAAGGAATAAAAATGAATAAGAGTATTAAAGAATTTATTTTTGGGGATGCTAATACAATGAATCATGTGTTTCGTCAGTTTTCTATGGGGGCTGTCGCGATTGCTGTGATGCAAGCAGCGAGTGCGCAAGTTTCAATGACCAATGTGGTGCCAATGCAGATTCCTGGACAGGGAACTGAAATCCGGGTGATGTTTAACGGTCTGCCACCTCAGCCTCAAGCTTATCAGCTTGAATCTCCATCACGCCTGATTCTGGATTTTAATGAGGCACAACAAAATCTAAAACAGTCTAGTATTCCAGTCGCAACTGCTGAAGCTAGTTCAGTGGATGTTAGCTCGGATGCACAGCGTTCTCGTTTGACAGTGAATCTTGCTAATGCAGGTGCATTTACAACGCGTGTGGAAGGCAATACCTTTATTTTAAAAATTAATTCTGCCACTCCAGTCGCTATTGCTCAGCCTGTACAACAGCAGGTCGCTCAGGGGATTACTAATATTGGTTTCCAGCGGGGTGCGCAAGGTGAAGGACTGGTGGTAATTGATCTGGCAGGTCAGAACACACCAGTCGATGTACAGCAGCAGGGAACCAAAGTGATTGTGCGGACTCTGGGCTCCAAGATTCCGGCACATTTGACCCGACGTTTGAATGTGAATGATTTTGCCACGCCTGTTTCAACCGTAGATGCAGTCAATCAAAATGGTTCAGGTGTAATTACTATTCAGTCTGCAGAAAGTTATGAATATATGGCTTTCCAGACGGATAATAAGCTGACGATTAGTTTGAAGCGTCCAGAAGTTAAGGGTCCATTACGTCCTAAATCAGTCGCTTATACAGGCAAGAAAATTTCCCTCGATTTCCAAGATATTGAAGTTCGTCGAGTTCTACAATTATTAGCCGATTTTACCGATATCAATATGGTTGCTGCAGATAGCGTACAGGGTAATATTACCTTACGCCTCAAAGAAGTGCCTTGGGATCAGGCTTTAGATATTGTATTAAAAACCAAAAATCTGGATAAACGTCGTAATGGTAATGTGATCTGGATTGCACCAGTGGCAGAACTAATTAAGGCCGAAGAAGAAGAAGCGAAAGCACTAGCACAGAGTGTTAAGCTTGCACCAATTCAAACTGAATATATGCAGCTCAGTTATGCAAAAGCAGCAGATATTGAAAAACTGATTACTCAAAATAAGAGTGCATCAGGATCAGGGAGCTCGAATAGCACAAGTAACGGTGATGATAGAGAAAGTTTACTAAGTTCACGTGGTTCTATCTCTATTGATGCTCGTACCAATACCATTATTGTGAATGATACCCAGCCTTTTATCGATAAAATTCGTAATATGGTCGATCTGCTGGATGTACAAGTGAAACAGGTGATGGTTGAGGCGCGTATCGTTCGTGCAACCACAGACTTTACCAAAGAAATGGGAGTGAAATGGGGAATCCTGTCTCAAGGGATTACCAATAATAATCACCTTCTTGTTGGTGGTAGTGATACGACTCTTTGGGATTTGAGGGAGCCTGAATTTGATAGTGAAAGAGGGGGGTGGACCTATGAAATTCAAAGACCAGATAACCTGAATGTGGATTTAGGTGTCACTAGTCAAGGTGCAAGCCGTATTGCTTTTGGCTTAATTAGCCTATCAGATTTTATGCTGGATCTTGAACTTTCTGCGCTACAGGCAGATGGTTATGGTGAAGTGATTTCTACGCCAAAAGTGCTCACTGCTGACAAACAAAAAGCAACCGTTGCCTCCGGTTCGCAAATTCCATATCAGTCTGCAGAAGGTGGTGGTGCTAATGCAGTGTCGACTACATCATTTATTGATGCAACTTTAAGTTTAGATGTAACACCAAGTATTACTCCAGATGGTAAGGTACAGATGGAGTTGAATATTACCAGTGACTCACCAGGGAATCCGACACCCACTGGACAGTTAACCATTAATAAAAACCAGATCAATACTAATGTACTGGTTGATAATGGTGAAACAGTAGTGTTAGGGGGTATTTTTGAGCAAGAAACTCGAAATGCACAAACTAAAGTTCCTTTCTTGGGCGATCTACCTTATTTAGGCCGTTTGTTCCGTAAAGATGTAAAAGCGGACAACAAACGTGAGTTACTGATTTTTGTTACACCTCGAATTGTTAATGACAGTGTTTCAAGAAATCATTAATATATTTTGAATTTAACAAAATGAATAGGTGACTCCTTGCCAAGCAAAGAGTTTGAAACCCTGCCAAATATCTATTTGGTAGGGCCGATGGGGGCCGGTAAAACAACAGTAGGACGACATTTAGCAGAACTGTTAGGACGAGAATTTCTGGACAGCGATCATGAAATTGAGCGGAAAACAGGAGCTACAATTCCCTGGATCTTCGAAAAAGAAGGTGAAAAGGGTTTTCGTCATCGTGAAACTGTTGTAATTGATGAGTTAACCTCACGTCCACAGCTGGTGCTTGCGACTGGTGGTGGTGCAATTACTCAGGCTCCTAATCGGGATTATTTAAAGCAGCGAGGCATCGTTGTTTATCTTTACACTCCAGTTGAAATTCAGCTTCAGCGAACCTATCGCGACAAAAACCGTCCCTTGTTACAAGTTGAAAATCCTGAACAGAAACTTAGAGATCTGCTTGCAGTGCGGGATCCGTTGTACCGGGAAGTCGCACATTACATTATTGAGACCAATCAGGGAGCTGCACGAGATCTGGCGCAGCGTATTCTGAATCTCATCCTTCCGAAAAAATAAGTTCAGTTGAAAAAGTGGTCATTCCTTCATGAAAACCTTATATGTCGAACTCGGTGAACGTCGTTACCCTATTTTTATTGGCAGTAACTTGAATCCTCAGGAATTGCTTGAGCCCTATATTCATGGCAAGCAGGTGATGATTGTCAGTAATGATACGGTGGCACCACTCTATCTGGATCGCTATAAGGCTGCATTGGAAAATTTGGGTAAAACTGTGGCGACCTGTATTTTGCCGGATGGTGAGAAATACAAAAATATTGAGCATCTAAACCTAATTTTTGATGCATTGCTTGAGGCGGGTTTTAACCGCGATTGTACAGTTCTGGCACTCGGTGGTGGTGTTATTGGAGATATGGCCGGCTTTGCTTCTGCCTGTTTCCAGCGTGGAGTATATTTTATTCAGGTGCCAACGACGTTGCTGTCTCAAGTAGATTCCAGTGTTGGGGGTAAAACCGGCATTAATCATCCACTGGGTAAAAACATGATTGGTGCTTTCCAGCAGCCACAAGTGGTGCTGGCAGATATGTCGCAGCTATCTACGCTGCCAGATCGTGAGCTATCTGCCGGTTTGGCTGAAGTGATTAAATATGCCTTACTCGGAGATGAAGATTTTCTGGTCTGGTTAGAAGCCAATATGGAAGGTCTTATTGCTCGTGATGAGCAATTGCTGGCCGAAGCGGTTTATCGTTCTTGTGCGCATAAAGCTCGTATTGTAGCGAATGATGAAAAAGAGCAGGGTGAGCGTGCTTTACTTAATCTCGGTCATACTTTTGGTCATGCGATCGAGTCTTATCTGGGTTATGGTGAATGGCTGCACGGAGAAGCGGTAGCAACCGGTATGGTGATGGCAGCAGATTTATCCCATCGCATGGGCTGGATTTCATTAGAAGACCTTGAGCGTACAAAAAAAATCATTTCTCGTGCGCAATTACCTATTGTTTGTCCTAAAATCCCACTTGACGATTTCTTGGCTTACATGGCTCACGACAAGAAAGTTTTAAATGGGCAGCTTCGTCTTGTATTATTGCAGCAACTTGGAAAAGCGGTCATTACTCGAGACTTTGATGTCGAGTTGATGCAACAGGCGATTTTAGCTCATCAGGCATAGGTTTAAATTTTTATGACAGCATTACGTACCCCTTGGCAAAAGATTCAGCATTATTTCTGGCTGGTCTGTGGCGTATGCTGTCTATTTGCTGCCTTGGTTTTTTGGGCTATTACCGATACAGATGAAGTGGTAGAAGTAGAGAAGAAGCCGGAAACGGAAGTTGAATTACAGATTCAACCAGAAAAAGTGGCCTCAATGACCCATCTTGGTGCACTTTCTGATGAGGTTAAGCCTCTTGCTCTCAATACTCGGATTGTTGTCAATGTTAGTCATGAGCCTGAATTCCGCGGAACCAAATATATTGGTGAAGTAAAGAAACAGCATGCGATTGAGCTATTTCGTGTAGGTAATGAAGCCATTCTAAAAACCTTCCTGAAAAAGCAGCAGGATCGTAAGCCTTTTGTTTATTTAAGGCTTTCGGGTGAGAACCAGCCTGAACAATATGTATTGTTATATGGTCTGTATAAAACCGCAGCAGAAGCTCAACAGGCTTTATCAGTGCTCAATCTGAATCTGCCTAAATCCGTCCAGCCTAAAGTTGTGGCCATGCAACAATATGCCAGTCTAGTCAACAGTATGGGTTCGGAAGAACTGGCAAGTAATCAAAAACTTTATGAAATTCAGTTGAAAAATGTACCTTTACCGAAAGTCGATGAATCCGTACAGATAAGACCGAAAGCTCAACCTTCAGCACCTGTGGTCACCCCTAAAGAAAGCACCACGAGTACCACGATTGTTCGACGTGATCAGGAAGGTAATGTAGTAGATGTACAGAAATCTCAAAGTCATGTCGAAGGAAGTCCGCGCTCATCAAATGGCAATTCTCGACCTCAAGAAAACGAGATTAGTGATCCATTTAACTAGGCCGGTCTAAAATAGCGCACGGACACTTTATCTTTATTATAAATGTGCGCTTTTGGTGCAAAAAATACGCACCATAAATAATCATAATTTTTCTTTTGTAGGCTAAATCTTTGTCATTTGTGTTGTTTTGATTTTTGCTCCTTAAGTTGGCATGAAATTTGCTTTATTGGTGCATGAATTGAATTAATCTCCCTGTTTTGGCGCGAAAATGATTCGATGAATAGGCGTAATTGTCATCTTTGTTGCTTATTTTTATCTTATCCATCAGCAAAATGAATGTTATTTTTCATGCATTCCGTCTGAAAAAGGATTATGTTGAAAAGATACTCAATGATATTTTGCTCTATAAAGCTGCTTAGCTTGCCGAGTAAATCAGACAGTCACGCACAGCAGAATTTAGATTGTTTAATAGCCTATCGGGCTTAGTGAAAAGAAGGGTACGCTATGCACATGCCATCGCCTAATAATGTAGCTCCCGCTCAAGGTTTATACCAACCGGATGAGTTTAAAGATAACTGTGGTTTCGGTTTGATCGCCCATATGCAGGGTGATGCCAGTCATGATCTGGTCAAGACCGCAATTCATAGTCTAAGTTGTATGACCCACCGTGGCGGTATTGCTGCTGATGGCAAGACCGGTGATGGTTGTGGTCTATTGCTGGCAATGCCTAAAGAATTCTTCCGTGAAGAGGCCAAACGCTTAAGTGACATTACCTTAAGTGAGATTTTTGCTGTGGGTACAGTATTCCTGAATCTGGATCCAGCATTAGCCGCACATGCAAAACAAGTCCTGACGAAAGAAATTGAAGAAGAAGGCTGTCGCGTTATCGCATGGCGTGTTGTACCGACGAATAATGATGCGCTCGGTGAGATTGCAATGCAGTCTTTGCCGGCTTTTGAGCAGGTCATCGTGAACTGCCCAATCGGTGTGACTGAAGTTGAATTCAACCGTAAATTGTTCCTTGCGCGTCGTCGTGCTGAACAGCAGTTAACCAGTGATCCATACTTCTATGTGACGACCCTATGCTCAACTGTAATCAGCTATAAAGGTCTGATGATGCCAGCAGCTATTGCTGACTTCTATACTGACCTGGCTGATGAGCGTCTGGCATCACATATCGTGGTCTTCCACCAACGTTTCTCTACCAATACATTGCCACGCTGGCCATTGGCTCAGCCATTCCGTTACCTGGCACACAATGGTGAGATCAATACCATTACGGCTAACCGTAACTGGGCAATGGCGCGTACGCCTAAATTTGAAAACCCGTTACTGCCAGGTCTGACTGAGCTGAGTCCAATCGTAAACCGTACTGGTTCAGATTCATCTAGTCTGGATAATATGCTGGAAATCCTCGTGGGTGGTGGTATGGATCTGTTCCGTGCGCTACGTATGCTGGTTCCACCTGCTTGGCAGAACGTTGAAACGCTTGATACTGATTTACGTGCATTCTATGAGTTCAACTCTAAACATATGGAAGCATGGGATGGCCCTGCTGGTTTAGTTATCCAAGACGGTCGTCATGCGATCTGTATGCTGGATCGTAACGGCTTGCGTCCGGCACGTTGGGTTATCACTAAAAATGGCTACATCACACTGGCTTCAGAAATCGGTGTATGGGGTTATGAACCTGAAGATGTCATTTCTAAAGGACGTGTAGGTCCTGGCCAAATGCTGGTGATCGATACTTATACCGGTAAAGTACTAGATACTCAGGATGTGAATAATCACCTGAAACGTATGCGTCCGTACCGTGAATGGTTACGTGAAAATGCTGTACGTTTACAAGGTAGCCCTGAGCTGGAAGAATATCTATGTGAGCGAGGCTTGAAAGGTGACAACCTGAAAGCGGCACAGAAAATGTTCATGGTGACTTTCGAGGAACGTGACCAGTTGCTGCGTCCAATCGCTGAAAGCGGTCAGGAAGCTGTCGGTTCTATGGGTGATGATACCCCAATGGCGGTGCTGTCACGTCAGGTACGTCATGTATCAGACTATTTCCGTCAGCAGTTCGCTCAGGTAACGAATCCGCCAATCGATCCATTACGTGAATCGATTGTGATGTCGCTGGAAACCTGTTTAGGGCGTGAACAGAATGTTTTCGAACAGGGTCCAGAACATGCAGACCGTCTGATTATTTCAAGTCCGGTCTTGTCTAATTCAAAAATGCATCAGATCCGTACGCTAGGTCGTACAGGTTATGAGATTGCGGATATTGATCTGAACTATGCTGAAACTGAAGGCTTAGAAGCTGCGATTGCTCGTATTTGCGAAGAATCAGCGCAAGCGATTCGTGACGGCAAAACTTTATTGGTACTTTCAGACAAGAAAATCCGTGAAGGCTACCTGCCAGCCAATGCTGTGATGGTCACTGGTGCAGTACACCATCATCTAATTAATACTGGTTTGCGTACTGATGCCAACCTGATTGTTGAAACCGGTTTTGCACGTGATCCACATCAATTTGCCGTTCTGCTTGGCTTTGGTGCGACAGCAATTTATCCATACTTAGCATATGACGTGATCAATGATCTGGTTGCTAAAGGTGAATTGCTGGGTGATCCAGTCTATGCACAAAACAATTTCCGTAAGGGGATTGAAAAAGGCCTGCTGAAAGTCCTGTCTAAGATGGGTATTTCAACTGTAGCTTCTTACCGTGGCGGTCAGCTGTTTGAAGCAGTCGGCCTATCTAATGAAGTCGTGGACAAATGCTTCGTAGGTGTTCCGAGCCGTATTCAGGGTGCAACTTTTGCTGACCTTGAAAATGACCAGAAGCAACTGGCAGATTTGGCATGGAAAAACCGTAAGCCAATCGATCAGGGTGGTATGCTGAAATTTGTCTTCGGCAAGGAATACCATGCATTTAATCCGGACGTGATTAATTCACTGCATAAAGCAGTACGTTCTGGTAATTATGCTGACTTTAAAGAATATGCAGAGCTGGTAAATAATCGTCCGATTGCAACCATCCGTGACTTATTCAAGCTGAAAACTGACAACTCAATTCCAGTGGAACAGGTTGAATCTGTAGAAGATATCCTGCCTCGCTTTGACTCTGCGGGTATGTCTTTGGGTGCATTGTCTCCTGAAGCACACGAAGCCATTGCGATTGCCATGAACACCATCGGTGGTCGTTCTAACTCTGGTGAGGGCGGTGAAGATCCAGCGCGTTATGGCACCATCCGTAACTCGAAAATCAAACAGATTGCATCCGGACGTTTTGGTGTAACTCCAGCGTACTTAACATCAGCAGAAGTACTGCAAATTAAGGTAGCTCAAGGTGCAAAACCAGGTGAAGGTGGTCAGTTGCCAGGTGGTAAAGTGAATGGCTTGATTGCCCGTTTACGTTATTCAGTTCCGGGTGTTACTCTGATTTCACCACCACCACATCATGATATCTATTCGATCGAAGATTTATCGCAGTTGATCTTTGACTTGAAACAAGTTAATCCACAAGCGATGGTATCGGTGAAACTGGTATCTGAACCGGGTGTGGGTACGATTGCAGCAGGTGTGGCAAAAGCTTATGCCGATTTTATTACCATTTCTGGTTATGATGGTGGTACAGCAGCATCTCCATTGTCTTCGATTCACCATGCGGGTTCTCCATGGGAATTAGGTTTAAGTGAAGCGCATCAAGCACTTCGTGTAAACGACCTGCGTGGCAAAGTACGCGTTCAAACTGATGGTGGTTTAAAAACTGGTCTAGACGTCGTAAAAGCAGCGATCTTGGGTGCAGAAAGCTTCGGCTTCGGTTCGACTCCAATGATTGCCTTAGGTTGTAAATATCTGCGTATCTGTCACTTGAATAACTGTGCGACCGGTGTTGCGACTCAGCAGGATCATCTGCGTCAAGAGCACTACATCGGCGAACCACAAATGCTGATCAACTTCTTCACTTTCATTGCTGAAGAAACTCGTGAATGGTTGGCGGCACTTGGCGTATCTAGCCTGAAAGACCTGATTGGTCGTACCGACTTACTGGAAATCCTGCCAGGTGAAACTGACAAACATGCTCACCTTGACCTGAGCAAACTGCTAGAGTCACATCCAGCAGCAGAAGGTAAAGCACAGTACTGTGAAGTACAGGGTAATGAACCATTCGATAAAGGTATTCTGGCTGAGAAGATGGTAGAAGAAATTCTGCCAGCGATCGAAGCAGGTACAGGTGGTGAATACAGCTTTACCGTAGGTAACTGTGACCGTTCGATTGGTGCACGTCTGTCAGGTGAAATTGCCAAACGTTATGGCAACCTGAGTATGGAAGCACATCCGGTTAAAGTAAATCTGACTGGTACAGCGGGTCAGTCACTCGGTGTCTGGAATGCCGGTGGTCTGCATCTCAAACTGGAAGGTGATGCGAACGACTACGTGGGTAAAGGTATGGCAGGTGGTCGTATCTCGATTTTCCCACCGAAAGGTTCGCCATTCCAGACTCAAAATACTGCGATCATTGGTAATACCTGTCTGTATGGTGCGACTGGTGGTAAATTGTTTGCTGCGGGTACTGCGGGTGAGCGTTTCGCGGTACGTAACTCAGGAGCCTTCGCCGTGATTGAGGGTGCAGGCGATCACTGCTGTGAATATATGACTGGCGGTATTGTGACTGTTCTAGGTAAAGTAGGCCATAACTTCGGTGCAGGTATGACTGGCGGTTTTGCTTATGTGCTTGATCTGGACAATGACTTCGTTGACCATTATAACCACGAGTTGATTGAACTGAACCGTATCTCAACTGAAGCGATGGAAGAACATCAGACCTTCTTGCTTCGCATTTTAGATGAACATATTGCAGAAACAGGTAGTGCTTGGGCGTACAAGATCCGCCATGAGTTTGATTTCTATAGTCGTAAGTTCTGGCTGGTAAAACCAAAAGCAGCTAACTTATTGACCTTGTTGAAAACAACTCAAGCTGATCCACAATAATTCCACTACTGCAGATATAGGCAGACCTAAGGTAATGCGAATAAAGCCTTGGGTCTACCCACGGAGAGAGAGATGGCAGAGCGCCTAAATAATGACTTTCAATTCCTGGATGTCGCACGCCAAGATCCAGAGAAAAAAGAGATTGACGTCCGCAAAGCAGAATTTGTGGAAATTTATAAACCTTTCACAACAGAAGTGGCTGCAAATCAGTCACATCGTTGTCTAGGTTGTGGTAACCCGTACTGTGAATGGAAATGTCCGGTTCATAACTACATCCCAAACTGGTTGAAGTTACTGGCAGAAGGCCGTATTTTCCAAGCAGCAGAATTGTGTCACCAAACCAATACTTTGCCAGAAGTGTGTGGTCGTGTTTGTCCTCAAGACCGTCTGTGTGAAGGTGCTTGTACCCTCAATGATGGTTTTGGTGCAGTCACCATTGGTAATGCTGAAAAATATATCAATGACACCGCTTTCGCTTTAGGCTGGCGTCCAGATATGTCTCATGTGAAATGGACTGACAAGAAGGTTGCTATCATTGGAGCAGGTCCTGCGGGTCTAGGCTGTGCTGATATTCTGGTACGTAATGGTGTTAAACCTGTTGTATTTGATAAACGTCCTGAAATTGGTGGTCTGCTGACTTTCGGTATTCCAGAATTCAAGATGGAAAAAGACGTGATGAAACGCCGCCGTGAAATTTTCACGGGTATGGGTGTTGAATTCCGTCTGAATACTGAAATTGGTACCGATGTTACTATCGACCAGTTACTTGCTGACTATGACGCTGTCTTTATGGGTATGGGAACATACACTTATATGAAAGGTGGCTTTGCTGGTGAAGATCTGGATGGAGTGTATGATGCACTGGATTTCCTGATTGCTAACGTGAACCGTTGCCAGGGGTGGGAAAAAGATCCATCCGAATACATCAGCGTTGAAGGCAAAAAAGTGATTGTCTTGGGTGGTGGTGATACCGCGATGGACTGTAACCGTACTTCAATCCGTCAAGGTGCTGAGTCAGTAGTTTGTGCTTATCGTCGTGATGAAGCGAACATGCCGGGTTCACGTCGTGAAGTAAAAAATGCGCGTGAAGAAGGTGTGGAATTCCAGTTCAACCGTCAGCCTATCGAAATCGTGGGTGAAAATGGCAAAGTGACTGGCGTAAAAGTGGTAACGACTCAACTGGGTGAACCAGACAGCCGTGGCCGCCGTAGCCCGGAACCAATTCCAGGTTCAGAAGAAATTCTGCCTGCAGATGCAGTATTGCTGGCATTTGGTTTCCGTACCAGCCCAGCAGACTGGTTCACTGATGTAGAAATCAACCTGGATGGTTCTGGTCGCGTACTTGCAGCTGAACAGCAGCAATACAAATTCCAGACTTCGAATCCAAAAATCTTTGCTGGTGGCGACATGGTCCGTGGTTCTGACCTAGTCGTGACTGCGATCTGGGAAGGTCGTCAGGCTGCAGAAGGTATTCTGGATTATCTTGATATTTAATCTAATTTAATCATCTATTTAAAAAAACCCGCTACGGCGGGTTTTTTTATTTTTCTTTGTTTTGAATATTTGGTTAGCTTAATCCTATGAGCTTATAAAATATGAATTTGAACTTATAGATATATCCAATATTAATTCGTAGCTCTGAAGCAGAACAGAAGGAATAAAAACGATAAAAGTAAAAAATTATAAAAATTAACAAAAACCAGGAAAAATATGTTTAAAATCAAATTAATTAAATAAATATCAATAAAGAATTGAGGATAAAAGATGATCCCTGTATTAAAAAAATCTTTCATTGCTCTGATGTTAGCCAGTACCCTGACGCTTACAGGTTGTGGCTATAACACCTTACAAGTCAAGGATGAGGCTGTGACTGCGGCATGGTCTGAAGTGCAAAACCAGTACCAGCGTCGTGCTGACTTGGTGCCGAATTTGGTGAATATTGTCAAAGGCTATGCGGCGCATGAAGAGCAGGTATTGACTGAAGTGACTCAGGCACGCGCTAATGTTGCAGGTTTGAAAGTCGATCGTGAAGTGCTGGAAGATCCTGAACTGTTCCAGCGTTATCAGGAAGCTCAGGCACAAATGACTAGTGCTTTATCGCGTTTATTGGCCGTAACCGAGAATTATCCTGATTTGAAAGCTAATGAGCAGTTCCGTGATCTGCAGGTACAACTTGAGGGTACTGAAAACCGTATTGCGGTAGCGCGTAACCGTTATATTACGACTGTACAAGATTTTAACTCTTATGCACGTCAGTTCCCGCAGGTGATGACGGCCAAAGTTATTGGGATGGATACCAAACCAAACTTTAGTGCAGAGCAGAGTGCGCAACAGGCACCTAAGGTTTCATTTGAATAAGCCTGATCTTGGGTAATCTGCTAATAAGGTGGCTGCAATGATGCATATAAGCGCTGTAAAACTTTGTACAGGTATATTTCTCAGCCTCATTATGAGCCTGATGAATCCTGCCTGGAGTGAAACAGCAACAGCAACTGATACAGAAGAAGTGATTGTTGCACGTGAAATTTTGCAGCCTAAAACGAATACTACGGATCAAAATGTAGAATCTGCAGATACAGCACCGCAGCGCCAAATTGCCAATGATATGGCAGAAGGTCAGGTTCAGCGCGACTTGCCCACCATGAATGAGCCGGTGATTGATCAGGCAAATTTATTAACGGCAGCAGAAAAACAACAACTTAGTCAACGAATCATCAATCTTTATCAGGCAGGTAAGGCTCAGATCGGAGTAGTGATTGTCCCTACTACTGGACAGGAAGATATTTTTGACTATTCCATGCGTGTGGCAGATCGTTGGCAACTGGGATCAAAAGAACATGATAATGGTCTGTTAATGACCATTGCGGTAAATGACCATCGTATCCAGATTTTAACGGGTTATGGGCTAGAAGGTGTTCTGCCGGATATTGTGGCTGGACGGATTATTAATAACAAAATTACACCTTTGTTTAAGCAGGGTCAGTATGCACAAGGGATAGATGCTGGGCTGGCAGAAATAGAGCGTATTCTAAATCTGGATCCTGAGATTGCAGCTCAAGCAGCGGCTGAGCTTAAAGAGCGTCAGGAGCAAGCTTATAAAGCGCAGCAAGCATCTCAAGCGACTTTTAGTTCGGTTATTTTTATTATCGTCGCTGGTGTCATTGGTTCCATGATCTTTGGCAGGAAGCTGAGTGCGGCCACTGCTGCAGTAGCGGGTACCGCAGCCGGGTTAGTCAATGGTATGGGATTGGTCGCTAGCCTATTAATTGGTGCTGGAGTTTTCTTTTTGCTCGTGACCTCACTTGCTCAGTTGATCCTGCATGCTTTCATGGCAGGTGGAGGTCGTGGCGGTGGTAGTGGACGTGGTGGTTTTGGAGGCGGCGGCTTCGGTGGAGGCGGCGGTGGTTTTGGTGGGGGAGGAGCATCAGGCTCATGGTAACAACTACAGATACAACAGATATTGTCACGCAGCCTAAGCTGGAAGAACATGCCCAACCAAGTTTAAAGCGCTGGCTTAAGCACTTTTTTTATATGCCTGCAACCAAGCGGTTTTTCTCCAAGCAGGACCAGCATGCGATTGCATTAGCTGTAGAAGAAGCCGAGCATGGGCATGTGGGGGAAATTCAGGTGGTGATTGAAGGATCTCTACCTTCTCGTTCTGCTTATTACCAGGATACGCTTTGTCGAGCTCGACAACTTTTTGCTGAACTCGGGGTCTGGGATACAGAGCATAATAGTGGTGTGCTTGTATATTTAAACCTCTGTGATCATAAAGTAGAAATTGTGATTGATCGGGGAATTAAACAGGCAACTACACAGGACGTATGGGATCAGATTTGCCAGAATATTATTCAGGAATTGAAACGACAGCAGTATAAGAATGGGGTGATTTTGGGTGTAAAGCAGATTGGAGAAATTTTAAATCAATACTATGATCGAAAAATGGATGATTTAAAGAATGAATTAGGAAATAAACCCATCATTCTGGGGTGACTTTAGTCAAATAAATGACAATTTTTGTCAGTTATCTACACAAAATGAAACCCAAAAATAACAAATTGAAAAATATTTTTTTAAACTGCTGTTTTTTCTGTCAAAATTATTATAATAAAAGTTGGCACATTTAGTGCTAAATACAAAATAGGCTAAATTAGCTTTTGCTTAAGCTTATAAATAAACAAAAAAACATTTGTGGAGAATGTTATGAAAACTATGCAAAAGGGTTTTACCCTTATTGAATTAATGATTGTTGTAGCAATTATCGGTATTCTTGCTGCGATTGCACTTCCTGCTTACCAAGACTATACAATTCGTACACGTGTGACAGAAGGTTTAACTGTTGCTGGCGACTTACAGAAACAAATTGCTGGTGCAGCATCTGCAGCTGATTTAGCAGTTGTTGTTTCTACATGGAATGCTCAAGCTGGTGGTGTAGGTGCTACCACTAAATACGTTACAAGTGTATTGGTCCCTACTGCCACAGCGGCTGATGGTTTAATTACAGTTACATACAATGCAACAAATGTCGGTGTTGGTGCTTCGGCAAATACGCTTAACTTGAAACCGTTGATCCAGGGTGGTGCAGGTCCTGTAGCATTATCTGCTGCATATACAGCGGGTACAACAGGTTCTGTAGACTGGGCATGTGCCTCTACAACCTCAGCTACTGCAGATGCTCAACTTACGGGTCATGCTACTCCTAAGGGTACTTTGGATGCAAAATATGCACCTGCTCAATGCCGTTAATCTCTTAATTGCGTAAAAACAGCCTTCGGGCTGTTTTTTTATTACCCATAGAATTAATTAAAGCTGAATTAGGTTATATAAAGTTTTATTAAATGATAATATTTTTAAATATAATTGGGAAAACTATGAAAACCGCAAAATTTAGATTCGTTGCTACCCATTTTGCAATTTCTGTTTTTATTGCATGTTGTGTAGCCTTGGTCGTATTTTTGCTATGGTACCCTGTACCCTTGAATACTGCAGTGGGTGTTACGTATATCTTTCTAATGATGCTCGGTATTGATATGGTACTGGGTCCTTTCTTTACCTGGTTAGTCTATAAAGAAGGTAAGAAAAGCCTGAAGTTTGATTTAACCGTTATTATTTTGATTCAGGTGCTGGCATTAGGATTTGGTTTATATAAAATTGCGGATGGCCGACCGGTTTGGATCATATTTAATGTCGATCGCTTTGAACTTGTTAAAAATAATGAGGTAGTTATTCAGAATATAACAAAAGTTTCTGAACAGTTTCATAATAATAGTTATTTTAAGCCTCAATTTGCAGCGACTCAATTTGCTAGTGATGCAAAAACACGAACATCTGATTTGATGAATGAAGTACTAAATGGAGTATCTATTGCTCAGCGTCCAGAACGTTATATTCCACTTGAAAAAGCAAAAAATCAAATTTTAAAAAGAGGTCAGTCATTGGATCTATTGAATAAATATAATACCAAAATTCAAGTACAACAAATTTTAAGTCAATATCCTGATGCGAAAATATATTTGCCTTTGGCTGCGACTAAGCAAGACATGACAGTACTTCTCAATAGTCAGGGTGACATCATCAAAATCGTCAATCTTCGCCCCTGGAATTAATCCTATCTTTAAAATTTCTTATCAAAAAGCAGATTACCCTTTAATCTGCTTTTTGTTTATCATGTGCCAAACTTCCACCGCCTGATATTTCCATGAAATTCACGCTTGCCCTCATTGCAGCAATTCTTATCTCTCTCGCATGGCTCATGCCTATCCATTATCGTCCATGGGTGACCTATACCGGTGAACTCTATTCATTTTTTGCGCTATTTGCTCTTGCTGCAATTTTCTTAAAAGAAAAAATTAAATTACCTGCTATCGGTTTACCTTTCTTAGCACTGGCTGTTATTCCCTTAATCCAGTTGCTGGCAGGGCAGGTATTTTTCTTTAGCACTGCCATGATGGGAACAATTTATATTTTTAGTTTTTGGATGGCAAGCGTACTGGGCTATAACCTTTCAACAGGAAACTATAATCGGGAAGAAACTTTTACTAATTTGAGTTATGTGTTTCTGGCTTCAGGTACAGTCACAGGTTTAATTGCTTTGTGTCAGTGGACTAACTTAGATGCCACCCTACCAGGTATGGTAAATATCAGTGGTACTCAACGTCCCTATGCCAACTTTGCCCAGCCGAACAATATGGCGACTTTCTTGATTATGTCCTTGATGAGTTGTTTATATCTCTATGAAAAGAAAAAAATCCCGACTAAATGGTTAGTGGCTTGCGCCTTAGCTATCGTTATTGGAATTGCTTTAAGTCAGTCGCGTACTGCTTGGGTTGCTGCGATTGCGATTATCCTTTATTTAGCTTTCTACCAATACAAAGGCGTGATCCGCCTGAAATGGTATTACAGTATTGCTTGGTTTATTTTATTTATTTCTTGTATTGTCACTTTTCCATTACTCGGTCAGTTGGCTGCTCAAGCGATAGATGCAGATGTAGTGCAAAGCCGTGATGTAGTTGCTCGTGCTACAGGGGATATGTCTCGTTTAGCAATCTGGCAGCAAATGCTAGCGGCAATTCAGGCACAGCCATGGTTTGGTTATGGCTGGTATCAGACCAGTGTTGCCTTCGTCTCGATCAGTGATACAGTGCAGGGTCCGGTCTGGATTCGCAGTGCACATAACTTAATTATTGATTTCTTGCTGTGGAATGGGCTAGTTATTGGTCTGCCTTTCTTAGCCTATTTCGGCTATTTGGGTTATCAAATGCAGCGATGGGTTAAGACCCCTGAGTCGGTCATTGGTATTTTAATGATTGGGACTTTTCTTACGCATGCCATGTTTGAGTTTCCGCAGCACTATGCCTATTTCCTTTTACCAGTAGGTTTTATTTTAGGTACTGTTCTAGCCCAAAATCCGAATATCAAAACCGTGACCTTACCCGCTATAGCAATGAAAATCATTTTTGGGTTTGGACTACTGTTATTGATCGTGATCTATCGGGATTATGATGTCGCTGTGCCAAAACTTGGTCAAAGTATTCGTTATGAGCAACAGCCCGAAAAAATCACCAATCAACAGCCAATCTATTTATTAACAGAGTTTAATCATCGTATTGATTGGATTCGTCTTAACCCTTATAGCAAAGCATCCCCTGAACAGATTCAAGCAGGTGAGCAGATGGTATTAAGTTATCCAACTAAATATAATCTGATTAAATACGCCAAACTGTTAGCTTTTAATGGTTATGAAAATGAAGCCAAGCATCAGCTGCAGCGCTTAAAAACCATTCAAAAGACTGAACTGAGTTATGATGAATTAACGCAGGATATGCCACGCTAAATACAAAAAAAGCCAGCAGATGCTGGCTTTTTCTTGGCTTAATTTTAAGTTTAGAGCTGACTTTGAATATAGTTTTCGATACCAATATTCTCGATCAGATCGATTTGTGTCGTGGTCCAGTCCAGATAATTTTCTTCTTTTTCCAGAATTTCCTGTACCAGATCACGGGTCACATAATCCATTTCAGTTTCAGCCAATGCCACAGCTTTCTGAATGGTCTCAATGTTTTCTTTAACTTTACGTACATCACAATGCAGCACTTCTTGAGTATGCTGGCCGATATACAGTTTGCCCAGATGTTGCAGATTCGGCAGACCTTCTAAAAATAAAATCCGTTCAATAATTTTATCGGCATGCTTCATCTGCACAATCGATTCTTTATATTCTGCCGAGCCCAGTTTCTCAATGCCCCAGTCATTAAACATGCGTGAATGCAGGAAATACTGGTTAATTGCAGTTAGGTGGTGATACAACACCTGGTTCAGCTGATTAATTACATCACGATTGCCTTTCATCGTATCACTCCATATAGCCTGTTGACCCATTTATTACTATGGGTTTTTGATTAACTTATCTTAAATCAATCGAGCGAGCAATGGCGAGTAATTTATTGAACTGCAAATGAAAATCGCAATCAAAAAGCTTCAGGTGAAATATAAAGCAATAAAAACCCGCCAGAGTCAGAGGCGGGGGAGGAGTAATGATACGAGACCATTGATTTTATAATTATCGTTATCCGCTTTAGGCAGCAACCGCTAGCCGTGCAGCAATCTGGGAAATTTCATCACTAATGATCATACGGGCTTCTGGAGCGCAACGACCACAACATGTGCCTAGGTCAAGCATTTCACGCACATCACGGTAACTTTCGGCGCCATTTGCAATAGCATCTTTAATGTCTTGATCTGTAATGCCACGGCATAGACAAACGTACATAGGATACAACCACAGTGAATAAATAAGATAAGAGATATTATTGATAATTGTTATCGTTTGTCAATAAAAATCATTTGAAAATGCTTTTTATAATGATTGATGATTTAGATAAAAAAATAACACCTGAGCGGAAATCCGAGTGCTACTCGGATTTCTGCGCAAGAGCGATTTATAATTTAGAATTAAATATTGCAGGCTGGAGATTTGGTGATTTTTATAACTTATTGATTGATAACAACAATACCATCCATCTCAACTAAAGCACCTTTAGGTAAGCTTGCAACACCTAAGGCAGCACGTGCTGGATAAGGTTGGGCAAAGTATTCACCCATAATCTGGTTGACCAGCTGAAAATGAGAAAGGTCGGTTAAGAAGATATTCAGTTTGGCAATATCAGCCAATGAGCCACCCGCTGCTTCACAAACCGCTTTCAGGTTATCAAACACACGGCGAATCTGAGCTTCGATGCCTTCAACCAGTTCCATACTATATGGATCCAGACCAATCTGGCCGGATAAATAAAGCGTATCCCCGACTAGAATTGCTTGTGAATAGGTGCCTATGGCAGCTGGGGCATTTTCAGTATGGATCACTTGGCGGGACATCAATTTCTCCTTTTATCATCAACATACATCATATTAGATCAATTCAACTGACAAAAGCATTATCGTTTTAAATGATTAACTGGCTTTAGAGGTTTCAGCAATATTGAGCGGTTGTTCTAAGCGGGTAATACGTGGAAAACCAAAATGCATGCGTAAATCACGAATAATCTTGGCAATCTGTTTACGGTTATGCACCACAATATTTACATAAGTTTTGCCATCATAATTACGCACCATCTCTACACCTGTATGGCCTTTACGACATTGATAAATCAGATCGGAAATCTGTTCATCGTCCATGGCCTGATCAATACAGAGATAGGCAGTAAAGCTGACATCATCCAGATCTTCAGTCGTCCATTGTAGAGGCATAATATTTTCAGGATGCATATGTTGTTCCTGCAATAAATTATGGCAACGGGCACGATGTACAATTAGGCCACGACGAGTCAGATGACCTTGAATTGGATCACCAAGTACCGGGTTGCAGCAATGTGCGTATTTAACATCTACACCTTCTGTACCCTGAATAAGACGACCTGAACTATTCGCATTTTGATGCTGGTCATGTGCAAATAAATGGTTAGCAACCAGTTGTGGTAATAAGTCACCTACAGCAATCTGTTCAAATAGTTGCTCTTTAGTGGGAACATGACGCCATTCCAGTACATTTTTCCAGTCAGCTTCGGTCAGATCGAGAATAGAACACTGGAAAAGTTTTAAGGCACGGTTGAGGGCCTGTTGACCGACAAGGCGCTGTTCATCAATGTCTTGATCGCGCAGGATATTCTGAATCGCGCGACGGGCTTTTTGGGTGTTAATAAAACTGAGCCAGTCCGGGTTTGGGGTTGCAAGAACATCAGTGATAATTTCAACGACCTGACCACTCAATAATGGCGTAGAAAGCGGTTTGGTTTCACCATTAATTTTGGCGCCAATAGCATGGTTACCGAGGAACAGGCTGGCGGCATATGCAAAATCAACAGCAGTCGCACCTTGCGGCAACTCATGCAGATGACCGTGAGGGGTATAAACCCAAATTTTTTCCTGATGCAGATAATCCAGTAATTCGCTGAACGTAGTTTTGGCGCATTCACCATCAACCAGTACGTTCAGATTTTGCATGGATGCCTGAATAGCAGAGCGACAGGCTTGAGGCGCATTTTCGCCCAGTACAACACCAAAGCGCGCAGCTTTGCGCATTAGTTCAGTTTGAATAGTCAGCGATAGGGTGGTCTTTTCACCTTTTAAGCGCATGGTTAAAGACTGGTTGCCACCTGGCAGAGGGCGACGAATATTGTCCTGATAATTTTGAACTGTAAAACTCTCAGTCAGGATATCTGCGAGACGGTCACAGTCGGCAATGCTCTGTAAGATAATTTCAAATGCGTGGCTATGCGTAAGTTCCTGCAGATCAATATCATTTTTTACAAAGTGGCGTAATAGCTCAATATTATTGTTTTTCTTTTTAACCCGGCCTTCAATCGCATATTGCTGTAGTAGTTCGTTAAGTTTCTGTTCCCACTTGGCCTGATATTCACAGCGTTTAGGCTTGGTTTCTAAAAGGGCGGCCTGGACATCGTTGTACATATCCAGATCCAGATTCTGATAACACAGATGTTCCAGATTATCTGCCATTTCGTTCATGCCGACCAAGCGTGCCATTGGAACGAAAATTTCAAAGGTTTCTCGGGCAATACGAGCACGTTTATCCGGGCGTAATGCTTCCAGCGTAGTCATGTTGTGATAGCGGTCTGCCAGTTTCACAATAATGACACGTGGATCCTGTAAAGTCGCTTGCAGAATTTTACGGAAAGAGGCTGCTTTATTATACTCTTTATCGCTGGAATGGCTGAGCTTAGTGACCCCATCAACCAGCTCTGCAACCGTGCTGCCAAATTTTTCAGTAATGTCATCTTTATTGAAGTCGGTATCTTCAATGACATCATGCAGCAGCGCTGCCATTAAAGTTTCAGTATCCAGACGCATATGGGCCAGAATACAGCTCACCGCGATAGGGTGCAGAATATAAGGTTCACCACTTTTACGGGTAATGCCATCATGGGCAATATCGGCATAATCACAGGCCGCAAGCACACGTTCGACATCGCTTTCACTTAAGTACGCGTCGATGATGATTTTTAACTGTTGCTTAGCTTCACTGACCTGTGGGCCTGGCATAAAACACCTTTAAAACTGGATTTTTTAACAAATAAAACAGAAAAAGCTCGTATGAAATGTATAACATAAAGTGGGTCAGTTTTTTCATATCAACAAGTGAAAAATTTATACTGACTTTAGAGCTAACCCTTATGTTATAACCGTTCTGCGCAAAATATAAAAGTCACAGAACAAAAAAAGCCTAGTTTAAAACTAGGCTTTTTGGAATGGTTTATTCTTATTGAAAAGAAAAACCATCTAAATTTAGATTATTTGCAGAAAGAGCAAGGTCTAAACTTGAAGTTTGATAATCTTGATCACGTTGTTTCAAAATATCTTTTGATACATGACCTGCAGCGATTTCACGTAAAGCAACTACAGTCGGTTTGTCATTGTCCCATTCCACAGTTGGTTCAATGCCTTGACGTGCCAATTGACGCGCGCGTTTGCTTGCCACTAGTACAAGCTCAAAGCGGTTGTCTACATGGTCTAAACAATCTTCAACGGTTACGCGTGCCATAAGAATTCTCGTTTTGAATAGTAAATTTCAACAGACTGCACAGTATAAAATGCTTTGTCTGGAGACTCAAGTTTTAATCACTGTTCGCTTGGAGTAATTAGAGCCTGGATCAGTTTTTCATGGCGGGTCGCTTGCTGGGAAAGGACCAGTCGATTAGCAATAATCACAGATTCAAGATCATGCAATGCCTTATTAAAGTCATCATTGATAATGACATAATCAAAGTTGACGTACTGCTGCATGTCTTCGACTGCACAGCTAAGACGGTGTTCAATCACCTCAACAGAATCTGTTCCACGGTTGGAAAGGCGCTGACGCAAATCAAACTGGCTTGGCGGAAGAATGAAAATCTGTTTAGATTCAGGAAAAAGTCGACGGACTTGTTGTGCACCTTGCCAGTCAATTTCAAGCAATACATCATGACCTTTAGCAAGTTGTTCTTTTACAGTCGCTTGTGCTGTACCGTAATAATTACCAAAGACTTCGGCATATTCAATAAAACCACCTTCTTCGACCAGGTTTAAAAAGTCTTCTTTAGTCGAGAAATGATAATGTACGCCATCGAGTTCGCCAGGTCGTTGACCGCGTGTCGTATGAGAAACAGAAACATGAAGATTGTTGACGCGTTCAAGTAATGCTTTAACGAGGGATGTTTTGCCCGTTCCAGACGCTGCAGAAACGACAAACAAGAGACCCGACATGATATTTTTCCTGATATGATAAAATATCTTCTCTATTTTAGAGTAGACCGGCTTCAAACTAAATAGTTGTACGTCGATTGTTTTACATTTATTTCAATTGTAGCGCCATAAATTGAGTGAGTACTGAGGATTTCTATGGAAATTGTTTTAGCTAACCCGCGTGGTTTCTGTGCCGGTGTGGATCGTGCCATTGCGATCGTGAACCGTGCCCTAGAATGCTTTAATCCACCTATTTATGTGCGTCATGAAGTGGTGCATAACAAATTTGTCGTAGATGATTTACGTCAGCGCGGTGCGATCTTTGTCGATGAGCTAGATGAAGTTCCGGATGACAATATCGTAATTTTTAGTGCACATGGTGTGTCTAAGGCTGTACAACAGGAAGCCGAGCGCCGTGGTTTAAAAGTTTTTGATGCGACCTGTCCATTGGTTACCAAGGTGCATATTGAAGTGACCAAATATGCCCGTGAGGGAGTAGAAGCGATTCTGATTGGTCATGAAGGCCATCCAGAAGTTGAAGGCACCATGGGGCAATATGATAAACGTAATGGCGGTGACATTTATCTGGTCGAAGATGAAGAAGATGTTACTGCTTTAGTGGTACATAATCCTGAAAAAGTCGCTTTTGTTACTCAAACAACTTTGTCAATTGACGATACAGCGAAAGTCATTGATGCACTTCGCAAAAAATTTCCGAATATTCAAGGTCCACGCAAAGATGATATTTGCTATGCGACACAAAACCGTCAGGATGCTGTACGTGATTTAGCTGCACGTTGCGATGTTGTGTTGGTTGTAGGATCACCAAATTCATCCAATTCAAACCGTTTGCGCGAACTGGCGGAACGTATGGGTAAATCGGCTTATCTGGTTGATAATGCAGATGAGCTAAAGCAGGAATGGTTTACCAATATTTCTAAAATTGGGGTAACTGCAGGTGCTTCCGCCCCGGAAATTTTAATTAAGCAGGTGATTCAGCGTTTACAGGATTGGGGTGCACAGGCACCCAAAGAACTGGATGGGCGAGAAGAGAATATTACATTTAGTCTACCAAAAGAGTTACGTATTCCTGTAACACAGGCTTAAATTGTTAACTATTTAACAATTTATTTTTTATTAAAAAATAAACAGATAGCTATAATATGACAGTTATCTGTTTTTTTATGCCTTTTATCTACTCTGTGTAGGTTTTGTAAAATTTATAGATATTATTTTTAATAGGGGAAAGTTTTGGAGCTGGGGAAGAGTGTGCAAAAGAATAAAGGTTTTACGTTAATTGAACTCATGATAACTGTTGCTATTTTAGCAATTATTATAACAATGGCTGCGCCTTCTTTTAGCGACATGATGGTTCAACAAAATATGAAAAAAAGTACAAATGAACTGATTAGTATCTTAAATCAAACCCGTGCTCGTGCAGCCCTAGAACGTAGAGATATTGAAGTTCAGCTTAGTCGAACGGAAGTCACTACATTGCCGCAAAATACTGATACTGTTCAATATTGGATGCCTTATGGATCAGTGACTTTAATGCCTGTTAGTCCAGTAAGTATTACTTACGGTATAAATGGAGGAATTGTTGGAGCAGTAGCTGACACGAATTTTATATTGTGTTCGACGCCCGGAGGTACCTCACAAACAATAAGTATTTCTAGAATGGGAACGGTTCAGCGAGTCGTTGAGGGAACATGCTAATGATCAAAATTCATAAGCAACAAGGTGTGGGTTTAGTGGAAGTGCTGGTTGCACTTTTAGTTCTAGCGATTGGTGTGATGGGATTTATTGCATTGCAATATCGTGCCGTGGAAGCAACTGCAGAAAGTGGTTCTCGTATTCAAGCAATTAATATTGCACGTGATTTGGCAGAAAGAATGAGAGTTAATCGTGGAGCTGAAGAAGTTTATGCTTATCATCTGAACACTGCAAGTGCACAAAGATTATTTAAAACTAATTGTTTTACAACGAATTGTACGAGTGATGATTTGGCAGATTTTGATGTGGCACAAGTTTCTAATAGGGCCAGAACTATTGGAATGGTAGTCAACTATTTATCTTGTCCGGGCAATACAGACGGTCGCCGCTGTATCTATATAGCTTGGGGTGATACCGCACCCACAAATGGTAATGTCGGTGAAGGTAACTGTACTTTAGGAAATAGTTATGATCCAAATTCTACCTGCTTAATTATGGAGGTCTACTAAATGAATATATATAAACAAGTAGGCTTTACATTAGTTGAATTGATGATTGCGCTAGCACTTGGGCTAGTAATTTCTGCAGCAGCAATAATGTTATTTTTAACAGGTTCGCGTAGTCAGGCATTACAGCAAGGACAGGCTAGTTTACAAGATGATGCTAACTTTGGGTTAAGCTATATTGTCAAAGATATTCGTCTAAGTAATTTAAATACGATTACATCTGTTATTAATGACTTAACTATAAAAGGAGGCTTGGTTTTTAGATCATCTGCAAATTCAATTACAGTTGATGGAACGGAATTAGCAAATTTGCCAATTACCCTAGTAGGAAATACTGTTGCTGAAAATTTATTATCTCGAAGCCATGGTTTAACGGCTGGCACTGCCCCTCAATGGACTGGGGTATCTAATGTAAATGATTTTTCCAGTGATCAGCTCACGATTCAATATCTGCCAGAATATATTTTAGATCAAGATGGTGATTGGTATGGCGGTTTTGATTGTGAAGGAAATGAACTTAAATTTAATGCAGCTCAAGGACGACACATTATAGTTCAACGTTATTTTTTGCGTGCAGATACGAATAATTCGCTAAATGAACCCAACTTGCCGTTGTCATTAGTGTGTGATGCTGGACATTATCCACTAGATGGTAACCCTGATTCTATTACAGGTTTTGGGGGGGCAGGTGAGGTTATTTTAAAGCGAGCAGATCATTTTAGAGTGTTATATGCCATTCAGATGGGAGATCATCATCGTTATGTAGATGCAGCAACTTATCTGGCCTTGAATCCGCGCCCAAGAATTCTTGCGGTTCAGATAGGGGTTCTAGTGCGTTCTAATCAGTCAGTAGGTAATGATTCCATGTTTTCTGATGAGCAGGTTTTTCAAGTGCTTGATCAAGCAGTCACAGTTAGAACTCCGGCAGGTAATCCTCCTAAATATGCTCGTCAAGTTGTCGCACAAACTATAGCGTTACGTAATACATTTGGAGAGAGAGGGCAATGATTAATCAACAAAAACAGCGTGGAGCGACTTTAATTGTTGTCTTATTTTTATTGCTCGCAATTATTGTGTTAGGCACGCTAGCAATTCGACAAAGTTTAATAGGTTTGAGTATTGCAACTAATAGTCAAGCACAACAATTATTGCTCCAAAATTCAGACGCAGCCTTTTTTAATACTGAGCGTGAAGACAATATTATTCAAGCATTAAGCTCGAGTGGAATGTTTGGTTATATCAGTGGTGCTACGGATAAAGATAAAGAAATGGTCTTTTGTTTTCGAGGAGAAGAAAACAGCTTTTTTGATATCAATCGCGCTAGCATTATTTACTGGAAGGCTCGTCAAACAGCGCCAACATATAATGAGTTTGGTACTGAGGGATATTGCAATGCAAGCAAGACAATAACGACAAATTTTTTCACTAGTGGGCGTAAGGCGGTTATGACACAAGTGGCTGTGAAGTTTTCAAGTATATCTGATAATGATCCTTTTTTTGGAGAGCAGTTTGGCACTGATGGGGAAACTGTGAAGTTTGACCGCGCTAAGCCGGTGAAATTATTTGCAGTTTCTGTAATGCCAACATTAACCAGTGCAGATTCAGATGATATTAACAGTTGTTTTAGAAATCATATGAGTGAAGTTACTATTCCTCCAGGTACAACCGTAAGTGCAACAGCGAATAGTAGAAAATCTATAACGGAATGTTTAAGTGACTTAAATGTGCCTTATTCATCGTATGTAAGTGAATATGTCATTGTGCAAGACTTTGTATAAGTTTGGGGAGTAATAAAATGGAATTACAAGAAAATAATTTCCTGCGTTCAGCTCGTTATAAAGTTCTTGTAGCTAGTCTTGCTGCATTATCAACGGCTCTATTAGCAACAAGTATTACACAAGCAAGTGATATCGAAATTTACCAAGATGCAAAATCAGGCGATATCACTTTGATGTTTATGCTTGATATTTCAGGGAGTATGAGCCGTTATAATGGTAATACAGCTGGTTACGCTTGTGACCTTCCTAGTGGAGTTAATGAAAAAAGTAGTAATGGACGGGGCACTGCAACGGAAGCTCAATTTACAGGAGGACCTCAATACATCAGAGCGTGGTGTAATGGAACTGATAACAAAAAATATTATGACCGAATTACGCGTGTAAAAGATGGAATGATGGATTTATTATATGGTAATCCATCTAACGGTGTAACAAAACTTTCAGATGATAAAATTATTGGCCTTTCGACTTTAGGCGCATATACAAATACTAATTATAATACTGGAGCTGTTCTGGTTCCCGCTAGGCGTTTGGACTTTCAGATTACTCCGACAAAAACACAAAGACAGTTGTTAATGGAAACAATTGGAGCTTTTAATAATTGGACTAATACACCTACTGCACGTTCATTTGCAGAGACTGTTGCTTACTTTATGGGGGAGAATACTAGTAATACTCTTCGTGTAACAGACATGCCTATGTATCGGGAATATAGTACTACACGACAAAAATGTATCTCTTGGAATAGGGATTATAGTACATGCTCTTCTTGGACAAATATTAGTGAAATTATACCTGCATGGGATGAATTAGACTCGTATAGTTGTACATTTACTACAGGTTCGGGATGGAGTCTTACAACTAGAAATGGAACTTGTTATGATTATACGGGTATCCATGTTCTTGATACGACTAATAGCGGTTTCAAATACTCCAATGATAGTACTAAAAATTCAACTAAAACTAAGTATACAACGCCAACATCATTGATTTCTCAACCTGAAGAAATTAAAAAATGTAGCGGGCAAGGCATTTATGTATTAACCGATGGTGAACCAACCCAAGATGGTAGTTCACTCACATTGATGCAGAATGCTCTGGGTACAAGTGGTAGTTCATTTACATGTGATAATACAAGCTTTGACTGTTTACATAAAATGTCGCTTAATTTATTGGATCCACAAAAAAATCCACTAAATTTAAAATTTAAAACAGCTGTGGTTGGTTTTGGTAAAAGTTTTAATAATGTTGATAAATATGACTCAGCTAAAACACAAGCTCAAAATATTTCAGCATTGGGAATCATAGATACGGATGTCAAACGTGCTGCTTTATGGGGAATTTTAGGAGAGGGGGGGTGGTACTCAGGTAATAGTTCACAGGACGTGGTAGATAGTGTGAATGAGTTTATTAGCAATCTATCAAAAGAAATTCCTTCTGTAACTACAGGTTCACCAACGATCCCTCGTGATGCATTAAATCCAGCAGAACTCCAAGATGAAGCTTATTACCAAACGTTTCAACCTACACCAAATACTAATTATCAATTATGGCTAGGCAATCTAAAAAAATTTGAGGTTAGTGAAAAGGGTATATTGAAAGGAAAAAATGGATTAAATGTTTTTGAAAAAGATGGTCGTTTAAAAGAACCAACTTATGACGAAAACACAGGTAATATTATTACATATGTTGAGGATTATTGGGCAAAGGCAGTTAATCCGTCTGTAGCCAATAGTGATGAAGATACAGTAGGTAGTAAAAAATTTGCTGCACGTGGTGGAGCATGGTCACAGATGCTTTTAGGCGCGACTGCACAAAATACGGCAGAACGTAAATTATTTACAAATCGTAAAGCAGTTGTGTCAAACGGTACTACCACTTTTGGTGGCACAGGATCCTTACGTCAAATTGAATTAGCAGATATTGAGAATACAACATATAAAAATGATCCAAATCGCGGTTATTTATTATCTCTTTTAGGGTACAACATTGATCTAAGTAAACTACCAACTACAGTTAATAATTTAAAAGCACAACCAGCTTTGCGGCAAATGGGTGCAGTAATGCACTCTTATCCAGTATTGGTCACCAATAAAGGCAAATTAGAATATAACAAGTCTAAAAAAGCGATGGAGGCCAAAGATCGTGAGGATTATATTTTGTTTGGCACAACGCAAGGTTTATTACATGTTGTAGATGCAGAAACGGGTGTAGAAAAGTTTGCATTCGTTCCAAATGAAATGGTTGAAAATCAGAAGGATGCATTCCGTTTATCCAATGTGACAAATGGTGGAATGCAAAAGCTTTATTATGGTGTTGATGGTCCTTGGGCATTATATACCCAATATGTGGTTGATAGCTCAGGTAATTTGGTTGTTGGTTCGGGGCGTACTGCGAGTCAAACAGGTATGCAAATAGCATATGGTGGTTTGCGTATGGGTGGACGCAGTTACTATGCTCTAGATTTAAGCAATATAAATAAGCCAGAACTTAAGTTTCATATTGATCCGGCAACAAAAAAGGTTTACAGCGGTTCTACAGCTAAGACATTTAATGAATTGGAATATATGGGGCAAAGCTGGTCTAAGCCGACGATTGGCTGGGTAAATTGGAAAGGCACACGTAAACGAGTCATGTTTGTTGGTGGTGGTTATGATGCTGGTGGTGTAGATGGGGATGCAAGATATACTGATCCTGATGATAGTACTAAACTGAAAAAAGGCGCTTATGCCGGCTACGAGAATCACAACTACAACCAAATCAATAAAAAAGGTGCTGGCGTTTATATGTTTGATGCCGACAATGGGGATTTATTGTGGTGGGCGAGTGATAATGTAACTAGTACCTCTGAAGCCAGCACTAATTCTGGTGTCATTGCAACAAAACATACTGATTTGAAATATAGCGTGGTAAGCGAAATTCGTACGGTTGATCGCGATGGTGATGACTTAACTGATCATATCTATTTTGGTGATCTCGGTGGTCAACTATTTAGGATAGATTTTGATAATAAACAAAATACGATGGGTGCGGTGCCTCAAACTCCCGTCAGACTTTTAAAACTGAATGAAGGTGCTAAAAGTCCACGTTTTTATGATATGCCTGGTTTCTCTTTATATAGTCAGAGTGGTGATATCTTTGCTGTAATTTCAATTGGTAGTGGTAATCGTAGTGAGCCATTGAAAGATTTCACGTCGTCAGATACAACATATGATTATGATTCTATTTACAATATATACGACAAAGACGTTGCCCGTCGTGATTTGTTTAATAGAACAAAAGCTTTAAATACTCAAAATCTTACAAAAGAAAACTTAGGGGAAATTACAGAGGGAAATAGATTTTCTAATACTGATCCAGTTGCCTCTTATGATAAAAAAGATGGCTGGTTTTATCGGTTCCAACATTGTACGGTTGGTGTAGATGGTCAATTAACTAACTGTAGTAATTACAAGAAGCAAAGTGAAAAAGTGTTTGGTACACCACTTGCAATGAACTATAAATTATACGTATCAACCTTTGATGCAAGTAAACCAGGTATTTCTGGTGACTGTGGTGCAGGTGTGAAAGGTGAAAGTATGCTAACTGCTTTCTGTCTGCCTTTCGGTCAATGTGCTTCCCAATTAGAGCCTTCACGTAGCGTAATTGGTGTCGGAATTCATACAGTCACTGTAGGTGGTAAAAAAGGCGGTGGCGGTGGCGGTGAAGACTGTATAGGTAATAGTTGCCCACCTAAAGATTGTGAAGGAGAAGCTTGCCCGCCAGATGCTACTGGTGAAACAAGTGCAAAAAATTACTGTATTAATACCAGTGGACGTATTGCATTAACTGTAACAGGTGGTTTTGATGATGGTGAAGCAACTGAAATATGCTTAATTCCACAGCGTTGGTATGAAAAACTTGCACGTAAAACATCATAGGTGAAATATGAAAAAAAATAGTTCACCTGAGCAGGGTTTTACACTTATTGAATTAATAGTTGTTTTAGTGATTGTAGCGATTTTCGCTGCAATTGCTATTCCTTCCTATCAATCATATGTACGTCGTGCCCATGCAAGTCAGGCTCAGGATCAATTACAACAGATTGCAGTAGCGTTAGAACGACATAAGTCTAGAAACTTTAATTATTTAAATTTCTCATTACCTACGAGTTTAGCAGTATCGCCTAAAGGTGCTACGGGCTCTTCAGTCAAATACAATTTTACTGTAGAAACAGGTTCGGGGCAGTCTTGGGTGATTTTGGCAGCAAGTACCGATATACGTAATTTTAGTTTTCTAATGTCGAGTACAGGGGTGCGTTGCCGGAACAAAACTTTAAGCAATATTGATACGACGACTGTTACATGTGGAACGGGGCGTGAAGAATGGTAAAACAATTTAAAGGATTTACCTTGATAGAGGTCATGATTGTTATTGTAATTATTGCAATCTTAGCAGCAATAGCATATCCATCTTATCAAGAGTACGTACGTAGTACCAAAAGAGCAGATGCTCAAGCGCAAATGCTTGAAATTGCGAATCGTTTACAGCGCTTTAAAGTAGCTAATTTTTCTTATGTACCAATTGTAGATGATGCTGATAAACCAGTAACACTTGCAGAAATTCGGCATTCAGGCTTTTTACCAAGGCCTACAGATGCTTTATACACACTTACATTAACTAATGTAACACCCACTACATGGACGCTAACAGCAAGACCTATTAACGGAACTCTTATGGCGAATGATGGTGTAATATGTTTGAACCATCGTAATCAAAAATTCTGGGAAAAAGGCGCATCTGCTTGTGTTTTGAATGAAACCTCTACTTGGGACGTACGCTAACCAAATTCAAAATTGTGGATAACTAACTTTTGATCTTTCATTCAGGGCAAATTTCGCGTAAAATATTGCCCTCTATGAAAGGGGTTTGAAGTGTTCCGGTGGTCGGTACATGAATAATCCGTAAAAACTATAAGGTTCTATCATGGTTGTTATTCGTCTTGCACGCGGTGGTGCTAAAAAACGTCCGTTCTATCAAATCATTGTGACTGATAGCCGTAATGCACGTGACGGTCGTTTCATCGAACGTATCGGTTTCTTCAACCCTACAGCTCAAGGTAAAGCAGAAAAACTTCGTTTAGATGCTGACCGTTTTGCTCACTGGGTTTCTCAAGGTGCTCAACCTTCTGAACGTGTTGCTTCTTTAGCTGCTCAAGCTAAGAAAGCTGCAGCTGCTGCTTAATTTTAAGGTAGCAGGTAGCCCATGACACCAACACAGAATGTTCCCGAAGATCGTATTCAGATTGGACAGTTACGTTCAGCATATGGATTAAATGGGTGGCTCTGGGTCTATTCCAATACAGAACCTATGAGCAATATATTTGATTACCTTCCTTGGTACATTGAGACCAAAGCAGGTTGGCAAATTGTCGATGTAAAACGTTGGAAACCACATGGCAAGGGCCTGGTTGTTTCGCTAAAAGGTGTGAGTGATCGTACCGCAGCAGACGGCCTGGTGGGTGCTAATGTCTGGATCTCTAAATCGCAACTGCCTCAACCAGGCGTGGATGAGTATTACTGGTCTGATTTAAAAGGTCTAACTGTGTTAGGTCTGGATGAAGAAGAACAGGAAGTGAATCTCGGTCAAATCCATGAAATGTTTGAAACAGGTGCCAATGACGTGATGGTAGTTCGCGCTACTGCTGATAGCGTTGATGGCGAAGAGCGGATGATTCCATGGCATAAAGATGTGGTACAGCGGGTTGATCTCGAAGCTGGTCGTATCTACGTAAATTGGGGCGTAGATTATTAATCCTTAAAAAGGGTTAACGCAGCAGGAAAATGAGGAGTCTGCGGTGTTCTTTGCAGTCATTACGCTTTTTCCTGAAATGTTTGAAGCGATTACAGCCTACGGTATTAGCGGGCGCGCAGCAAAACGTGATTTGATGCAAATTCATTGTATTAATCCACGAGAATTTGCTGAAGGGAACTATAAACGGGTGGATGAACGTCCATTTGGTGGTGGTCCCGGTATGGTGATGATGGCTGAGCCATTAGCGAAAGCAATTCATCGTGCCAAAGAGCTTGCAGCGCAAGCGGGTGCAGTTAACGTTCCTGTGGTGTATATGTCACCACAAGGAAAAACCTTAAATGAACCTGCGGTACAGGACTTCGTAAACTATGACGGACTGATTGTACTTTGTGGTCGTTACGAAGGTGTCGATGAACGTTTGATCCAGAAATATGTTGATCAGGAATGGTCGATTGGAGATTACGTGTTATCGGGTGGTGAGCTCCCTGCGATGGTTTTATTGGACAGTATTATCCGGAGACTTCCGGGTGCAATGTCAGATGAACAATCACACGTACAAGACTCATTTGTGGATGGTCTGTTAGATTGCCCACAATATACCAAGCCAGACCATTTTGAAGGTATGGATGTACCGGACATCTTGAAATCGGGACATCATGCCAATATTGAAAAATGGCGGTTTTTGCAGCGATATCAGCGCACTTTGGAACGCCGGCCTGAATTGGTAGAAAAAGTTGAACTGACCAAGCAGCAAAAGAAATGGCTAAAAGATTTAAAAAGTGGCAACAACTAATCCTGTTGTCCAAATCTGTATTTAAGCAATGTTGTTTAAATATTTAAAATAGGCTCTTTATGCATTGAAGCGGTCAAGCATAAAGGGAAAGTCAATCGGGTCTATGCGATTCAGCCTCTATACCCAGCGATAATCAGACCTCTTCTGACTCGCACATATTGGAGATACCCCATGAGCGGTAAGCATCCTTTAGTACAAGCTGTTGAAAATGCTCAGCTTAAACAAGACATCCCAGCTTTTGCACCAGGTGACACAGTAGTTGTCCAAGTAAAAGTAAAAGAAGGCGACCGTGAACGTCTACAAGCGTTCGAAGGCGTTGTCATTGCTAAGAAAAACCGTGGTCTGAACTCTGCGTTCACAGTACGTAAAATTTCTAGCGGTGTTGGCGTTGAGCGTGTATTCCAAACTCACTCTCCAATCGTTGCTAAAATCGAAGTGAAACGTCGTGGTGACGTTCGTCGTGCTAAACTTTACTACCTACGCGAATTGTCTGGTAAAGCTGCACGTATTCGTGAAAAATTGCCAGCTCGTAAACAAGGTTAATTTTAGCCTTGCTTTTAAGCAAAAAAATGCGCCTTTGGGCGCATTTTTTTATGTTTGCTTTTATCTGGATTTATTCGAAATGTTCCTGCAAAGGCAAGATCATGGCATCCAAAATATCCAAGAAAATTTTATGAATAAACATCAGGAATAATACAAAATATCCCCAAGACTGGAATCCTGCATTAAAAAGTTGAATGCAAATAAAACATTGTGTGATAGCCAGTAAAATACTGATCCATACATTTGCGATAATATGTCGATGACAAGAGGGACAATAATAAGGCTCATATTTTTTAAATTGAAAAGGATTAATCACTTTTCGTTTGCAACAGGGGCAGGTTCTTTTAAATCTGTTTTTGATTTCTATAGAAGGTATCTGCATTTATTTTATTTCACAGTTCTTTTTATATTTGATGAATATTTTATATGCAGTTTAATCATGATTAACAAGTAAATTTTAAGAAAAAATTTAGCGAAAAATAAGATGGAAAAAGCCTCTGGATGAATAGAGGCTTGTGTAGCTCTATAAACCTTGCAGTTTTAAGCGGTTGGCATGCTGGCGATAAACATCGACTGGGTCTGGAGCAAAGACATTTTTTAACCCGAGTAACTGGTTCACTTCGTCCAGGTGGTTCCAGTTGTAGTTATCCCGAATGGTTTTACCGAATTTGGCACTACAGCGGGAGACCAGACCATCATTTTCCTTGCCGCCATCAATGAGCAGGGCTGTAACTTTGAGTGCTGAATCAGGATCGAGCGGGTTGGTAACTTGGCCTACACCTGTGAATGAATAGTTGTAGATACCTTTTTGTTGATATGCACCTTCACCACAGGTGGTAGTCGGCATACCAATGGGATATCTCTGATTAAAGTTCGCAGAGCCCAATGCCGTTAAACTGCTGCCACCTGCAAGTGAATCATGCGGATAAGAGTTTGGGTCCAGGCCTTGAGCCCAGGTAATGGCTTTAGAAACCAGATTTATTGTGCCGACCAGTGGCGCTTCAATAGCAGTCCCTTCAGCTTTTAGAATCAGGTCTGCAACCGGTGAACCTTTGTGCGGTGCACCTACTGTGGTTAATGAAGCCACCAGTTTAGGTTCTGAACCGGCCACATAACGAATTGTTGGGCCACCATGTGAGTGTCCGATCAGATTAACTTTATCTGCTCCGGTAATTGCGGCAATTTCCTTGACCTGCTCCAAAAGTTGTTCACCGCGAATTTCAGATGAGTTAAAAGGGGAGACTCGCGTTGCCCAAACATTCGCACCATTACGGGCCAGATCAGGTAAAATCTGATACCAATAGTCCAGTCCAAACTGGTCAGTGCCAACCCGAATGAAACCCGCCATGCCGTGTGAAAATACAATCGGATATTTGGTTTTGGCATATTGTGAACTGGCTTTCGCCGTCACCTGACTGGCCTGGGTAGAGGCATGAGCCGTAAAGCAGGCCGCTGCCATGAGCAGACCTGTCGTTAATACTCCATATTTCATCATTATTTCCTCATTCTTGTTGTTGTGTTAAGGCGATCCTCGCCATAATGTGGGGAATAGCCAGCTGAAAAGCTGACCCATTAAGCGTTTTGAGTGTTTTATCTCCCTATTTTTTTAAGTGAAAATAACGAAAAAGCCCTTATATCCGCAGATAGAAGGGCGATGAAAATTATAGATTCTGAAGTTTTAAACGATTGGCATGTTGACGGTACATCGCCACCGGATCCGGAGCAAACAGGCCTTTAAGACCAAACATCATATTGGCCAGATCGGTATGGTTCAGCTTGTACTGGTCATTAATCACCTTACCAATGAATGCACTACAACGGGCAACCATGCCATCGTTGTCTTTATTGCCGTAAGATAAAGGGCCAAGCTGCATCAGGATGGTATCGATATCCAGTGCATTGGTCGCTTGAGCCACACCGGTCCAAGAATAATAATAGATACCGTTACGGTCTTTTGATTTCAGGTTCTTATTACAGTTTTCTGTGGAGGCTAAGACACCATCCTGCACCATCTGTTTGGCCACGCTGGCATTAAAAGAGCTGGAGCCAGTTTGGGTCAGGGATTTCATGGATGCATCGAAATCAATTTCCAGTTCAGGTTTGAACTGTCCCAGTGCGATCAGTGGCCCAATAATATAATCACCGAGAACATTAAAAGCAGTGCGGGTAAGAGTATTGTTCTGAATATCATCGGCCACTTTAGAGCCATGATAGGTGCCTGCAACCCCCGTAATGGATGCAATCTGCTGCGGTCGAGTCGCTGCCACATAGAGTACAGTCGGGCCACCATGGGAGTGACCGATGAGATTGATTTTTTCCTTCCCTGTAATTGCCAGCACTTCATCGACCTGATGAATGAGCTGTTCACCACGGTGGGTCGTGGTATTGGCAGGCGACAATTGGGCGGCAAACACGGTAGAGCCATTACGAGCCATATCCGGCAGAATCTGATACCAGTAATCTAAGCCAATGGTATCAGTACCTATGCGTTGCCAGCCTAGCCAGCCATGCACCATCAGAATAGGATATTTGGTTTTGGCATAGTCTGATTTGGCTTTTTCAGTGACCTGAACTGCACTTGCTGCCGCCTGGGTTTGTGTTGAAAAGCCAAAACCGAGGCCTGCTGCCAAGGAAAGCGCCAGCATCTGTGTTGTTTTAATAAAAGTACGCATAACCGTTCCTTTGTTCATTTTATTGTTATAAAAAGCAATCATTGCTCGGGAGTATTGATGCACGATAAATATTGAAGTTGGATGTCTCGATCGTGCAGACCTAATCTTCAATCACGTGCAAAAATTATTATTTTGAAGCAGAAGCATTTTTTCATGCTGATGAGCCAATTCCATGTCATTTTGGGCCATGCCCGATGAGCATTTATGAGTCCATAAATTTGCAATTTATATACGTATGTATTTTATTGTTAACTCCTTGAAATATAAGATTGATGAATGTTTAGGTTGAAATAGTTAGAAACAAATAACAATGTTAAAAAAAGTAATCAGCCCAAGAAAATCAAGGCTTTCAGAGGGAAATGGCTCTGTTAAACTCTCAAAATAGAGGGTCAGCGTTACTGTTTTTATATAAGAGATGAGACAAAAAAAGGGAATAAGAGAAGATATTCGACACCGTAGCAGTACTGTGTAGCTACGGCGTCAATGAGCAATTTTAGCTGAAAATTAATTGGCAAAGGGTAGGGTCCCACCCTGATCATGTACCTGTTCAAATGTACCTACACGAAGCCGTTCTTCAGGGCGCTGGAAATGTTTCTGACGCAACTGATCAACTGCCTGCTGTTTGGCATTTTCACTCAGGCCACTTTTTAGGATGTTATCGCGCTCGCCCAAGTAACGCGTCACACTGGATTTCCAATTCGCACGTTCATCATCAAGTTTTTCCAGACGTTGGGTTGCTTCAGGACCGACCAGATTCAGGCGCATCTGACGGATTTCTTCCGCAGAACCACCCCGGGCTTTAATATCAGCGGTGAGTTTACGCAGATCTTCCAGTTTATTCAGTTGCTCCAGATTTTCTTGCCAGTCCTGCGGTAACTGCGCAAACAGTTCTTTTAGCTTCTGGGCTTTTTCTGCTTCGCTCAGCTTTTTATCTGCCATGACTGCCATCCGGTCTAAGGTATATTCATGATAGGTATCTTCAGTGCCAAACAGTCCTTCAATTTCATAATCAGAGAAAAAGCGTTTACGCAGGTTCTGGGTGCTGGCATAGATACTGCGGTAGTAAGCTGGATCTTCTTGATCCAGACCTGCAGGTGGAGTCAGTTCTCCCAAACCTTGACGATACTGGATATAACGATCCCAAAGATCCAGAACTTGTGAGAGTGCAGGATCCTGATAATTTTGCTGAATATAGGCTTTAAAATCTCGCTGGATTTGTTCGAGGGTTTTTTCCCCATATTGGGTAATAAAATATTCAAAACAGTTACGGGTCTGTTCATTGACAATCAGGCGATTGCTGGCATCCATCTGCATCTGGCAATTAATTTCCGTATCCTGCTGGCTTGGACTCGGGAATATATTATTTACGGGGCCATTGGCCAGTGCTGCTGCCTGTTGAGCACTGCTTTCATTGGTGGATTGCGGGCCCGAGACACGTGCCTGTGCTTCATCCCTGGGCGCAAGCCATAGAATCAGGGTAATCAAGCACAAGATGATGAGCGCAATCACGATCCATAGTTTATATTTCTGCATATCCTATGCACCTTTATTTTAATTATCGGATTATTTTAAATTTTGCATTCGGCAGGATAGGAGATATTGCACCTTATATGCTGTAGAAAAGTTGTAAATAATTGGCAGGGGTTTTACCATTGCGCCAATTTATAAAATGTCTGACTTTTTGCCATGAAATCCTCATCTCCTAAAATTCAGCGTCGTCATATCAGCGGTGTATTTCTATTAAATAAGCCTCTAGGCATCAGCTCGAATGCTGCATTGCAAAAAGTACGCTGGTTATATCGTGCGCAAAAAGCTGGACATACTGGTGCACTAGATCCCTTGGCCTCCGGTCTTTTACCGATCTGTCTGGGTGAGGCGACCAAGTTTTCGCATTATCTGCTGGATTCAACCAAGCGTTACCAGACCACAGTTTTTCTAGGACATAGCACCACCACAGGTGATGTCGAAGGAGAGATTCTGCTGGAAAAACCAGTCCCTGAACTGAATGAAGAGTTGATTCAGGAGACAATTGCCAAGTTTGTCGGTGAGATCCAGCAAGTGCCACCGATGTATTCGGCTCTGAAAAAAGAAGGTCGTCCGCTGTACGAGCTGGCGCGTAAGGGCATTGAAATCGAACGTGAAGCACGTCCAATTACCATTTATGCAATTGAGCTTTTATCTTTTACTGAAAATAGCATTACGCTGGATGTGACCTGTTCCAAAGGTACTTATATCCGGGTACTCGGCGAAGATATTGCCAAAGCACTCGGTACTTATGGTCATCTGACTTATCTGCACCGGATTCAAACCGGTCATTTTGACCTTATTCCAAGCTATACCATTGAATATCTGGAAAGCTTGACTGAGGCAGAACGTGAAGCACTATTACTGCCAGCTTATGCACCGGTACAGCATTTCCCGCAGATTCAGGCACCGGAAGGCCGTGCAGAATATTTTAGCCGGGGTATGGAAAGTAATATCGACCATTCGGCAGAGCCACAGGTGCTGGTTTTTGATGGCGAGAAATGCTTAGGCCTGGCTGAAATCACAGATAAAAAACGTCTGGTACCCAAACGTGTTCTTAATCTCTAGGCGCGTTGAATAACAATGGACATTGAGATTATCCTCAGTCTGGTGCTTTTTGCCTTTATGGCCGGAGCGATTGACGCTGCCGTCGGTGGGGGTGGTCTGATCCAGATCCCGGCGATTATGAGCAGTCTGCCGCAGCTGCAACCTGCCACAGTATTTGGCACTAACAAGCTAGCCTCTATTTTCGGTACAGGCTCGGCAGCCTTTTCCTATCTTAGACAGGTCAAGCTGCCATGGGTTTTACTTGGTGTAATTGCGCTGTGCAGCTTTATTAGCTCATTTATTGGAGCAGCCAGTGTCACCTTGATTCCGGTGGATATTCTCAAGCCTTTTGTGCTGATCATGCTGATCGTGATTGCGATTTATACCTTCATGAAAAAGCAATTCGGACGGGTACATGTCGAGCAAAAGCTGAATAAAAAGATGCTGATACTGGCAGCATTAGGTAGCCTGGCTATCGGTTTCTATGACGGAATTTTTGGCCCAGGCACGGGCAGTTTCTTTATCTTTTTCTTTATCCGTTATCTGAGCGTGGATTTCTTGCATGCCTCAGCTTTATCGAAAATTGCCAATTTCACTACCAACTTGGCGGCACTGAGTTTCTTTATTCCTACAGGTCATGTGCTGTTTCTAGTCGGTGCCATGATGGCGGCTGCCAATATTTGCGGTTCGCTATTAGGAGTTAAACTGGCCTTTAAATATGGCAGCGGTTTTATCCGGATTCTGTTTCTGATCCTGGTCAGTTTGCTGATTTGCCGTATGGCTTATCAGATGTTTTTAGCCTAAAAATAGATGTAAACTATTCTCAATATTAAAGTTTTTTATACAAATTCGCCTTATAAATATTCCTGACCATTTGCCGGTTTCACTCTATGCTGGAGCAAAGGCATGACAAAAACAGGAGAAAAATTACATGACCACCATTTTTGAAGCATTAAGGGAAAGTCATGAAATCCAGCGTGATCTGGCAGAAAAATTACTGCAAACTTCGGGGGATTCGCCAGAACGTCGTGAGTTGTTCAAGCAGCTGAAGAATGAACTGTTTGCGCATGAAACCGCAGAAGATCGTTACTTTTATATTCCCTTGATGATGACAGATCCCGGCCTGAACATTACCCGTCACGCCTTGGCAGAACATCATGAAATGGATGAAATGATTGAGGAACTGACTGAAACTGAATTTAGTAGCCCAAGCTGGATTGCAATTGCCAAGAAACTGTCAGATAAGGTACATCATCATTTGAAAGAAGAAGAGCATGCTTTCTTCCAGCAGGCCGGAAAAATTCTGGGAGATGAACAAAAACAGGCTTTAGCGGATCAGTACAAAACTGAATATCAGCGTTATAAAGAAATGAAAAAAGACATGCTGGTTAAAAGCTAATATTTAAATTTATTTAAATTCAAATTTTCATGACAAAAAAAGATGGCCAGAGTGCCATCTTTTTTTATTTATTCAGCTTTCTATTTTCCGGGTTTTATATTGCTGTCGTGCTTCCCGCATGGTCACGCCAACTGAAGCCAGCATAATACAAACCAGTGCGACGGTTTGAAGTAGCGTAATTTTTTCACCCAGCAAAATAAAACCCACCAGTGCCGCCAGAGCTGGAGACAGACTGGAAAGCGTACCATAACTGGTTTTATTCAAGTGCTGGAGCGCTTTTAAATCCAGCGCATAAGGAATAGCGGTTGCCAGCACTGCAATAGTAATGGCCTTGCCCCAATATTGAGTATCAATCAAAGCAGAGGCGTTGTTATATAGTCCGATTGGTAGCAAACACAAGGCTGAAATACTGATGGCAATCGTCAGTGCATGCATGCCGATATTTTGCTGCACCACGCGTTGCCCAAAATAGATATACAGCGCCCAGCAGAGGCCGGCACCTAAGGCGCAGGCTGCACCAAACAGGTCAAAGTTACTGCTATTGGCTTCCCCCCATGGCACCATCAGCACAATACCTAAAATTGCCAGTAGCACCCAGACATAGTCCTTACGGTTCTGAATCGAAATTAAGGCCAGTCCTAGCGGGCCAATAAATTCCAGTCCGACTGCAATCCCTTGAGGAAGTTTCCCTAGCGACATATAGAACAGGATATTCATCACGCCCAGAGAAGCGCTATAGCAGAGCAGATCCTGCCATTTCAGGAATTGTAAACGTCGAATAACTTTCCAGGAACGGAACATGATACAGACAATAATGGCGGCAAAGCAGAGTCTTAAAATAGTGACGGTGATCGGGTCAAGCACCAGGAAAAGTTGCTTGGCGAAGGATGCACTGATCTGGTATGAAATCATGGAGAGAACCATGTACAACACAGCAAGAAGTTGGACGTTTGGCATGGGAGAAACTACTTATACCAGAAGGGTATAATCGAGATACAGAAGAAAGCGGAAGTATATCAAACTGGTTAATTTTTGATGAGTAGGGCAGAAGAATATTTTGTGAATACGAAGCAGATTTTGGATCAGTGGATTTAAATTTTTGATTTTATCCCCCACCGAAAAAATTAAATTCAACGTTAATTGTTGATGAGATTGTGGTTACAAATTAATCAATTTTTAATTTGATCTTAATTTTATATTTATTAAAATGGCTTAGACCTCATGATTTGGGTCAACTTTAAAATAACAATGAAAAATAAAACGATCAAAAAATAATAAGGTAGATAATAATGAAATTAAGATTACTCTCTTGTGCTGTCTTGAGCCTTATGCTGACTGCATGTGGTGGCTCTGATTCTGATAATAACGAGCCAGTCGCAGGTCAACCAACCCCAACCAATCCTGGTAATCCGAGCAATCCTGGAACTCCGGATAATGATGATGGAACATCAGATACGATTTCTGAATTCTATACCTATCAGTTCAACCTGCCGAATATTGATGCTTCAGATATGGAGTCGGAAAAGCTTCTATTGGCCAGTCATAAAAATAAAATCACTGACGGCATCTTGTATGCAGATGATAACCGGACTGTTGATACTGAATATGATCTTGATGAAGATATGACCTTCCCAATTTATGTCACAGAAAAAGGCGTATTCCCTGCAGATCGTGCCCGTACAGCATTAGGCTATAAACTGGAAAAAGTACTGGAAAATACTTCTGAACAATTTACCAGTCGTCCCGTCACTATTCCGGAAAATAACATCAGCAATCATCGACACCTGGAATGGTACGACCTGTCAGGTAAAGCATTAACTGAACGTACCAATATTGCTGTCGTGAAGATGTATGACGATACCGAGACCAGAGTTTTCTTTGATACTGATACCACGGATGCTGAACGTAAATATTACAATCAGTTTGCTACCAATTTTGTCGGTTTGCAGAAGGCACGTACTTTCCCGAACGGATCTAAATGTTTCCGTATTCTGGCGGAACATCCTGAGGAAGAATTTATTGAATTTGATCCGGATATCAAAACTGGCTATCGTACACTGGCTGAATGGCAGACAGGCGAGTCTGTTCAAGAGATGGCGAAAACTATTTTAGATGGCACGATGGCTAACCTGAAATTTAAAAAAGCCGAATATAAAGACGATGCTCAGCAATATTATAAATACTTTGGGGCGATCGAATATCAGGGTGAAATTTATTCCAGTACTTTCTCGGAACATGGAGAGCATATTGATCATGCCGATTATATTGCTCAAGCAAGAAAAGCTGCCTTGGACAATTTAAGGGAAGAGGGTGCAACTCCTCTAATGCTCAAATGGACAGATTACCTGTATGACCATCTTGCTTCGGCATGTGATGGCTATAATGTGACAGCAGCTACAGCATTAAATACAGCTATTAAGGATGCAACGCCACGCTAAAATTAAATAGGTCATTTAAAAAAGGCGCTTGAGCGCCTTTTTTATTTAGTGCTTTCTTCTTTGTGTCATCACCGTACAGCCAATCGACGCACTGATAATGGTGGCCAGTGCCAGCCATTGTGTCCACAATAAAGTTTCGCCTAAGAATACAAAACCGGAGAGTGCTGCAACAGCAGGTTCCAGGCTCATTAGAGTGCCAAAACTCAATGCGGTTAAATTACGCAGTGCAATCATTTCCAAAGTAAAGGGTAAGGCACTGGCAAGTGCAGCCAAAATAACAAAATACATGAGGCTGCTTGGCTCAAACACATGAGCAGGCATTCCCGCAAACAGGGCAATCGGCATCAGCACCAGCATGCCGACGAACATGCCCAGACACACGGTATGATTCCCTGATACACCCGAAGGCTTTTGTCCGGCCACGATATATAGTGCCCAGCAGGAACCTGCACCTAAGGCAAACAGGATGCCCATCGGGTCAAGCGGTTGTGCAGCCTGATCAAAGGGAAACAACAGAACCAGCCCCAGAATGGCCAATCCTACCCAGATAAAATCAAATTTCTGCCGGGCATAAAACAGGGCAACACTTAAGGGGCCAATAAATTCAAAAGAGACTGCGATTCCAATCGGCAATCGATCAATTGCCAGATAAAACAGCATATTCATGCCAGCTAATGCCAAGCCATAGCTGATAATGGCTGGCCATTTGACCTGGCGGAAATTGATCTGCCAGACCTTAAAAATGAGCGCCAGAATCAATCCACCAAGAAGTAGGCGCATTGCAGAAACGGTCAAGATCGGGAACTGGCCAAATAGATATTTGGCAAAGGAGCCGCTGCTCTGCATGCTGATCATCGCGATCAGCAGAATCAGCGGCGCTTGCACCATAGGTGCAATTTTAAGATTTGGCATGACTAAATTTGTTTCGATTTCTCGAAGAGCGGAAGAGCAGCATCAGCTGAGTAAGGCTTAAAAATAAAAACCTTTAAGCAATAAAAAAACCACAGCCCGAAGACTGTGGCTTTTTAACAACCTGAATTAGAACAATACGCGAACGCGGATTGTACCTTCAAGGTTGTGTAGAGTATCGAGTGCTTCTTGAGATGCAGTTGCGTCTACATCCATCACCAGGTAACCCACATCGCCTTTGGTCATTAAAGTCTGACCAGAGATGTTGATGCCGTGTTCAGCAAACAGGTTGTTGATCTTAGACAACACACCCGGAATGTTTTTGTGGATGTGAAGCAGACGGTGTTTGCCTTCAGTTAATGGAAGCGCGATTTCTGGGAAGTTCACCGCAGAAAGCGTCATACCTTTATCTGAATAAGCTACAAATTTCTCAGCAACTTCCAGACCGATGTTCGCCTGAGCTTCCATAGTAGAACCGCCCACGTGTGGAGTCAGGATCACATTTGGAATGTTACGTAATGGAGAAACAAATTCTTCACCGTTCGCTTTAGGCTCTTTCGGGAATACGTCAACCGCAGCACCCGCAAGGTGGCCAGATTTCAATGCTTCAGCCAGATCTTCGATCACCACACATGTACCACGTGCCGCATTGATGAAGATTGAGCCTTCTTTCATTTGCGCGAATTGTTCTTTAGTCATGAAGTTACGTGTAGACGGAACATCAGGAACGTGAATAGAAACAACATCAGCATTTGCAAGAAGTTCGCCCATTGTGCCGACCTGACGTGCATTACCTAATGGTAATTTAGTCACTGTGTCGAAATAGATCACTTTCATACCCAGGCTTTCAGCAAGGACAGAAAGTTGTGAACCAATTGAACCGTAACCAACGATACCTAAAGTCTTACCACGAGTTTCGAACGAACCTACAGCAGATTTGTTCCAGCCGCCTGCATGTGTATCTGTAGATTTTTCAGGTACACGGCGAAGCAGAAGAATCGCTTCAGCAAGTACAAGTTCAGCAACCGAACGTGTATTTGAATATGGTGCGTTGAATACCGGAATACCGCGACGCATTGCTGCATCCAGGTTCACCTGGTTAGTACCGATACAGAAACAACCTACCGCGATCAGTTTGTTCGCAGCTTCAAACACTTCTTCAGTGAGCTGAGTACGGGAACGGATACCAATGAAGTGTGCATCCTTAATCGCTTCTTTCAGTGCTTCACCCTCAAGCGCTGTTTTGCGATAGTCGATATTGGTATATCCAGCTGCATTCAATGTGTCGATTGCGTTCTGGTGAACGCCTTCTAACAATAGAAAACGGATTTTATCTTTAGGTAGAGATAGATGTTGGCTCATTACGGCTCCGCTACAAAGGCCAAATTTAGTCGCCGTATAATAGCACAGGAATGGGGCGGTTATACATTTCCTTGATGACTACAATATCAGCTATTTTTGCAAGTGATAGTAGTGAAAATGATAGAACTGGTTGAATTAAACTATCATTTTCAAAGGTATATTATCAAAATTGTCATTTTTTAAGGGAAAGCCCCAAAAATAGCTTATAATATTGCGCCATGCTGTTTAAGCTGCCAGTTTTGGTGCTTTAATCATCATGTTTCGCCTGCTTTGTATACAGGTTTTAATGCCTGAAAAATATACAAATAAACCGGCGAGGTCTCTCTTGTTTAATTCATGCTAGGTCTGCAAACGATGAATGCTCCAGTCGCTTTAACCCCAGAGTTATTGACCCAATTGACTGCAATTGTGGGTGAAAACCGTATTAAAACTGATGCGGACAGCCTCCAGAATTGGGGTCGTGATCATACCAAACACTTTGATCCAAACCCATCGGTCATCGTTTTCCCATCTTCAACTGAACAGGTTCAAGCAATTGTGAAGCTTGCGAATCAGTTCAATGTTGCAGTAACACCATCAGGTGGTCGTACTGGTCTTTCTGCAGGCGCTGTCGCTGCGAATGGCGAGATTGTGGTGAGCATGGATAAGATGAACCAGATTCTGGAATTCTTCCCGGCAGACCGTATGGTGCGCGTACAGGCAGGTGTGGTGACTGAACAGCTGCAAAACTATGCTGAAGAGCAGGGTATGTATTACCCGGTAGATTTTGCCTCTTCTGGTTCAAGCCAGATCGGCGGGAACATTGGTACCAATGCCGGCGGGATTAAAGTGATCAAATACGGCATGACCCGTAACTGGGTGCTAGGCCTGACTGTGGTCACAGGTAAAGGTGATGTGCTGCGTCTGAACAAGGGCATGATCAAAAACGCGACTGGTTATGCGTTACAACACCTGTTCATTGGTGGTGAAGGTACTTTAGGTTTAGTCACTGAAGCAGAAATCAAACTTGAGCGTCAGCCACACGACCTGCAAGTGTTGGTACTAGGCGTCCCTGATTTTGATGCGATCATGCCAGTGTTACATGCCTTCCAGGCGAAAATCGACCTGACTGCATTCGAGTTCTTCGGTGAGCTGGCGATGCAAAAAGTATTGGCCAATGGTCACGTACAGCGCCCATTCGAAACTGAATGTCCATTCTATGTATTGCTTGAATTTGAAGCGCCGTTTGAGCCGATTATGGACAAGGCGATGGAAATCTTCGAGCACTGTATGGAACAGGGTTGGGTGCTGGATGGCGTGATGAGCCAAAGTCTTGAGCAAGTACATAGCTTATGGCGTCTGCGTGAAGACATCTCTGAGTCAATCGCTCCATTCATTCCATACAAAAATGACATCTCTGTACTGATCACTCACGTACCGGCATTCATTAAAGAAATTGATGCGATCGTGAATGAAAACTACCCAGACTTCGAAATCTGCTGGTTCGGTCATATCGGTGACGGTAACCTGCACTTGAATATCCTGAAACCGGCTGACCTGACCAAAGATGAATTCTTTGCAAAATGCCAAGTCGTGAACAAGTACGTATTTGATACTGTGAAAAAATATGACGGTTCAATTTCTGCGGAACATGGCGTAGGTATGACCAAGAAACCTTATCTTGAATACACCCGTTCAGCTGAAGAAATCGAATACATGAAAGCCTTGAAAAAAGTATTCGATCCAAATGGCATCATGAACCCAGGCAAACTATTCGATCTTTAATCAGAATAGATTTACAAAAGCGCATCGAAAGGTGCGCTTTTTTTATTGCTCTGTAACTGGACTTACAGAGTCTAAATAGCGTTAAGCTGAAAAGCCCGGCATGATAATTTCTGCATAATAAAGATAATCTGGGTTAAACAATATGTTACGGTTATTGGCGGTTACAATTTTAGGTCTGGGTGTGATGACATCAGGTTGTACGACTACCCAGAAAGTGATTGCAAAAGTGCAGTCTTCTTCAGATACACCTTTGGATCAGGTGCTTAAAATGAGGCCTGACCTGCGTGAAGAATTGGCAACAGTCGAGATTCGTCAGTTCTTTAATCGTGTTGAGTCACCGACAGTTGGACAGGTGAAAGTAACTGAAACAGGTCTGATGGATGATTCGGTGAGATCGATTCAGACCATTTATCATTTTAGGAAAGAAGAGAAAAACTGGAAAATGCACAATACTGAAAAGCTCTATCAGTGTGTACGCGGTTCAAATACCAAAACTTTCCAGAAAGCAGTCTGTCCATAATAATGTTTGATCTTTAAATAAAACTTCGTTAAAAGCGTATCTTCAGGATGCGCTTTTTTGCTTTTTGGGGCGATATGAAAAACGATATTAATATAGAAACTGTGCTTAGTAATATAAGTTATGAACTACAAAAATTATTTGATTCTGCCCCATACAATACTTTTGATTACTTAGATTTAGTACAGCTTCTTATTCTCTATAGATTTGAGGAGTTTTCTAAACGGCTAGAACAGCATACCGATTTATTAGAGTCTTTACTAACTAGATTAAAATACGCGAATCCTCATTTCAATTTAGATGAAGTCTTTGAAGCAGAAAGAACTGCAAGAAAAGTATTAGGGGTATTTGATAGCCAGTATAAATTCGCTGATACTGATGAATTAGATTTCCCTTTAAATATAGATAAAGATAATTTAGAAAGAAGCTATAGAAAAATAAACAGACAACTATTTGATATACATAAAGAACAATTAAGAATTTCTTTTAATAATGAAGATGTTTTGAAATTACAGAGTGAAGCTAATCAATTAGTTGAAGAGTTAAGAGTAAAGAAGTATTTATTAAATCAGGATATAGACGATAAAAATAATAGCTTAATTAAAAAATTATATGATGAAATTCATGAGGAAGAAGTTTCGATAGCAAACAAATATAGAAATTGGGCTTTAGGTATTTTTGCAATTATTGGAACAATATTGATATTGGGTTTTCTTAACATCTCTATCCAAAATTGGAATCATTTAAGAGATAGTACCTATATTCATATTCCACTTGGTTGGGAAAGTCTAATCAAAACATTGATGCTTTTTAGCTTAACTACACCTGCTTGGTACTTAGCTCGTGAATCTTCTAAACATCGTAAAGTGGCATATAAAGCCAGAATGTTGGGAACTGAACTCGCTTCTTTCCCACTTTATGCCCGTGAATTTAAAGATGAGGATCGTTTAGAACTTCGGAAACATTTAGCAGATCGTTTCTTTGGACAGGAACTTTATAATGATTCGAAAGCTGATTCAAATTCTGATAATTCGTTGGAACAAGTCAAATTACTGACAGAGGCAAATAAAGTTTTAGCTGAATCTTTTAAAATGAAGAAATCGGTTGAGAACAGTTAAAGTTCAAAATACTTTAAATCCGATCTCTGCTAAAATTATTCTTCTCTATTTTAGATAAAGTTCGGTCTGCTATTAATGGGCAGACTGGCAATAACAACTCCCATGCAAAACGCCCAAACCCACAAACTGACCCGTGCCACACTGATGTTTCCTCTGGCACTGGTGCTGTTTGAATTCTCCGTCTATATCTGTAATGACCTGATCCAGCCGGCCATGTTGGCCATTACCCGTGATTTTGGTGTGAGCAGTTCCTGGGCACCATCCTCTATGTCCTTTTTCCTGTTAGGTGGGGCATTTGTTGCCGCAATTTTAGGACCCTTATCAGACCGTTTAGGCCGTAAAAAAGTCCTGCTCGGTGGCGTGGCATTTTTTGTAATCTGCTGTCTGGCAATTTTACTCACAACGAATATTCAAAGCTTTCTGTTCCTGCGCTTTTTACAAGGTTTTGGCTTGTCCTTTATTGCTGCTGTGGGGTATGCCGCGATTCAGGAAAGTTTTGAAGAACGTGATGCCATTAAAGTCATGGCACTTATGGCCAATGTTTCCTTGCTGGCACCACTTTTAGGGCCAGTGGTCGGCGCCTTTATGATTGACCATGTCTCATGGCATTGGGGCTTTATCGGCATCGCCTGTCTGGCATTTCTGAGCTGGTTTGGACTGAAAGCGAAAATGCCGAATCCGAATATCAGTATTCCTAAACAGCCACTCAGCTATATTATCGATGACTTTAAGCAAGTCCTAAAAAATAAACGCTTTGTGATCATGACCATGGCATTGCCGCTGGTGAGCTTGCCCTTGATGCTATGGATTGCCTTATCTCCTGTGATTCTGGTTGAAGAATTGGGCTTGAGCAGCATGCAATATGGCCTGGCTCAGTTTCCGGTATTGGGTGGCCTGATTCTGGGCAATATCATTCTGCTAAAAATTATTGACAAGATGCCGCTCGGTAAAACAGTAATGCTAGGTGTGCCATTGATGCTGTTTGGAACCATTTTGCTTTTAGTGGGAATGCTGATTCCGGATTATTTCCTGCATTGCCTGATTATTGGTACCACTTGCATCAGTCTGGGTGAAGGGATCAGCTTCTCGGTATTGTACCGGTTTGCGCTGATGTCATCTGAAGTGTCTAAAGGCACGGTTGCGGCAACGGTATCTATCTTGATGATGCTGAGTTTCTTTATCGTGATTGAAGTGGTCAGAATTGCATATGAAGCTTTTGATCTTTGGGCTTACTGCGGTGCCTCGTTTATTTTAATTGCGCTGTGGTTTAGCTTGCCGCGTATGCAGCTGAAACAGGTGATGTTGGAAAGAAAAGGGCGAGGGGAGTTTTAAAAGAATTCCTTTCTCTTAAATATTTAATCGAATGAAGCTATTTACTTTATGTGCCTCAAATACAAGTATTAAATGTTCTCTCTCCCTATGGGAGAGAGTGAGAGAGGGAAATATTAATAAAATAACCTCACCCTTGCGCAGCAGTGCTGCTCATCTCCTAAAAGGCGAGGGAACGTCCATGATTGATTTAATAATGATTAGAATCCAAAAGCTAAGCTTCAGCCGGCTGCTCCAACTTCTTTAATTTCATATCAAAAATAAATGGCCCAAACGGCAGAATCGAAGCGATCAAACCCAGTATAAACATACTCAGAGACCATTTCTGTTTTTCGCAGACCGCAAATAACACCACAAGAAAAAGCACGAAAAGAACGCCGTGACCCATGCCGATATATTTTACCAGAATCGGGTTATCCATCATGTACTTGACCGGCATGGCAATAAATAACAGCAGCAGAAATGAAATACCTTCAAGCAATCCAACCAGACGCAAAGTTTTAATATTCACGCGCGCTCACTCTTCTATGTTCTATTCAATCAGGCTTGAGTGTACCCAATCTACCAATTTAAGCAAAATGAAATTTATAGGATAAAATTAATTATTTTAAATACTTATATCCTAGTGCTCCGCTTGGTTATTTGATTTCAACAGCTAGTAATTGCTGTCTTAGAGACAATAATTCAGGCAAGGTTTCCAGTAACAGACTGATCTGTTTAAGCACCAGCAGCAGGTGGGTAGAAATATGTTCCTGCTGACTCAGTTGCCGGATTTCTGCCAATTGGCCTTGAATGTCCTGCTGCGGTACATTTTCAGGATTTGATAGGGCAGAGGTTAAAGTCTGCTGACAGGCAGAGAGCAGTTGCAGAATTTGCGGATCAGATACCTGTTCACGATGGCTACCCAATGCGGAAATATAACTGAGCTGACTGTGACTATAAACTAGATAACGAAAGGCATTGCGAATCAGCACCGGATCTGGATTTGGTTCGGTACTCAGACTGGAAATCATATTGGAAAGGTCAATCTGGGCATTGTGGGCCAAACGACGTGCTGTCCGATAAGCAATGCTGTTATTTTTGCCATGCTGATATTGCTCCAGAATAGCCAGTAAATAGTTCAGCGTCGCTTGGGAGGATTTTTTGATATTGCTGGAAATATTACGGAAATTCCAATCCGGCCAGATACAACTGACCGCCAGCCAGGCAATTAGACAGCCAATTAGGGTATCGATAATTCTCGGCAGAATGACAGCATAGCCTGCGCCTTTCAGATTAAAAATCAGCAGTACTACTAGGGTCGCCATTAATGTAGCCATAGCATATTTCTTGGAGCGCAAATAGAAAAAGCCGACACCAAAAATCACCGTAAGCAGCAACTGGCCTTCAATACTTGGTACAAAATACAGGATTGGAATTCCTAGAATGACGCCGAGCAATGTACCCAAAGTTCGCAGTTTTAAACGGCTTTTGGTAGCGAAATAACTGATCTGGCATACAAACAGACTGGTCAGCAATATCCAGTAGCCATTTTTGGCAAAGGGCAATAGAGAAATTGCATAGCCGACCAGAAAGACCAAAGCGATCCGCACCGCATGACGAAACAGCGCCGATTGCGGTCCCAAATGGGGTTTTAATTTCAGCCAGAAATCCGCAGGTCCACGCAGATCATCATCAAACAGGCTGGAATCATCAAAATACTTTGGATAATCTGGACGGTAAATGGCTTGTCCATCCTGCAAATGTTGCAGCTGTTCATGCACACTCAGCAGATTGCTCAGAATGAGCTGTAAGTTTTTTACCTCAATATTCTGTGGATGCTGGGCAATCCAGTCCCTCATGGAGGCTTCTAATGCTTTGAGTGCCAGTTGATGCTGTTCAGGAAGTTGATAAGTTTCATTACGCAATACGCAAGCAGCCAACTGCTGGCAGGCAAGCGCCTGCAAGTGAATATTTTTCTGAATGCGAAAAATCAGATCGGTACGGCTAAAATGCTGGTGAATCTGCTCGTAATGCAGATAGTTAGCAGTTGCCTGCTCATGAATATCCTGAGTCAGAAAATAAAGATTCAGCCAGTAAATAGTTTTATGATTTGGGCGCGAGGCTTTGAGTCGGGTCAGTAAAGAATCTTTGGTGCGGTTAAAGCTTTCAATGACTTGGGTATTTTTTAAGGAAAGTTCATAAAGCAGCGGTTCGACATTATTCTGATTATCGGGATCAAATAATTTGGCTTTGGTCGATAGCAGTTCGGCCATCTGTTGTAGGTTGATGGACAGATTTTCCTGAACCTGTAAAGTGGGACGAATCAGGTAAAACAGAATCGAAGTCAGGCCATACCACACCACCCCAACTACAAAATACAGCGGCTGCTCATACCAGTGTCCATATTCTCCCAAGCCAAACATGGTGTAAATGGACAGCAATACAGTGCCAAAAGAAATGGTGGCATAACGCTGTCCCAAAGCCCCCATTAAGATAAATACGGCACTAGAAAGTGATAGCCAGAGTGCAAACCAGATTTTATAGGGATGCAGAAATTCCAGCATGCTACTGACCGCAAAAAACAGCAGCATGACCAGCCCCAGATTGCGCAGCCTTAAACTTAAACGGTCATCAAAATCGGTCAGGGCGGTGGCAATTGCCCCTAAAGTGACCGGAACAATCAAAGTCTCATAGCCGAGAAGCTTTAGACCAAAAGTCGTTCCTGAAAGCACAATGAACATCTGCAAACAGTAAGTCATCAAGGCACTGGACTGAAAAGGCAACAGGGCTTTTTTAAGTATGTGCTGAAGAGGATGCAATATGGAATCTGAGCTATTCACAAGAATATGATCCGTGGTATTTGACTGCCGGTTTTGAATGCAATTTAAGCGCCAATTTCAAAAGAAATATCTACTAAAAAACGGGCAAGAAGCCCGTTTTTGAATGCTAATAATCTGTAATAAATCAGATTACGCCACATGCAATACGTTCACCGCCACCGCCTAATGGCTGCGGTTCATCTGAATAGTTATCACCGCCTGCATGGACCATGATGGCACGACCCTGAACATCTGCCAGTTTCAGGCGTGGCGCAAGCAGAGTCACACGTGCTGTACCATCAGTGTTTACTTTAAGGGCTGGTAAGTCACCCAGATGACCCGTCATGGGTGTGCCATGATGAGGTGCCTGATTCGGGTTGTAGTGACTGCCGGCAGCAAGTGCAGCACCTGGTTTGCCATCTTTTTCACCCGGTGCACATGAACCATTTTCATGAATGTGGAAACCACGCTCACCCGCAGGAAGCTGTTTCAGGTTAGTACGAATCACCAGGCCCGCCGGGCTGTCACTCAATAATACGGTACCAATCGATTCACCGACGCCCTGTGCAGAGACTGCATTCAGGGTCACGATTTTAACATTTTCAGTCGAAGTAGAGGTTGAAGCGCAACCGGTAAAAAGTGCGGCACTGACTGCGCACAAAGCTGTAAGTTTAAACAATGAAGACATAATTATCACACCTTGATCTTTATTCTGCTTTTCGGAATCTATTGAAACAGAGCAAGACCAAAAGCACTATGGAAAATCGGTACTTAAATGTTTTAATTTGTTTAAGCCAGTTAGTCTTGTGATTTAGGCGTCTTGTTACGGCGCAGACGGAATTTTTTCTTCGGTTCAACCTCATGCGCCATAGTGGCTTTAGGCATCATCAAAGGTTCATTCAAGTTGCTTTCATGCAGCCATTCACGCCAGATGGCCAGTAGTACGGCCAGAATCACCGGTCCAATAAAGACACCGACCAGACCGAAACTGGCAATGCCACCTAAGACACCAAACATGATCAGCAGGAATGGAATTTGTGTTGCACCTGAAATGACCAGTGGACGAATCACGTTATCCGCTGTACTCACAATACAGACACCCCAGATCATGACCCCTACGGCTTCAATGGTCTGTCCTTGCGAGAACAGCCATAGCGAAACTGCACCATAAGCAACAGGAGGGCCAAAAGGAATTAAAGCAAAGATAAAGGTGATAATGGTCAGTACCATCGGGTTCGGTACGCCAGCCACAAAGTAGCTGATACCTGCCAGCAAAGACTGGGCAATTGCTGTTAAGCCTACGCCATAGACCACCGCACGTGTAGTATCCGAAATTGTCGCCAGATAATGGTGAATACGTGGACCGACTACCATTTCAAAGGCTTTACGCACCTGATTCAGAATGGTATGACCATCACGATAAAAGAAAAATAACGACAGCACGGCAAAACACAGCTTAAAGACATTTTTACTGATTTCATTCAGCACGACTTTGCCGTAATTCAGATGACCCTGAATCCAGACCGAAATGGTCTGTGCAATGCTGTTTGGATCGGCATTAATCTCATTCAGGGTGCGGTTAATTTCCTTACCTACAAGTGGCAGGCCGCGAATAAAATCTGGAACGCTGAGATGACCTGAGAATACCTGTTTCTGCAATTCAAAATACAGGTTCCGGCCTTCGTGTTGCAGCATAAAAATGGCAAAGATAAAAGGCAAACCAAATACCAGAATCACACCCAGAATCATAATGGTCGCACTCAGCGTTGGCCGATTGCCACTCATTCTTAAGATCGACTGATACAGCGGCCAGGTCATGTACGCAATAATGGCTGCCCAAACTACAGGAATGATGAAATACTTGAGTATGTGAAAACTCAAAAAAATCAGAATGAAAAACAGTCCAAATAATAAGACTTTTTGTAGTGTGGGCGCGTATTGTTGCACTGAATTTAGAAGCTCATTTTTTAGGTCGTGTCAGGCATATTAACTGAAAAAAAAGCGATCGAAAACGATAGTGCAGGAAGTAGTACGATTATTTTCCTTAGAATAAAAAGAAGAGGCTAAAAATAACAGAACTAGAACCATTGGCTTGGATCGTCAATAATGGCATTCAATAAAGGTTGCCATTGATCCTGTAATTCCCGGTACATCTTCTGCTGTTTATCAAAAATAGACAGGCCTTGCATGGCCAGTCGGCTATAGGGTGCACGTTCAGAAATCCAGGTAACCGGTTGCTGATCAATTTTATTAAAGAATTGCTGAATGTCCTGATTACTGGCTGCATTAGGTTTGGTGCGGTTAGCGAGGAGCAGAATTTCAACCTTGCCTTTACGGATACGTTTAATATCCTGCAAATGTTTGAGAAAACGGCGCGTAGAATCAATATCAAAAAAAGAAGGCTGCAGCGGGATAATGATGGCATCCGCTTCACTAATTAGCTGTTCGGCATGATCTTCAGTCAGCGCTCCGGGTGCATCGATAATCAGATATTCCAGATTTTTAGGCGCATCCCCAATCGATTTGGCATTTCGCCAGTCCAGACTCTGAATCGGTGCGGCATCTTTTGGGCGATGTTTCAACCATTGCAAGGTCGATTTCTGGCTGTCCGCATCGGCCAGAGCAACTTTATAACCCTTTTGTGCCAGGGCAGCTGTCAGGCTAATCGCAGTAATGGTTTTACCACAGCCACCTTTCTGATTTGCAATTAAAATAGTTTTCATGACCCGGGATGATTTAATTCTGCTCCCGCCTAGCATATCATTCTTTGCAGGCTTACTGGATGGCAGACCCTTTCAACTTCAGTCGAAGGTAGGCAGCAAAATAAAGCAGATTAGGAAGATTGAATGTCCATTGGAATGGCTATGCTGATTGGTGCCTGTATTGGAGTGGTTTTAACTACCCTGATTCTGGGCCAGACGCGAAATGGTCGAATTAAAGCAGAATATGAACAATATATTGCCGAGCTGGAGCTGGAACATCAGCAAGCTTTAGTTGCTGCACAAAAACGCAGTGTGAATACCAGTCGTGCGGTACTCAAAGGCAAAATGGCCGAGCAGTTGGCACCGATCATGCCAGAGTTTCAATATCTGCCTAGTGATGCCAAATTTTTAGGTGATCCGGTGGATTATGTGGTCTTTGATGGTTATACCGATTTTCGTGACGGTGAGGGGCTGGCTGAAGATATTGAAGTGGTTTTGATTGATATTAAAAGTGGGGGTGCACGTCTGACCAAAGGCCAGATGGCAATTGCTCAAGCCATTCAGGAAGGGCGGGTACGTTTTGAGACCATCCGGATTGATTTTGAAGACTGAAGGACAGCAAGCTTCAACTCTACACTATGGATAAACTGATTATTGCCGCAGCACTGTTTGCGCTTGGACTATGGATCTGGTCGGAATACTTTCGGGCGATCCCGAATCTGGAGCAGGCCGGGGTACTCAAAAATTTTCAGGTAGAATCGATTGAGCCGCATCAGGCTGAATATCGCGTACTGGCTAAACAGTATTATGGGCCTGAGCGCCGTACCATTCATCCAGCCAGTCCGGTGGTGGGAAGTTTTAATGATCTGGCCTATGTCAGTAATATTGATCTGTTACTAGCAGTACCGGAAGTATCCAGTGCTGTATTTAAACCATTCAAGCTTGAGCAGGACAGGCGTTGTTTTAATATGACCGCTACAGACGCACAAGCCAATCCTGCGAACATTCAACCTCATTTGCTGAACCTGAGTGTGATTGCCGCCAGCGAAGCTGTTGCCAATAAGGTTCGCCGTTTAAAAGCAGATCAGCGGATCTGGCTGCAAGGTGACTGGGTACAGGTCAAATTAGCGACCAGCCAGCAAGAATTCCAGGTTGGAAAAAGCAATCCAAAATCAGCCCAATGCCGCCTGTTCAGAATAACTGATTTAAAAGTGCTGGATTAAAGCGGTTTATGCGCTCTAGCTAACAGCATACGCTGGCCAATCTTTGGAATACCTTCTGCATCGATATAATGAACTTCATCCAGTTCAAACCCAGCCTCTAAAAGAGCGGTTTCAATATCCCGGTTAAGATGACAGCCATCTGCCACTTTCTTCTGAATCGGGGTGAGTAAATGCTGTAAGCGCTGAATGTTGAGATGCTCTCGGTTTAACACATGCTCAACCAGATGAAAATGGCCGCCTGGCTTCAGAACCCAGTAAATTTCATGCAGACTTTGGTGCAGATCTGGAATACTACATAAGGTCCAGGTTGATACGATATTTTCCAAACTATTCTCTGCAAAAGGCAGGGCTTCTGCACGGGCCTGAATCTGTTCGACCGCAAAAGGGCTTTGACTGATACGCTGCTCAGCCAGTTTAAAAATGTCCGGGTTAGGTTCCAGCGCATAGATTTTATCGACGGCCTGATAAAAAGGCAGATTTAATCCTGTACCGAAGCCAATTTCCAGGACTTCACCTGTAATAGGCAATAATAATTCGCGGCGTAAATCCATCAGGGATGGGGTCTGCATGACCTGATTTAGCAAATGTGGAAAAATATGTTGTTGATAGAATTTATACAGCATGGTCGCATTCAAATTATTTTTAGACAGGCTTAGATTAACCGAAAATAATCAGATTAGCTAAAGCCCTCCGCTCACCAAAATTGATCAACTTGTTACTAATTTCAACTATTTATTCATTAAAAAAATCGTACTATCAAGCAAGATATTCTTGAAAAGATTTGATGGAATAAAGACAGAATTATGTTCAAACATCTTCGATACTATGCTTTGGCGGCCAGTCTTTTACTACCGCTTTATGGTCACACTTCTGTAGACCATAATGTTGCCAAAGGACTGCCACCGATGGCCAAAGACCAATCTATTTCAGTCTTGCAGCCGTTTAAAGGTGATTTCCGCATTCTGGGATCAAAAATTTATACCGACGATGAGCAGGCCAAGTTCTCTCCGATCGATTATGCGGTGAGTTGGGGGCTGTTTGCACAACCTGAAATTGCCCGTCACATTACAGTCAACCAGTATAACCGTTACCTGAACTGGAAAATGGATCGCGTGCCAGTGCCTATTGAACAGGCTAAACAGATGGTATCCAATATGCACATCATCCCTGCCAATCCACAAATTGCCAAAGCAATTAAACAGGTAAAACGGGGTGACCTGGTGCGTTTGCAAGGGGAACTGGTGGAAGTACGTGATAAAGACCTCGTCTGGAAATCTTCTTTAACCCCAACCGATACCGGTGATGGTGCTTGTGAAGTATTTCGGGTCAGCTCAATCAAGTGGATTGAGAAAGTAGGTAAAGGTTAAAACTGGAAAAATTTATGGCTTTCTGAAAGGTGTGCTCGGGTGCTTCTGAGTGACTTGGCTTTATAGCTATTTAATTTATTTTTAGCCTCAGAGTTTTTCATTTTTAAAGTGAATTACTTCTTCCAAAAAAAATTTAATCTTAAATATGAATGTCATCTTGTTCTGTTATTTTGATATAAAAAACCGCCAGAAATAGGCGGTTTTTTATTTGGCAGAATAACTTATTTGGCAGCCAGTGCTTCACCTTCAAACGCAATGCCATCCCAGCCATTTTGCATGAACTGGCGGATATTCTGATGATCCGTTGCTTCTGGTGTAGCCAGTACAGCCGCATAGTGTTCTGCAAACAGGCTCAAGGTTTGTGCCTGATCCAGACTATTTAGTTGGGCAAATGAAAATACTTTGGCACTGCCTTGGTTTTCAGTGGCAGCATTAACCTGTTGGCCATTTTTAAAAGCAGTGGGTGTATGAGCATAGTGCGCATCGATATATGCAATCACATCTGCAAATTTAGCTTCGCCCGCAGCCAATTGAGCCAGTAATTCCTGAGCCATGTGGATTCCCTCTAGACTTAAATCAATTTGAATGGCGTCGAATATACCAATTTTTTGGCAAAGATCCATGTTCATTCTGCAATTTTAGGTGCATGATGTTATTCATTATTCTCGTCCCCCATGGTGGCTGACGAAAGTTAAGATCGGATAAGGATGGTGTAGACATGAACTGGCTTTTGGTGGCAATGGGCGGCGCGATTGGGGCAACACTGCGTTATGGAACAGGAATGCTAATTGCCAAGCCACACATGCTATTTCCGTGGCCGACCTGGTGGATCAATATTATAGGCTGTCTGTGTGCCGGAATTTTCTTTGCCTTTAGCCAGAAATATAGTTTCCTGCAAACTGAAGCACGGCTATTTTTGATGGTAGGCATCTTGGGCGGCTTTACGACTTTTTCCAGTTTTGGACTAGAAACCTTTCAGCTGCTTAAGCAGGGTGCAGTCACGATCGCCCTCAGTTATGTGATCTCTAGTATGATTGTCGGAGTATTTATGCTGGGTGTGGGCTTCTATTTAACCCAGCTGGCTTTAGCGCAGGCATAAAAAAGTCAGGAAATTGGAGGTAATTTCCTGACATAAACCGCGATTTAAATTGAGAAAAAAATCGGAGGTTTTAAGTTTAACCACGTTTAAAACGGGCAAAACGTTTGTTAAAGCTCGCTACGCGACCTTCATTACTGGTTTGACGTTGCTCACCGGTATAGAACGGATGTGAAGCACTCGAAATATCAAGGGTGACATAAGGATAGGTCTTACCTTCATATTCCTTGGTCTGGCTAGAAGTCATGGTGCTGCCAATCACGAAGTAGGCATCAGCATTGGTGTCATGAAATAAAACTTCTCGATATTCGGGATGAATTTCTGGACGCATCGTAATATTCCTCTTGTAATTTAAGAGTAATGTTATAATGTAACATTTGATATTTCAAGTGAAGTAGGGTTACAGCTTGTAAGCTTATTACTTCAACCTAACTGCGACTTGGCACAATTTCCTCAAATACATCACTCAAATCATCATGTACTTTTAAATGAATTAGGTTCCAGTACTGTCCGGAAATAGTACGGTTCACCATCAAGGTATCTGGCGACGGTTTGAATACATCCCAATATTTTAGAGAAGGTTTGAGCAATTCCATTCCATCATGATGTGCTGAGTTTTCAGCAAAATCATAATTGGTAGTTAAAGGACGCATCAGCACTTCTAGCCATTGCTCATACAGATCGGCCGGGAATTTTCCGGTTTCTGTCAGGGTATGCAAGGCATCCAGTTGCTGTTCAATGGTCGAAATATCCTTGTCACGGGCTGCATGGATCAACTCTTTGAAATGAGTAATGATCTCGGTAGAAAGGGTTTTAACACCGCCGTAATCGTAAATAATCACCGAGCCATCTTCACGGAAGGCGAAGTTCCCTGGATGCGGATCACAGTGGAAACGTTTCAGATAGAAAATTTCCTGACCAATCGCACGGAATAAACGACGGCCTAGGGCATTACGGGTTTCTAGCGGCCATTGGCTGGCTGTTTCCATACTTTCACCCTGTTCCAGGCTTAGGGTCAGAATATGGCGGGAAGAATATTCACTAAATACTTTCGGAATTACAATTTGGTGATCGAGCGATTCATGAAAGGCACGCGCCACTTCTAGGTTCTGTGCCTCAATTTCATAATTGAGTTCATTGTCTAGACTATGCTGGATTTCCTTAAAGAGTTGATCCTGCAATTTGCGGTCAATTTTCAGTACACCCATTAAACGTAAGGCCAGACGAACCTGTTTCAGGTCACTTTCACAGGCTTCTTCCACTCCCGGATATTGCACCTTGACCACAACCTGCTGACCATCGGGTAGAGTCGCTTTATGTACCTGTCCGATTGAGGCTGCAGCAAAAGGCTGCTCATCAAACTGCTGGAATAGGTCCTGCAAAGATTTTCCCAATTCTTTTTCGACCTGAGACTGAATCTCTTTAAATGGCATCGGTGGAGCCTGACGCTGCAATTTGGAAATGGCTCGAGCAACTTCAGGCGGGAAAATATCTTTATATTGTGAGGCAATCTGGCCGACTTTCATCACCGCACCTTTCATTTCCCCCAAGGTATCAGCAATCTGTACTCCAATATCCTGAAATAATTTACTGCGTGCAGCATTTTTCTGCTCTTCATCCGCAGTTAAATTTTTAATCGAATTGGATAGGGTTTTACTTGCAATACTTGCGGTCATTCCAGCCAATTTCATAAAGCGGCGACCAGGCGTTCGAGCCGTTTTTGCCATGCGAGATTCCTCAAAATCACCATTTTTATGGGTGTATTTGATCATAGGTGACAAACTATAAATTGCCTATATTTAATTGTAGATGTTATGTTGCAAAGCTTCTCAAAGTATTCATATTTGCTTGATATTGTTCATTTGATTTATGCAATTTTTAAACCAACTCGGCGTATGTACGGCAGTTTTTAAATCAATTATTTAATTATTCTTGCGCGAGCAAAGCATGATTTTTGAGTTCCTTTCTATGATGAAAGGCTTAAAATAATGGCATCTCAAGATCAAGAAATTTCAATGAAAGTCTATCGATATTTTACTGGCAAAGATGATGTGAGTTTTTGTGCCCGTGTGACCAAGGCACTCAATGAAGGTTATGAACTTTATGGTGCGCCAACCATGACCTTTAATGGAACAGATGTCATTGTTGGGCAAGTGGTGATTAAAGAAGTCGCAGATGAGTCCGAGGTTCCACAGGGATTAAAAGATGCGTTAAATCAGTAATTCAATGCATCCTTTTAAATAATAAGAGGATTAGGCATGCTGGCTTAAACGTTTATTATTACCATAAAGCCGTGCCAGCAGCAGGACACAAGCCACACTGAGACCGACAATCAGTCCGACCCAGACGCCTGCCGCCCCCATATCTCCAAACCGGGACAAATAAACCCCCACCGGGAAGGCAATCACCCAATAGGCAATCATGGTGATCCACATTGGGCCTTTGGTATCCTGCATACCGCGTAAGCAACCTGCAGCACTGATCTGCCAGGCATCCATCAGCTGATAGGCCACTGCAAAGAGCACCAGATAAAGCGCAATCTGGGTCACCATAGGATCAGAGGTATAAAGCGCTACGATTTCACTACGGAACACCCAGAGTAATAACATGATGAGCAGAGCCAAAATCGTCGCGGTCATCAGACCTAAGCCTTGTACTCTACGCATGGCATCCCAGTTCTGTTCACCATAATAAGTTCCCACCCGAATGGTTAGTGCAATGGCGAGAGACATCGGAATCATGAACAGCTGTGAGGTAACAGAAATAGCAATCTGGTGAGCGGCCACAATGGTTTCACCCAATGGGCTCAAGACTATCGCTGCGGTACTAAAAATACTCACTTCAAAGAAAATTGCCAGTCCGATCGGAAAGCCCAGCTTTAAAATCCGTTTCAGCCAATATCCGTTCAGCTTTTCCCAGTGACTAAATGGCTGACTACTTTGATAAACCCGATTTTTAAAAATATACAGCGCCAAGCTGAGTAACATTAACCATTGCAGAATTGCTGTGGCAAAACCACAACCGGCACTGCCCAGTGCCGGAATAGGGCCAACTCCATACATAAAAATGAAGTTTAATGGAACCAAAAGCAGTAGCGCCATGAGGCTAATAGCAGTGACCGGACGTGGATAACCAATGGCTTCAGAATAACCACGTAAAGCCGCATACATGGTCACAGCAGGCATACCAAAGCCGATGGCATGTAGGAACAGACCAGCCTTAGGTTGCAAGCTTTCTGGGACACCTAGTAAAGGTAAAGAGAGGGGCAAAACTTGTAAAACCAGACCCGCAATCACCCCAAGGATGAATGCGACCCATAATGATTGTCGCGCAATTGTGGCAATTTTCTCAGGTGTACGTGCACCTTTAGCTTCAGCGACTAGAGGCGTGGTGGCGATCATGATGCCACTGAAGAGTAGCATGACTGGAATCCAGAGGCCGACACCAACCGCAATCGCTGCCAGATCAGTTGGTGAGAGACGCCCGGCCATAATGGTATCAATCAGGCCCAAACCTGCCTGGGAGAATTGTGTGACCAGAATGGGCAACATCAGATGGAACAGCTGTTTTAATTCATAACGACGGGTTGTGGCTGTCAAAACATTCGACACAAAAATTACTCATTAGTGATCATGTGCTTAGAGATAAGGTTTAGCGTTGTAAAGTGAGAAGCACACCAATAAAAATCACCACGCCACCTAAAAGACGTTGCCAGTTCACCGGCATTTTTTCATTGCCCAGCAGACCAAACTGATCGACGATCATGGACATCACCATCTGACCAAAAATAATCATTCCGGTCAGTGTCAGGAAGCCCATTTTAGGTGCAGCATAAATGCTCATGCTGATCGCATAAACACCCAAAAAACCACCTAACCAGAGATACCAGGGAATTGCCATCAGCTCCTGTAAGCCTGGTTTGGGATGTGACTGAAACAGCACGATGCCGGCAAGTACTATTGTACCAATCAAAAAGGAAAAAAATGCAGCTTGAATAGGAGAATATAAATATTCTTTTAATTGGGTATTAATAGCCGTCTGTAAGGTCAGCAAGACCCCGATCGCAAAGACCAAAGGCAGTAAAATAAGGAGCTGGGAAGATATTTTCATAATTTTAACTATCTAATTCTATTTGAATTTTTAGGCATTAGGCGATGGCGATTTTAATTTTAGCAGAGTTGTTGCCGAGTCATGTTAAAATTACGCTAGATCTTGTAGTTGTTTTTGAGTAGTTCTTTGGCTGAATTGAATCCTGCACTTATTCCCTTATCCCTGTATATCCATATGCCGTGGTGCGTACGTAAATGTCCGTATTGTGACTTTAACTCGCATGCCGTACCTGATGGAAAACTGTCTTTGGACCTGGAGCGGGAATATCTGCATGCGCTGGTAGAGGACTTTAAAACTCAGGTTGATTTTGCCCAAGGCCGTTCGATTCATAGTGTATTTATCGGTGGGGGAACGCCATCACTGATCTCTGCTGCAGGTTATCAATGGCTATTTACCGAACTGAAAGCACTGATTCCTTTTGAAGAGAATTGTGAAATCACACTGGAAGCCAATCCAGGTACGGTGGAGCATGATCCATTTGCTGGCTATTTAGCAGCTGGTATTAATCGTCTTTCTATTGGCGTGCAAAGTTTTAATACCGAGCATCTGAAAAAGCTGGGCCGAATCCATAGCAATGAAGATGCGATCTCGGCGATTGGCCTGGCGCGTGATGCTGGTTTTCAACGGATTAATGTGGATTTGATGCATGGCTTACCTGAACAGACACTAGAGCAGGCACTCAATGACCTGAAACTGGCAGTCGAGAATGGTGCTACGCATATTTCCTGGTATCAGTTAACTATTGAGCCGAATACTGTGTTTTTCCGTACTCAGCCGATTTTACCGGTCGATGAAGTACTGGAAGAGATTCAGGAACAGGGCGAGGCTTATTTAAAAGCCAATGGCTTTATCAATTATGAAGTCTCTGCCTGGCGTGAAGAATTACCATCGGCACATAACCTGAATTACTGGCAATTTGGTGATTATCTGGCCATTGGAGCAGGGGCGCATGGCAAAGTGACTCAACCGGATGGTGTTTACCGTTTCCAGAAAACCCGTTTGCCCAAAGACTATTTAGCCAAAGTGCCAGCCGAACATTTGCAGTTTAAGCGCATCGAAGCGGCAGATATACCGTTTGAATTTATGATGAATGCCTTACGTTTAAATGATGGTGTGGAAGCGAAGCTTTATCTTGAGCGAACAGGCTATAGTCTGGATACACTGGATGAATTGCTGACTTCATTGCGCCAACGTCAATTAATGGTAGAAGATACAGAACGTCTGGCATGTACTGAGCAAGGTCACATCTTTTTAAACTCTGTGCTGGAAGAGTTTCTTTAATTGCCTAATCTATCCGAATAATTAATTTAGTTTAAAAAGAACAAGCCCGATGAGTTACATCGGGCTTGTTCTTCTCTCTACTATGCGTTTAAGCCATTCGGATTAACGATACTTAGGCGGTAACTTGTGATGCGGGCCATTGTGATGGTTTTTGTTGAAGAAGCTCTTATGGTCTTTCTTGCCAAATTTATCATGAAGATCATGCTGGTTAAAATGCGCTTTAGGAGGTGCTTTATGGAAACCACCTCTATGCGGCATTGGGTTCTTATCAAAATGATGCGCTGATGGCGTTGGATGACGATGATCCGGTCCAGGAGCCGCCATTGCTGACATGGTAGCTGTTGTTGCGATCAAGCCAATCATTAAAGAAGAAACTAATTTTTTCATGATCATACTCATATTTATTCAATGAGTTCATCATAGGAGTCAGCGATGTAGGGAAGATGGAGCCATAGACAACACTTTTGTAAATTTCAGAATTTCTTTTAATATATGCTTAAGTAATTAATAAATAATAATTTTTATTAAAACTTCTATATTTTTATGGGCAATTTTTGATTTTAAAATCATCAAAATTCTTCTCAGCTTCTTCATGTTTTAACCTGACTAAAATCAGATGAAGAAATTTAGGACAAGATGATGAATGAAAAGCGAATATTTAATTATCTTTTAAACTTAATTAATTGATCTGGAAACTAAAATTAGTCAATTTAAGGTACAAAAAAAGCACTCTAATGAGTGCTTTTTTTCATCTTCGCAATATTAGATTGCAGTGATGTTAGTCGCTGTAGGACCTTTTTGGCCTTGAGCTACGCTGAAAGAAACCTTTTGGCCTTCAGCTAAAGTTTTGAAACCTGAACCTTGGATTTCGCTGAAGTGAGCGAAAACGTCTGGACCATTGTCTTGTTGAATGAAGCCAAAACCTTTAGTTTCGTTGAACCACTTTACTGTACCGGTAACTGTGTTAGACATAATATAACCTATTGAATCTTATGGATTTATAGTCAAAATTTCAGATGACTAGCTGTAACTTTGAAAAATAAAAAGGATGGAGCTTATTGATCTTTAAAACGAAGGTTTATGACTAAAACTGCGATACTTAAAAGAAGACTAACCAAAACAAGAATTTTTCTAGTTATCGCCATCATACCCTGTATTTATAGATATTCAAGTAAATTATATGGATTATTTAATAGACGTCTGAAAATTATAGATATAAATTTGTGTAGTTTGTGTACGCAGCAGATTCTTCTTTGTATCAAGTCATCATTTTGACATATGAAAAAGAGCGCCGTAGCGCTCTTTTTAAAGCTAAAACCTAAGTTTTTGACTTAGTAATCAAAGCTAAAGTGTTCTGCTGCCAGTGAAGTCATGGTTTTTGATGGGTTCACCATCGCTTCAGCATGGCCTTGGGCACGCGGCAATAAACGCTCAAAGTAGAAATCAGCAGTTTTGATCTTCGCTTTATAGAACTCTGGAACTTCTGCACCATCACCAGCAACCAGTTTCGCTGAAGCCACCGCAGCTTGTTGTGCCCAGAAGTAAGCCATCATCACATAACCCGAGAACATCAGGAAGTCCACAGAAGCAGAGGATACGATGTCACGGTCTTTACGTGCTGCCAGCATGATACGTACAGTTAACGCATTCCACTGTGCACATAGCTTGGTCAGGTCCCAGGCAAAACGGCGCATGTATTTATTGCGTGCATGCTGTCCACAGAATTTCAGAATTTCAGCGGTGTAATCACGAATCACTTTACCTTTAGAGGTTAGCAGGACCTTACGACCAATCAGGTCAAGTGCCTGAACGCCAGTCGTTCCTTCGTACAGGGTAGAGATACGTGAATCACGAACGATTTGCTCCATGCCCCATTCTTTGATGTAACCATGACCACCAAATACTTGCATACCGTGGTTCGCTGCTTCATAACCCATTTCAGTCAGGAAGCCTTTCAGAATAGGGGTATAGAAACCTAAGTGATCATCCTGCTGTTCAAATTCAGCAGTATCACCACGCAGCAGAGCATCATTCATGTTATCTGCGATTTGTGCAGCATGATAGATCATGGCACGACCACCTTCAGCAATCGCTTTCTGGGTCAACAGCATACGGCGTACATCAGCATGGTGGATAATCGCATCCGCCACTTTTTCTGGATCTTTTTTACCAGACAGGGCACGCATCGACATACGTTCTTTAGCATATGGCAATGCACCCTGGAACGATAATTCTGCATGACAGATACCTTGGATTGCGGTACCAATACGCGCGGTATTCATGAAGGTAAACATGGCATGCAAGCCTTTGTTTGGCTCGCCAATTAAATAACCTACTGCATTGTCAAAGTTTAGTACCGCTGTTGCAGAGGCACGGATCCCCATCTTGTGTTCAATCGAACCACAGTTCACCGCATTGCGTTCACCAATACCGCCATCTTCAGTGGCAATAAATTTCGGTACGATGAACAGGGAAATGCCTTTGGTGCCTTGTGGCGCATCTGGAAGACGTGCCAAAACGATGTGCACGATATTTTCAGTTAAATCATGCTCACCCGCAGAAATAAAGATTTTAGTACCAGAAATCGCATAAGTACCATCAGCTTGCGGTTCTGCTTTAGTTTTTACCTGACCCAGGTCGGTACCACATTGTGGCTCAGTCAGACACATGGTTCCTGACCAGGTACCTGCAACCAGATGCGGTAGATAGGTGTTTTTCTGCTCGTCAGTACCATACTGGATGATGGTATTGATACAGCCTACGCTCAAACCTGGATACATCTGGAAAGACCAGTTTGCCGTACCCATCATTTCTGATTTGATCAGGTTTAAAGACATCGGCAGGTTTTGACCGCCAAATTCTTCAGGATAAGACAGACCTTGCCAGCCACCTTGTACGAACTGATCATAAGCTTCCTTGAAGCCTTTAGGTGTGCGTACTTCGCCATTTTCAAAATGACAGCCTTCTGCATCGCCGGTCTGGTTCAGTGGAGAAAGTACATTTTCACAGAAATCTGCCGCACCTTCTAGAATCATGTCTACCGTATCTGCATCGGCATATTCGCCATTTGACAGTTTTTGGTAATGTGCAGGGTAATCAAGCACTTCATTCATTAAGAAGCGAATATCACGTAAAGGAGCTTTATATGCTGGCATGCGTTTAATCCTGATTAAAATAGTTTTGGATTATCTGTATCGATTCTATGATTATTCACATTGGGGATAAAAAAACATTGATAAAGACAACAAATAAAAATGTCAGAAAAGCGAATCGAGAAGATCAGACAAGTTTAAAGATTAAATAACGGAACTCTCCATCTTTAAATAAGGCACTTCTATTTAAAAATGCTTATCTGTCTGGACTTTAATCAACATTTAGGGAGATTGTCTAGGGGTATTTTTGTATGAATTGTACACGAATGTTAGGGTCTAATCATTGGATAAATCATGTCATTAAATCCAATTTAATTTTATTATTTTTAATGAAAGAAAAAGAGCGAACGGATTAATGGCTAACCCGTTCATCTCAAAAATATTCAGAATTAAAGAAAATCTTTCAACTCAGGTTTTACTCCGTTCCAGATATAAAAAGATTCAATGGCCTGACCGACTAGCATGCCGAAACCCTCAGAAGTAGGGACGCCACGAGCTTGAGCTTGATCCAGAAAAGTGGACGGTTTGCCATAGGCCATTTCATAGGCATGTTTAAACTGTAGGGCTTCAGGTAGTACCAGCGCATCACCACTAAGACTGGCAGAAGTCGCATTAATTACAATATCAAACTCACCGGCTAAATCAGTTAAGGCAATGGCTTGTAACTCTGCTTGAGGTACAGCGTCTTTTAGATCGGCAACCAGTTGTTCTGCACGTGACAAAGTACGGTTAGCAATAACAATCTTCTTCACACCAGCCTGTACCAATGGATAGATCACGCCGCGGGTCGCGCCACCAGCACCAATAATCAGGATATCGGTATTTTCCAGAGTCCAGTCAAGAGCACGAATAGCCTCGACTAAGCCTTGTCCGTCAGTATTGTCACCATGCAGAATGCCATCTTTCATCCATAGGGTATTAACGGCTTTGGCGATTTTGGCACGTTCGGTAAGGAACTGGCACTGGGCAAAGGCCTGTTCTTTGAAGGGCACAGTCACATTCATGCCAATACCGCCCTGAGCAAAAAATTCCTGGATATTGGCTGTGAAACCATCCAGAGGGGCAAGGCGTTTGGTATAGGTCAGATCGACCCCGGTTTTGGCAGCGAAAGCCTGATGCAGTTCAGGAGAGCGTGATTGTTCGATGGGGTTACCAATGACGGCAAATTGCTTGCTCATTTCACCATGTCCATGTGCGGAAATGGCCATTAATATACGTGAAAATGCAGGAGGGCTAAAGCCTGTCAGCAGTGAAAAGCAGGCTAAAGATTAAAGGTTTAGGAACTACAGATCTCAATAATATGTTCGACAAAGAGCAAGGCCATACTAAATAAGGTTCCGGCAATCGTGAGGACACTAACAAAAATGGCCACTACATCTAGAATCAGGTTATGACTGATGACAGCGGTACTAATCGCACTAATACCAAGCGCCAGAAATAGCCAAAAGGCCAACGTAGCAGGATTAAGGTGAAGCTTAAACATTGTTATTTTTACCTAGCAGAATTTATCTTTATCAGAGTCGAGATCTAGGAGTAGATCCTGAAATATCTTTCTGAGTTGCAGTATAGAGGATTTATCCATTAAAAAAGCCCTCGATCTGAGGGCAATTTGTATTTAAATATTTTGATTGCTTTATTTAGTTTTTAATTCTGTTAACCAGTCATGCGGTTTAAGATAGTAATCGGTCAAGCGTTTTTCTGGTGATCCTTCAGCCCATTCCGGGCGGTATAACCAGCCGGTAAGAGGCGGTAGGCTCACTAGAATCGATTCAATCCGGCCACCCGTCTGCAGGCCAAACAGTGTGCCACGGTCATATACCAGATTGTATTCCACATAACGGCCACGACGGTACAGCTGGAAATCACGTTGTGCTTCAGTATAAGACTTGTCTTGGTTACGCTGGAAAATTGGCAGAATTGCTTCGAGATAACCATTGCCTACAGCCTGCATATACTGAAAACAGGTTTCAAAATCCCATTGATTCAGGTCATCAAAGAATAGGCCGCCGACACCACGCTGCTCATCACGATGTTTTAGATAGAAATAATCATCACACCATTTTTTATGTTCTGGATAAACCTCTTCGCCAAAAGGTGCACACAGGTCATATGCGGTCTGGTGCCATGAAAGCACATCTTCATCATTTGGATAAAAAGGGGTGAGGTCAAAACCGCCACCAAACCACCAGACCGGATTCTGACCTTCTTTTTCCGCTACAAATAAACGTACATTGGCATGTGAAGTCGGGACGTTCGGATTTTTAGGATGGATAACTAAAGATACACCCATGGCTTGAGCTTTAGCTCCGGCTATATTCGGATGGCGTTCAGTGGCAGAAGCGGGCAGTTTGGAAATATTGATGTGAGAGAACATCACACCGCCTTTTTCAATCACCGTACCATTTTGCAGCACACGTGAACGGCCGCCGCCACCTTCAGGACGTTCCCAGTCATCAATCAGGAATTCAGCTGTACCGCCACCGGCACGTTCCTGCTGTTCCAGCGCGGCACAAATCCGGGCTTGCAGGTCGAGGAGAAAATCGCGAACGCGTTGAATATCTGCAGAGGTAGGATGCTGCATCAGAACCCTCATAGGGAAATAAAAAGACTGCTTACATCAAAGCATAAAATGGCCTAAAAATTAAGGTGTTTTTCTGGATGCTCACCATCTGTAACAACATTCAACCTAATGTTTTAGAAGGATGTGTAGTGCATTAAATCCGACCAGACTACTAGGTTGAATTCTTTTTTTGAGCTCCGCACAATAACCTCAACAGCGCTTATGCAGCGCATTAACCTGACTGATAAGGTGGTAGGCATTCATGACTGTGCAGGCAAATTCTCTCATTCAAAAATACAATGTACCCGGTCCCCGCTACACCAGTTATCCAACCGTACCTTATTGGGAAGAGTCAGGATTTTCACTAGAGCTTTGGAAGCAGACACTAAAACGTTCTTTTCAGGAGTCGAATGCGACTGAAGGCATCAGCCTGTATATTCATCTGCCATTTTGTGAAAGTTTATGTACCTTTTGTGGCTGTCATAAACGGGTGACCAAACGTCATGAAGTCGAGCAGCCTTATATACAAGCTGTGCTGAAAGAATGGGAGCTGTATTGTGAGTTATTAGAAGAAAAACCCATCATCAAAGAAATTCATCTTGGTGGTGGGACACCGACGTTCTTTTCCATTGAACATTTAACCCAGCTGATTCAAGGTATTTTGTCCAAAGCCAAGATTGCAGCAGAGCATGAATTCAGCTTCGAAGGTCATCCAAACAATACCACGCGTGAGCATTTGCAAGGCTTGCATGACCTGGGTTTTCGTCGGGTCAGTTATGGCGTGCAGGATTATAATGAAACCGTACAAAAAGCCATTCACCGGATTCAGCCTTATGACAATGTCAAACAGGTCACCGAATGGGCGCGAGAAATTGGTTATGAATCGATTTCGCATGATCTGGTTTTTGGTCTGCCATTTCAAAGTTTGGAGAATGTCTTGAATACCATCGATCAGACCAATTCATTATTACCAGACCGTCTGGCTTTATATAGCTATGCGCATGTGCCTTGGATTAAAGGGAATGGCCAGCGCGGTTTTAAAGATGCGGATGTACCGAAAGATGAGATCAAGCGTCAGTGCTATGAAGAGGGTAAGAAAAAGCTCTTGGCGCATGGTTACCATGAAATTGGTATGGATCATTTTGCGTTAGAGAAAGACAGTATGTATCAGTCTTTTCAGTCTAGAACTTTGCACCGCAATTTTATGGGTTATACCGCGTCTAAAACTCAGGTGATGATTGGACTCGGAATTTCTTCGATTAGTGATAGCTGGTATAGCTTTGCGCAGAATGTGAAAACCATTGAAGAATATTGTGAACTGCTAGAGCAAAACCAGATTCCGGTCTTTAAAGGGCATATCCTGACTCAGGAAGACCTGATCATTCGCAAACATATCTTGAACCTGATGTGTAGCTTTACCACCTCTTGGGCAAAACCTGACATGCAGTTTTCTGAAATTGATGAAGTTCTAAAGCAGCTTGAGGAAATGCAGCAGGATCAGCTGATCAAAATTGAAGACTCTTCAGTCACGATTTTGGAGAAAGGGAAACCATTTGTACGCAATATTTGCATGGCTTTTGATTTACGTTTAAAGCGTCGTATGCCAGAGAACCGGATTTTCTCGATGACGATCTGAATCTCCCCCTCTTGCGGAGCAGTGCTCCTCATCTTTGAAAAAGAGGGGGAAAAGCCTCCCTGAGCAAGACTTAAGCATGGCTTTAAGTCGAAGCGCAAGAAAGGGAGGTTTGGAGGGGTTAAGTTAAAAGGTCGAAGAGATTTAAAAATAATTAAAAATCTTCCTTCTGATACATATGCGCCATACGCTCATGCTTGGTTTTGAGGTATTGCTCATTGAATGGATTCAGACCCACAGTGAGTGGTACACGGTCCACTACATTAATGCCTTGCTCTTTCAGTGCATCAATTTTTAAAGGGTTATTGGTGATCAGGCGGACGGCTTTTACACCTAGGTGATCCAGCATGATGCTGCACATATCATATTGACGTGCATCTGCCGGTAAATTCAGCATCAGATTGGCATCGACCGTATCATGGCCCTGGTCTTGCAAGGCATATGCACGGATTTTATTGGTCAGGCCAATTCCGCGTCCTTCCTGACGTAAATAAAGAATGACACCGCGACCCACTTCATTAATCAGTTTTTGTGTTGCCTGGAGTTGAGGGCCACAGTCGCATTTTAATGAAGCAAAGGCATCACCGGTTAAACATTCAGAATGTACACGGACCAGCACAGGTTCATCACTTGGTTCTTCTAAGCCTTTAGAAAGAGCGACATGTTCTTCGCCAGTTTTAGGGTCTTGAAAAACAGTAATTTTAAATTCACCATGAGCGGTCGGTAATCTTGAAGTTGCGACAAATTCGATAGGCACAGCTGAACCCGTAAAATCCTAATAAAGTAGCTAAAGTATAGCGTAATGCTTAAACATTAGTAGAATTGCTCAGCTGAATTTATGAAGAACATTTTCTTTTTTGTAGAAAGCGAACGATAATAGTTGATAAATAGTAAGATTATTCAGGATAATCGTAGCCTGCAAATTTTTCACCCCGACGAGATCGCTGTTTAATATTGCATCGCTAGAAGCGTAGCTGAATTGAAGCTGCTACAATTCAACTATATGATCGGTTATTCCCCATTGACCTAGCTTAAGATTTTGCCAGGCTTTAGAAGGCTTTGCCATATATGCTGTATACAGAAATACCAACTCAACGCCCTGTAACACCGTTGCTTGATGCGATCGATCATCCTGAGCAACTGCGTGCACTCGAGCAAAGCCAGCTCACACAAGTGGCGGATGAGTTACGTCAATTCATTTTGTATGCTGCGGGTCAGAGTGGTGGACACTTTGGGGCCAATCTGGGTGTGATTGAGCTTACTGTCGCTTTACATTACTGCTTTAATACGCCACATGATCGCCTGATCTGGGATGTGGGTCATCAGGCTTATCCGCATAAGGCGTTGACCGGACGTCGTGAACAGCTCACTACAATCCGTGCAAAAGATGGTCTGGCCGCATTTCCGGCGCGTGAAGAATCCGAATTTGATACTTTTGGGGTAGGGCATTCATCTACCGCAATTTCTGCTGGCCTCGGCATGGCTCTGGCGCGTCGTTATCAGAACAATCCGTGTGAAGTTGTATCAATCATTGGTGATGGGGCCATGACAGCAGGTATGGCCTTTGAGGCTATGAATGATGCTGTGGCACATCAGGCTGACCTGATGGTGGTTCTGAATGACAATGATATGTCGATTTCATGTAGTACTGGTGGTTTTGCCAAGCATCTCGCTGCAATCTGGGAACGTGGCGAATTCGTCAATGTGACTGAAGATGGTGAGGCTTATGTACAGCCACATCCGGAATGGCTATATAACTCGCGTTTACATCAGGCTGCAACTGATGCCGCAGATAACCTCTTTAAAGCCATTGGTTTTGATTATTTTGGTCCTTATGATGGCCATGATGTTAAACAGCTGGTACACGTTTTTAAAGCCTTGAAAAAACGTACCGGTCCACGCCTGATCCATATCTATACCAAAAAAGGTAAGGGCTTTGCGCCAGCAGAATGTGACCAGATTAAATACCACGCCATTAGTAAACTCAATGCAGCTACAGCCCCTAATCTAGCACCGAAATATTCAGATGTATTTGGACAATGGTTATGTGATGAAGCAGCACAGGATAAACGCCTATTGGCGATTACTCCGGCAATGTGTGAAGGTTCAGGCATGGTGCAGTTTGCCAAAGAGTATCCAGAGCGTTTCTTTGATGTTGCCATTGCAGAACAGCATGCAGTGACGCTGGCAGCAGGTATGGCTTGTGAAGGTTTAAAACCGGTCGTCGCAATTTATTCAACTTTCCTGCAACGGGGATATGACCAGTTGGTGCATGATGTAGCGCTGCAAAATCTGGATGTGACGTTTGGGATCGATCGTGCCGGTCTGGTTGGTGAAGATGGTCCAACGCATGCCGGCGCCTATGATTATGCCTATATGCGTACCATTCCGAATCTGGTGATCATGGCACCAAAAGATGAGAATGAATGCCGTCAGATGTTGCATACGGCTTATCTGTATCATGGTCCGGCAGCAGTGCGTTATCCGCGCGGGAATGGACTGGGTGTGGAAATCCAGAAAACCATGACCGAGATGCAGATCGGTCAGGCAGAATTGTTGCTCAGTCTGAACGAACAATATGATGAATATGTTTCAATTCTAGCGTTCGGTAGTCGGGTTCAAGCCGCAGTTGAAGCCGCTCAAGTATTTGCCAGCAAACATGAGGTGGGTGTACGCGTGGTAAATATGCGTTTCATCAAACCACTGGATACCAAAATGTTAAACCAGCTGGCCCATTCTACCAGCCTGTTTGTCACTGTTGAAGAACATGCAGTTATGGGCGGCGCAGGAAGTGCAGTGAATGAGTATCTGGCTGAAGCTCAAATCGTTAAACCAATCCTGAATCTAGGTTTAGCGGATAACTTTATGGCACAAGCAACACATAGCCAGATGTTGCAGCAGGCAGGACTTGATAGCCAAGGCATTGAAAAATCAATCAATGAGGCCTGGTCAAAGCTAGGTCAAAGCGTTCTGTTATAAACGCTTAAAAAGTTTCGACACATTTTTTCCCAAAAAGCCCGGATATTTGCTAAAATATGCGGGCTTTTATGCATTATTCTTTATCAGTATCTTCAAATTTGTAGTGGGTGTTCAATGGAACCTATGGTGGTGATGGCTGCGCGTGCGGCTCAATTAGTTGGTCAAGAGCTTTTAAAAGCGCATCAAAATCGTCATAAACTCGATCTGCAAGTCGAAGAAAAAGGCATTGATGGTCCGGTAACGCGTGTAGATCGTTATCTGGAACAGTTGACCATCGATACTCTACGTAAAAGCTATAAAAATCACAGTTTCCTTGGTGAAGAATTTGGTCTGCAAGAAGGTAAAGGTCACGACGCTGATTGGTGTTGGGTGATCGATCCACTTGATGGCACACTAAACTTTATCAACGGTTTTCCGCATTTCTGTATCTCTATCGCAGTTCAGCACAAAGGTGTAACTCAACACGGTGTTATTTATGACCCGGTGAAAGATGAGCTATTCTCTGCGAGCCGTGGTCGTGGTGCGATGCTAAACCAGCGCCGTATCCGTGTAAATGTTAAAGACAGTCTGAACAATACTTTTCTGGCAGTTGGTCATGCTTACCGTACTAAACGTAATGGTGAAGTAGTCTCTTATGCCAAGAATCATTTTGATGCATTACTCAATGTGACTGAAGCAGGTGCACAATTCCGTCGTGGTGGTTCAGCTGCCCTGGATCTGGCTTATGTAGCTGCCGGTCGTCTTGATGGGTATTTCGAGCTTGGCTTGAAACCTTGGGATATTGCAGCAGGCGAGTTAATCGTGAAAGAAGCGGGCGGTACTGTGGTTGATGCGCGTGGTGGTAGCGATTCTATGGAAAATGGTCAAGTTTTGGCTTGTTCAATGAAAATGCTGAAACCTCTTATGCAAGCAGTTGTTCCTGCTTGGGGTGAGGCAGCGAAATAATCGGGTTTAACGCCGTAAATCGAATATTAAAAAGGTATCTTTCGGGATGCCTTTTTTATTTTTTGAAAATAATTACGGGATAAATATCTTCATATTTAGATGATTCACAGCCTTGATAAAAAGAAAATTGACCAGCCGGAGAATTAATTACATTTCTTTTCTTGGTTAAGTCTTGGAAATTGATGAAGAAATTAGCAGTTAAACAAAATAATCTGAAAAGCGGATGACTTTATGAATAATCCTGCTATAATCTGCGCACGCACTTAATTTCTGTTCGTCACCTGAACATTTCTCTTCTTATCATTGTGTATGCGCGTGCGGTCCAAAGAGAGGACGATATCTCGCGCCCCAATCGCTAAAGCGATTCCTTCAGGTTATGCCGTAATCATGCGTGCGTTATATCACATCGTCGTTACTCGGATCGCCGCTGAATCATCTCTTTTCAGCGTTTAATTGCTGTACCGCTTTTTGTCGATGTCCATTTGACTTTATTTTTAATGGAGCACCCAGTTTCCGGGTGGAATACTCTATGAGCAAAACTTTTGCTGAATTTTCTTTGCATGAATCGTTACAACAAGCCCTTCAAGGCTTAGGTTTTACTACTCCGACTCCTGTACAAGAACAATCTATCCCTGCTGCACTAGAAGGTAAAGACCTTTTAGTATCTAGCCAGACAGGTTCGGGTAAAACCGCTGCGTTCCTTCTCCCAACTTTGAATGCACTTGCTAACCAAGATACTTTCGTACCATTTAAAGAACGTATGAAAGCGGTGACTCAACCAACTATTCTGGTGATTTCACCAACTCGTGAATTGGCACAACAAGTATGCCAAGACGCGATCGCATTTGTACGTCACATGAAAGGTGTTCGTATTGCTGCAATTATGGGTGGTATGCCATTTGGTAAACAAATCCAGCAGTTAAAAGGTGCACAGGTTGTTGTAGCAACTCCAGGCCGTTTACTTGACCTTGTTAACCGTCGTCAAATCAAACTTGACAAAGTTGACTCGCTGATCGTCGACGAAGCTGACCGTATGCTGGATCTTGGCTTCTCTGAAGACCTAGAAGCAATCGGTGACTTGGCTGCAAACCGTAAACAAACACTGATGTTCTCTGCAACTTTCGCTCCACGTATCATTACCCTTGCTGAACGCATGATGAATGAACCAGAGCGTATTGCAATTGAAACTGGTCACTCTACCAATACTGACATTACCCAGACTTTACACTGGACTGATGGCTTTGAGCACAAGAAAAAACTTCTTACTCACTGGTTAAACGAAGAAGACGTTGATCAGGCAGTGGTCTTTGCTTCTACTCAAGAAGATACAGATATGCTGGCTGAAGAACTTGCTGAAGCAGGTTTGTCCGTTGTTGCTCTACATGGTGCGATGCCACAAACCGTTCGTAACCGTCGTCTGCGCAGCATCCGTGAAGGTCGTGCAAAAATCCTGGTTGCAACTGACGTTGCAGCACGTGGTCTAGACGTACCGACAATCTCTCACGTGATCAACTTTGGTCTTCCTATGAAGAACGAAGACTATGTACACCGTATCGGTCGTACAGGTCGTGCGGGCCGTACCGGTAAAGCAATTACTTTAGCGACTTATCGTGAACGCGGTAAAATCCGTGCACTAGAAGACTTCCTTGAAGCTCGTCTAAACGTATCTGAAATTGAAGGTCTTGAGCCATCTCCACCTCCTGCACGCGGTAGCCGTGATGGCGCTGGTCGTGGTCGTGGCGGTCGTCGTGATGGTGGTCGTGGCTTCGGTGGTGGTCGTCGTTTCGAAGGCGAGAGCAACTTCAAACGTCGTGAAGGTGGTGATGACCGTCCACGTCGTAGCTTCGATGACAAACCTCGTGGCGAACGTCCTGCGTTCGGTGGCGAAGATCGTCCACGTCGTGACTTCAACAGCGATCGTCCACGTCGTGAAGGTGGTTTCGGTGATCGTCCACGTCGTGACTTCAATGAAGACCGTCCACGTCGCGAGTTTAACAATGATCGCCCACGTCGTGACTTCGGTGACCGTCCTCGTTTCGAAGGTAATGATGACAACCGCGGTAACCGTGTAGATTACAAACCACGTCGTGAAGGTTCTTTCGGTGACCGTCCTAAACGTGATTTCGGTGATCGTCCTGCTCCACGTCGTGAAGGTGGTTTCGGTGACCGTCCAGCACGTCGCGAAGGCGGTTTCGGTGATCGTCCAGCACGTTCATTCGGTGATGACCGTCCAAAACGTGACTTTGGTGACCGTCCAGCGCGTCGCAACTTTGATGACAAGCCACGTGGCGAGCGTTCATTCGGTGAAGATCGTCCACGTCGTAAATTCAATGACTAATTGAATAACGTCTGAAAAAAAACCAGCCTGAGTGCTGGTTTTTTTATGCATTGATTTTTTGTTTTTTCAGCATAGAATGCCCACTTCATCAACTTTTTCTGGATTTATGATGATCCGTAATCTGAAAGCGTCCTTGTATAGTCTTTCATATTATTGAGGGGGTACATGTCCTACATTGCGGTAACTTTGCTTTTGTGCAATCTGATTTATTATGTATATCGTTTTTTAAATGGATCATAGTCTGTTAAAATCGCGTCGAAACAAAATTTTTGATTACTAGAAATATATGGCCAGGCATGGAGCATTATGTTTTCCATGAACTTGACCCTTCATTTTCAAATGCTAACATGTTGAACTTCGTTCTTTTGTCATATGCATGCTGAAAAAATGCAGGAATAAACTCAGCTATGAAAAATCAAACAGCGCAGGATCCTCAGTCTTTGATTGAAGTCAAGAATTTGAGTTTCAAGCGGGGTGAGCGTGTAATTTATGACGATGTCAGTTTAAACATTCGTCGTGGGCAGATTACCGCCATTATGGGACCTTCCGGAACTGGTAAAACCACTTTATTAAGATTGATCGGTGGGCAACTGACGCCTGAACAGGGTCAGGTTTTACTGGACGGTAAAGATATTGCCAAGATGTCCCGTTCCGAGCTTTTTTCCGCACGTGCACGTATGGGGATGCTGTTCCAAAGTGGTGCTCTGTTTACCGACATGAGCGTCTATGAAAATGTTGCCTTTCCGATTCGTGCGCATACCAAATTGCCTGAACATTTGATTGCTGAAATCGTGGCTTTGAAACTCGAATCAGTAGGACTGCGTGGGGCAGAGCAGATGATGCCTTCAGAGCTGTCTGGCGGGATGAATCGTCGTGTCGCATTGGCTCGTGCGATTGCACTGGACCCGGAGCTGATCATGTACGATGAGCCTTTTGCCGGGCAGGATCCGATTGTGATGGGTGTTTTGACCCGACTGATCCGCTCTCTACGTGAAGCATTGGATTTAACGACCATTATTGTTTCACATGATGTGGCAGAGACTTTATCGATTGCTGATTACATCTATGTGGTCGCAGAAGGCAAAATTCAGGGTGAGGGCACAGCAGAAGAATTGAAAAATCATCCTTCAGCTTTTGTGCAGCAGTTCCTAACCGGTTCGGTTGAAGGCCCGGTAGATTATCAGTTTAGTCATCAGGCTTATTTAAGTGATGAGGTACGTTCATGAATGCCATTGCTGCCTTAGGTAGACGCGTTATTGAACGTGTTCAGGGGATTGGTGTTGCAACACTGATGCTGTTGCAGATTCTCTTTTCCATGCCGACCTGGCTTGGAGTAAAGCTGTTTGTTTATCAAATGTATCGGGTTGGGGTGCTGTCCCTCTTGATCATTGCGGTATCTGGCCTGTTTATTGGTTCGGTACTCGGTTTGCAGATGTATACCATTCTGTCGACATTCGGTAGTGAAGCGATGCTTGGTACTGCAGTGGCTTTAACCTTGTTACGTGAATTGGCACCTGTGGTTGCTGCCTTACTATTTGCGGGTCGTGCCGGTTCTGCTTTAACTGCCGAAATTGGACTGATGAAAGCGACCGAGCAATTGTCCAGTATGGAAATGATCGGGGTCGATCCCTTAAAACGGGTGATTTCACCACGCCTTTGGGCCGGTATTTTTAGCTTGCCCATGCTCTCTGTGATCTTTGCTGCGGTCGGGATTATGGGCGGAAAAATGGTGGGTGTTGATTTTCTGGGTGCAGATGAAGGCGCATATTGGAGTGGCATGGAAAGTACCGTGCGATTCTATAAAGATGTCCTGAATGGCACCATTATCAAGAGTTTTGTTTTCGCATTAATTTGTACCTGGATCGCGGTTTATCAGGGTTATGCCTGTGAACCAACATCAGAAGGTATCGCAACTTCTACAACACGTACGGTTGTCTATTCTTCGCTGTGCGTATTAGGTTTTGATTTCGTGTTGACTGCGGTCATGTTCGGAGGTATTTAATGAAATCACGTACTAGTGAGCTGGCCGTTGGTGTTTTTGTCATTCTTTTTGGTATCGCCCTGTTCTTTTTGGCGATGCGTGTTAGCGGTCTGGTAGGCACCAATATTTCTGATAGCTATCAGATGACAGCGACTTTTGAAAATGTAAATGGCATCAAGCCACGTGCTAAAGTTGCTTTGAGTGGGGTAAAAGTCGGTCAGGTCGATAAAATTACACTGGATCCGGTGACCCGTTTAGCCACTGTCCATATGACACTGGATGGCTCTCTGACTTCTTTTAATGCCGAGCAGCTCAAGCAGGTTCAGCAGGAAGCATTGGAAGAGTTACGTTATAGTTCAGATTATACCGCAGCCGATCCTGCGCAACAAAAAACAATGGAAAAACAACTATTAGATAACATGAAATCCATCACCAATATTGATGAAGATGCTTACATTATGGTAGCAACAAATGGTTTATTGGGTGAAAAGTATCTGAAAATTATTCCAGGTGGCGGTCTGACTTACTTGAAACGTGGTGAGCAGATTGCGAACACTCAAGGCACCATGGAAATTGAAGATTTAGTGACGAAATTTATTACCGGTGGTGCCGGAAAATCGTCAGATAGTCAGGAAAGTGCCTCAGAAGAAGCTGCATTTTCAGAAACAACAGATGCGGAACCTGCATTTGTTGAATAACAGATTGAGGAGATTTGAGTGAAGACTTTAGTAAAACAAACGCTTGCTGCAAGCATTCTTTCAACAATGGTTGCTGGTACAGTGTTTGCTGCACCGTCTGAAGCCCCACCTGCTTTTATTAAAAGAGTTGCAGACAATTTGATTGATCGTCTTAAAACCGATCATGCCAAATTGCAAAATAATCCTGCGCTTGTGAAAACGATTGTTCGTCAGAATCTTGACCCGTATATCGATTCACAATCGTTTACCCGGATTGTGATGGGGACTTATGCGACCAATCAGTATAGTACTGCGGCGCAGCGTGCACAGTTTGAAAAGAACTTCCGTGAAACCCTGATTGAAAATTATGGTACGGCTTTCTCTAAGTTCAGTAACCAGACTTACAGCGTTCGTCCTTACAAGGCGACTAACAGCAAAAATCCTGTGGTGACTATCGACTTTAATAACAAAGGCGAGAAAATCCCGGTTGCTTTCCAGCTGGTTGATAAAGGTTCACAATGGAAAATCCGTAACATCAATGTTTCTGGTATTGACCTGGGTTTGCAGTTCCGTAACCAGTTTGCGGCTACAGTAAAACGTAATGGTGGTAATCTGGATAAAGCCATTGCCAACTTCAAGCCAGATGCAGAAGCGGCGATTGACAAGAAAAAATAAGATAGGTGAGCTGTGATTCAATTCAATAATCAGGAACTGCAGGTTTCAGGCAAGATTGACGCTGACAATGCGCAGAACTATTACCTAGATGGTCTGCGTGTTATTCACTCACAGGGCAAGTTTCCTGTGGTAGTTAATTTGGCTGGACTTGAGCAGGGTAGTACTTTGGCTTTGGCCGTTCTGGTGCGCTGGTTGCGCCAAACTCCGCAAGCACGAGGGCTACAGTTTAAAGCGGTTCCTGAGAAAATGATGAAGATCATTCAGGCCTGTCATTTGCAGGATGATTTACAGATCATTCAGTAAATAAAAAAGCACCGAAAGGTGCTTTTTTATTGCCGGTATATTTTAAAAAAGTTCCTCCCTTTCTCAAAGGGAGCTTAGGAGGGGTTAGTTAATTAACCTCTCCCTAAAGGAGAGGGAACTTGTATTTTAAAAAAGTGGAGAAATGGGCCTGGACTCGAACTTTAAGCAAATATTGGAAGTCTTTTCTCTCTGAGCGAGATTTAAAGCACTGCCTTAAATCTAAGCACAAGAGAGTTAATTCTCACCTCACCCTTGAGCAGCAGTGCTGCACATCACCTGAAAAGAGAGGGAAATTCCTCCCTTAGGAGAAATTAGGAGGGATTCTAAATCCACTTCTTCCATCTAAAGTAAATAAGAGGCCCAATCAAAAAGCCCATAATAATAATGCTCACCATCACAAAGCTCATCGAACCTTGAGCGAAGGGCAAGACATCAGTATTCATCCCGTAAATACTGGCAATCAGCATGGGTGGCGCAAGCATACTCGGTAAAATCGAGAAGCGACGGATCGTATCATTCTGTTCAGTGTTAATGAATCCGGACGTGGTATCCAGCAAGAATCGGACTTTTTGGAACAGGAAGGCATCATGCTCGACCAGTGAGCGGACGTCTTCACTGAGTTCTCGAATATCCGCATCATAAATATGACTGCCTAAGGCACGTGGACGTGACAGGAAGGTAAGTACACGGCGTAAATCGATCAGACAGAGCTGAGCTTTCCCGAGCATATCTTCCAGTTGGGCCAGACGGGTAATCATGTCATCCAGATCAAGGATCTGTTCACGATGCCGGTTATTCAGCACTTCGGTTGAGTATTTTTCCAGATCCTTATGTACGTCTTCCAGAATATCGGCCAACTCATCCAGTTTGGCCTCGAGCAAACCCAGCAAAATCCAGGTTGGATCTTTATAGTCAATATCATAATCATTGCGACGCGCACGGGCACGAAAGGCCCGGAAAGCTACCAGCTTTTCACCGCGTAGGGTAAAGAGCCGGTCTTTATGCAAAATGAAAGCGACTGTCTGAACCGTTGCGAGGATGCTGGCATCATCCTCATGTTCACTTTCGACTTGATAATTTTTATTTTTCGTTAAGAAATAAGTACTGATGTGCAAAATACCGTCATCATCACGGTAAAATCGGGCACTCGAAGAAATATCTTCCAGAGATTTTAAAGTGGGTAGGTTTTGCTCATAGGCATCCAGAATCCATTGCTGTTCTTCCTGTGAAGGTGCAATTAAATCTATCCAAACCAGTTCCGGATGCAGGTCGAAATCACCATTGATGGTGGCATCTTCTAGGCTACCGCGCTCTGTGGCGTAAAAGGCTTCAAGCATGCTGTCTTTTCTCCCTTGCGCAGTATGTTAATCTAAATGCGTGTATTTTAGACAAGGAATTGAATAAAAACACTGATTGTGCAGTTATTTTTGAAAAAAAACTCTCAGGCGCTGCCTGCGTACTATATACCGGCAATGCAATGGTGAAAATGATGAATTCTATCGCAATTTTCTGTGGCTCAGCGCTAGGTTCTGAACCTGGTTATAAACAAATTGCTGAAAAGGTAGGCCAAACTCTGGCAAAAAGACAGCAAACACTGATTTATGGTGGTGGTCGTTCCGGATTAATGGGCATTGTAGCGGATAGTGCCTTGGCTGCAGGGGGCGAGGTTATTGGTGTTATTCCAAGACCCTTGGTGAATCGTGAACTGGCACATCCACATATTACCAAGCTGTATGTGGTCGATAATATGCATGAGCGTAAGACCAAAATGTCAGAACTCTCCGATGGTTTTATTGCCATTCCGGGTGGGGCGGGAACGCTCGAGGAAATTTTTGAGCAATGGACTTGGGCTCAGCTCGGGATTCATAAAAAACCTTGTGCTTTTCTCAATGTCGATGGCTTTTATGATGATTTGCTGAAATTTATTCAGATGACCACGGACAAGGGTTTTACCAAGCCACGTTTTACTGAATCCCTGATCGTGAGTGATGACTTCGAAGAAATTTTACAGAAATTTCAAGACTACCAGCCGCCTGAAGCAAAATGGGGTATGGTCGATCAGGAAGATCTCGTAAAATAAGTGTTTTCCACTTGATCGTTCCGAATTCATGAAAATTATTACCGTCGCAGCTGCCATTATTTTGAATTCAGATCAGCAGCTGCTGGTGGTTCGTAAGAAAAATACTGACTGTTTTATGCAAGTGGGTGGCAAGCTGGAACCGGATGAAGCACCTGAACGCACCCTGCTACGTGAAATTAAGGAAGAAATTGGTTGTCAGGCTGAGATTCAGCAATTTATCGGGTGTTTTGAAACTCAAACTGCCAATGAACCGGATCATCAACTGGTTAGTTATGTTTATCTGGTGCAGTTAGATGGCGAACCACATATTGAAGCTGAGATTGCCGAGATGAAATGGGTGGATCTGGATCAGAAAGATGTGAAACTTGCACCTTTAACTACAGAAATTGTCATACCTTGGGTTAAAAAGAACTTACTGGCCCAAGCCTGATTTAAAGTTTGGCTCCCGCCAGACAGGCGGCATAAATCTGCTGACAGCCCAGTTTTTCCAGTTGCTGGCTCAAAGCTCGAATTGAGCTGCCAGTCGTAACCACATCATCAATAATTAAAACCTTACGATAACGGACTTTTGAAGAGATAGTGACCCTGAACTGGGCTTCAATATCTTCGATACGTTCCAGACGGCTTAAGCCTTTTTGTGAATGTTGCTTGAGTCGTTCAATTGGTTGCCAGACGGGAACTTGCAAGTGTTTAGCTACATGCTTGGCCAGCAACAAAGATTGATTATAGCCACGTTCAACCAGTCGTTCGGTTGAAATCGGCATAGGAACCACTGCACTGACTTTAGGAAATTTTAAGGTTAGTAATGCACCTGCCAATAATGGTTCCAGATGCAGCTTCTGCTCATATTTAAATAATTGAATCAGGCGATCCATCGGGTAGGCATAGTCACAAGCCACCTGAAACTGCATTTCCTGACGCTGAATAGTCTGATATGCCCAAGGTAACTGTTGCCAGCAATCCTGACAGACAGAATGCAGGTTTTGATAATCTGTCTGGCACAGCTGACAAGGCTGTAAACGATTCAGCCAGAGTTTACCCTGTTGTAACAGCTTAAACATAGGCATAGCGTGGAGCCTCAGGTAGCCAGCGTTTTAATAATGCATCCGCCTGTTTCGGATAATCTTTTAACATCTGCTGGGCGACATAATGCGCCTGATTCAGCAAGTGATCATCACGTGCCAGTTTGGCTACACGGAAACCCATATCACCGGTCTGTTTGGTTCCTAACAATTCACCCGGACCACGTAATTCCAGGTCTTTCTCGGCAATGATAAAGCCATCATTGGTTTCGCGCATGATACGCAGACGTTCCTGACCATTTTGTGACAATGGATTTTTATAGAGCAGGGCACAGAAACTGGCTTTGGCACCACGACCCACCCGACCACGCAGCTGATGTAGTTGTGACAGGCCAAGCCGTTCGGCATTTTCAATCACCATAATCGAAGCATTCGGGACATCAACACCGACTTCGATCACAGTTGTAGCAATGAGTAGCTGCAGTTTATTGTCTTTGAATTCCTGCATGACTGCCTGTTTTTCATCGGCTTTCATTTTGCCATGTACCAGACCGATATTCAGTTCAGGGAAGCGTTCCTTGATCTCGGCAAAGGTTGCTTCTGCGGCTTGAGCATCCAGAGTTTCCGACTGTTCCACCAAAGTACAGACCCAATAAGCCTGTTTACCTTCAGCACAATTCGTGGCAATCCGTTGCAGAACCTCTTCGCGACGATCCAGCGGAATGGTCACAGTCTGGATCGGAGTACGACCCGGTGGCAATTCATCAATAATCGAAGTATCCAGATCGCCATACGCCGACATGGCAAGCGTGCGTGGAATCGGGGTCGCGGTCATGACCAGTTGATGCGGTGACATACCATCCAAGCCTTTATTTCTCAAGGCTAAGCGTTGATCGACCCCAAAACGATGCTGCTCATCAATAATCACTAAGCCCAGTTTGGCGAACTCGACATTTTCCTGAAACAGGGCATGTGTGCCCACCACCAGATGCGCGCTGCCATCACGGATTACTTGTTCTGCTGCTACACGCGCTTTACCTTTCTGCTTGCCGGAAAGCCAGGCAACATTTAAACCGAGTGGTTCGAACCAGCGCTTGAAGTTGAGGTAATGCTGTTCGGCCAGAATTTCAGTTGGCGCCATCAGCGCGACTTGCCAGCCTTCTTCGAGGGCATGACAGGCTGCAACACCAGCTACTAAGGTTTTTCCTGCACCCACATCACCCTGCACCAGACGTAGCATCGGTTTATTCTGTTTCAGGTCTATAGCAATTTCCTTAGATACGCGTTTTTGCGCACCGGTCATTTCGAAAGGCAAACCGGCCAAAAGCTGTTTGGCATAGGTCTTACTTGGAGAAAATGAAGGGGCTTCAATCTGCTGAATAAAAGCACGCCGGGTCAGCAAACTGATTTGATGTGCCACCAGTTCCTCAAAAATCAGACGCTGCTGTGCCGGATGTGAGCCTTGAGTGAGCTGCAACATATTGGCGTCCAATGGCGGATGATGAATATATTCCAGTGCCTGCTTCAGGCCATAACCATTGCTAAATTTTTGTGGCAACAGTTCAGGCAAATCATCACTGTGCAGTTCTAGTGCCTGTTTAATATATTCCCGCAGCTTGGGCTGAGTCAGTCCTTCGGTTGCCGGATAGATCGAGGTGAGTTGGGTATGAGGCAGAGGCGTATGTTCAGTAATCACTTGCAGCTCTGGATGATACATTTCCAGACCACGGGCACCGACTCGCACTTCACCAAAGACTCTTAAACGGTTACCGAGCTTGCAGCGATCGGTAATGCCTTTATAAATATGATAAAAACGCAAAGTGACTTTGCCAGAATCATCATCCAGTAACACCGCCATGGACTTGCGTTTACCGGGTGGGAAATCGACCCCTTTCACGATACCTTCCAGCAAATAGCTGCGTCCCACCATTAATTGATTCATGGGAATGATCGTGCTACGGTCTTCATAGTCACGTGGTAGATGAAAAAGCAAATCATCAGTATTAAAGATATTTAGTTTTTCGAGTAAAGCAGCGGCGGCATTGCCAACGCCTTGTAACTGATGGACTGCAGCCATGTCCCCTCAACCAGGTCTGTGATTCGGTGTCGAATGCATATTTTATTTATTGGTTATGGTAAAACATCCGAGCGGGTAGCTAAACAATTATTTGAGCAAGGTCATCAAATTAGCACAATTAGCCAAAGTCCCAAAACAGATTCATTCGCAACTCATCTGATTCAGGATGTGCATACTCTAGATTTAAGTGCAGTCGCTTCGATTGATTGGGTCTATGTGTTACTCAGTCCCAAACAGAGTGGTGTCGAAGCCTATCAGCACATTTATCTGGATTCGGTTCAGCCAATCGTCACTGCCTTGAAATCCCATCCGGTAAAAAGAATTGTGGTGGTTTCATCAACCCGGGTTTATGGACAGAATGCAGGTGAAAGCGTGGATGATGAAACTGAAATTCATCCGAATGATGCTCAAGGTGAAATTCTGCATCACATGGAACAGGCGTATCTCGCGGCTTATCCTGATCAATGTACCATTATCCGCCCAAGTGGGATTTATGGGACTTCTGTGGCACGTATGCAGAAAATGGCAACCTCAATGATCAGTTATCCAAATCTGCACTGGTCGAATCGTATTCATATTGAAGACTTATCACGTTTTCTAGCTCATATGATTCACGTGGAACATCCTGATTCTTCATATATTTTGACTAATAATCAGCCACAACTTTTGCATGAAGTCTTGCAATGGTTTCAGCAGCAGATGGGTTTATTTATATTGAAAGTGGAAAGTGACAGGGTGACGGGTAAAAAGCTGTATGCCACAAGAATGGAAAAGATAGGCTTTGAGTTAGAGCATCAGGATTGTTTTCAGGATTATTTAGAGTTGATGAATAAGACTGATTTATAAATTTGGAAGTTCCTCCTCCCTCTGGGAGGAGGTTAGGAGGAGGGTTTTTTTAAAATCACCTCTCCCTTGCGCAGCAGTGCTGCTCATCTCCTAAAAGGAGAGGGAATATTTATCATTTTTATTAATTCTCAAGCAAAAAAAGAGAGGCCAAAACCTCTCTTTTTCTTTAAGTAAACTTTACTTTTTCTTGCGTTTCGCACGTTTCTTGGCTTGTTCAGCCGCAACCGCATCTAGTGCTTCTTTCAACTCTTCATCGGTAAAGGAGGTGATGTGATGCAGCATTTGCAGCTTCACTTCATCCAGTACCAGATCTGCATACTGCGCAACATTGGTCAGCTGCTCATCATAGACAATGGCATTGTCTTCGTTGGTACAAATATAGCCTTTTTGCGTCAGAACTTTGATAAAGCTTTGGAACAAGGCCTTGTCAAAGAATTCTGGCGAGTTGAATTCATACAGTACAGAAAGACGTTGCCCCACCAGATGACTCAGCTCTTCCACCTGACGGGTTGAAATATTGCCTGGGCCACGCTGGGTGATCAAAGCCAGTGTCATGTAATAGCGTTCCAGACTTTGGGTCACTGGAGCAGCCAGAACTTCAAGCTGGTGATGCGCTTCAGTATTCGGTGCTGGCGCTACCAGGTTTTCACCATCTGCACTGATCAGATTGGTTGCAAGTAAAGCATCGATATAAGCATCAACATGTTGCTGAATTTCGTCTTCTTTCCATTTCAGGAATAGCTCAGCTTTCAGGAATGGATAGAGTGTACTGCTAGCGTTGATCGCATCTTCACGGCGAATTATGCCATTGTGTTCTACCAGTGCCGCAATCAGGGACGGCAATACAAAGCTATGCACGATGTTATTACGGAAATAAGTCAGCAATACGGCCTGATTATCTTCAATGGCAATAATATCGCCCAGAACGTGTTTCACCCGTTTAATCAGCTTGAGCTTCATTGCATAGGCAATAATCTCTTTACCTGAAAGTGAGGTAATTTGCATACGCTCATCATAAGGTAAAGCCACCAGTAGATTACGGTAGGTATCCAGCTGCTTGATACAGATTTCTTCGTCCAGCGTATGTTTCGGTGTTGCCAATAAAATAAGTGACAGCAGTGAAACCGGATTCACCACGACTGCACGGTTGATATTTTCCAGAATGGCTTGGGCAGAACTGTTGACTGCGTCGGATACTGGCTGCGGAATCGGATCATCATTCTTTTCAATTTTGATATGTTCTGCACCATGCTGTTTCAGGATGTCATCCAGAAATACCGGTTCACCGAAGTTCAGATGGACCTTGCCAAAAATACGTTCAATTTTGCGCAAGGTTTTCAGGATGCCAAAAATAGATTCTGCTTCTTTCGGCTTGCCATTCATCTCACCGACATAAGTACCACCTTCCATCAGGCGTTCATAGCCGATATAAGTCGGAACGAAGACAATTGGCTTAGCTTTGCCACGTAAATGACCATGTACGGTCATCGCCAGCATGCCGGTTTTTGGTGGCAGCAGACGACCAGTACGTGAACGGCCACCTTCGATAAAGTATTCCAGTGGGGTATTACGCGACAGCACGCTATACAGATATTCTTTAAATACGGTGGTATAGAGTGCATTACCGCGGAAGGTACGACGGATAAAGAAAGCACCGCCACCCCGTAAGATCTGACCCACAAATGGCATGTTCAGGTTATCGCCTGCCGCAATATAAGGCACCATCAGACCACGACGATAAATCACATAAGACAATAATAAATAGTCGATATGACTGCGGTGACATGGCGTATAGACAATTTCATAATCTTTGGCCAGTTCACGCACGGTACTGAAATTATGTACTTCCACGCCGTCATAGAGCTGGGTCCATAAACGGGTCAGGGCTTTATCGGCGAAACGTACGGTAGAGTGAGAGTAGTCCGATACAATTTCATTCAGATAGCCAATCGCACGACGTTCTGCTTCCAGCATACTGATTTTGCTGCGGATGCTTTCATTACGAATAGCCGCCTGTACATCCGGAGATTTAATCAGGCCATGCATCACATTACGGCGGTCTGACAGGTCAGGGCCGAGGATCACTTCACGCTGTGCATCCAAATAGTCATTCAGACGGCTGACAATATAGGTCGCTGGCGCTGAATTTGGATAAGTTTCTTTGGCAAATTCCATGAGGGTGCGCAAAGATTGTGGCTCATGAAACTCTAGATAAGACTGGCGACCATGCAGACCGATATTGACCAGCTGTTTGACCCGGCTTGGCGTAGACCAGGTATCGGTAAATAAAAGCTTGAACCAAGAATCTTCTTTTTCAGGATCACGACCCCAAAGTACAGTCACCGGTACCAGTTCCACATCCAGTTCGGGATTTTTTTCTAGGACTTCAATCAGGCGTAACAGGCGTGGAGGAAAAGCATGTGGTGGTGAGCTAAGCAGATTATTCTCATCATGATGCTGCAGGAACAGCACCGAAGCCTTTTCCTTGCTGTCACCAATCTGTAGAGGGTCGAGCGCAGGCGGCATGTTTAAACGGCGAGTTTCCGCATCGACTACCAATGCATTACTGCGTGAATGATTCTGCAAGATATAGCAGACGATTTTCTGCTGCGCTGCCGGAGTCTGGTCAGCAGTAGGAGCTGTCACTTCACTTGGTACTTCCCCAAGAACATGCGGGGTGACCACAAGATCAAGTAGCTTACTTGAAAGCTTGCGATACATTTGACCAAAGCCACTCTTGGACATAGTTACTCCTAATTTTACTGACCAAAACTACAGAATTTCTGAGGGAATTTATTTTGATTGATTATAAAAACAAACAATATGTCATTTTCTGACAAATTCAATCGAAGTGGTTCAATTTTAGCGCGAAAGCAGATGTTTTTCCTAGTAAGTTGCAAGAGCAATTGACAGAACAGTCAATCAATCTTTAGAAGATTGCTTGGATTTTATGGCAGAATATTCAGAATAAATTGTATAGATTTATTTCTACACTTCTGGATCTTGCCAATATCACACAGGTTGCTTATGAATGCCTTAACACAGGAACTGGTCGAGCTGCTCAGTTTAGAAAAGTTAGAAGAAAATATTTTCCGGGGAATTAGCCGTAATCTGGTAGGCAAGCGCGTATTTGGTGGGCAGGTTCTGGGACAGGCTCTGCGTGCTGCGTCTTATACCACAGATCGTCCTGCGCATTCACTGCATGCCTATTTCCTGTTTGGTGGCGATGTCAATGCACCGATCATTTATGAAGTGGATCGTATCCGTGATGGAAAAAGCTTTGTCAGCCGTCAGGTTCGTGCCATTCAGCATGGCCGTACTATCTTCATGTGTATGGTTTCCTTTGCGCATCAGGAAGAAGGTCTGAACTATCAGATTTCAGAACCTGAGTATCCACCAGCAGAAAGCCTGAAAAATGAAGCAGAGCTCACCCGGCAGATTATTGAATTTATTCCGGAAAATGTGCGTGCTTCTTTCATGCGTGACCGTCATGTCGAAATTCGCCCTGTAATGCCAGTGAATCCATTCCAGCCGCAACCGGAAGCGCCAAATTATGCGCACTATATTCGTACTCATGGAAAGATTGCTGCAGAAGTGGATGAGATTTCCCTGCATCAGGCGATTGCTGCTTTCTATTCGGACTTTACCCTAATGACCACAGCGCTGCGTCCGCATGGTTTAAGTTATCTGTCTCCAAGCTTGCAATGTGCCAGTATTGATCATGCCATGTATTTCCATAAACCATTCCGGGTAGATGAATGGATGTTATACGACATGGATGCTACTCAAAGTGCCAGTTCACGTGGTCTGAACTTTGGCCGCATGTGGCAAAATGGTGAGCTGGTCTGCAGTACCACACAAGAAGGCCTGATCCGTTTACGTGAAATTGAAACCCAGTAAAGCATACTTTTAATTTAAATAAAGCCGGATCCCAGATCCGGCTTTATACATTTTTAAGCATGGCTCTTTATAAAAAATTACTCGATTCTCCAGCACTTGCATGGCATAGTGCCCTTAAGATCAATATTAAAAATGCATGTGAAATGAGCTTAAATACGCAGATTTTAATTGCCGCCGTATTGGGGGTACTGTTTGGATTTTTACTGACTTTATTTCCGCAAAGCACATTTTTTGATGTCGGCCTGTACGGGATTGGAATTGCCAGCAGCCTTTTTATTGGCCTGCTGAAAATGATTTTGATTCCCCTGATTTTTACCTCAATTGTGGTTGGGGTCTCTAATCTGCAGGCGGGGGGGCAGCTGAGTCGAACCTGGAAAATTACTTTGCTGTGCTGTGTGACCACCACCTCATTGGCACTGATTTTAGGGCTAACCTGTGCGCATCTGTTTAATGTGGGGAGAGGTGTGGATGTGGTGATGTTTCAGGATGCTATGGCTCAGCATCAGACTCCTGATACTTTAACGCCATCTTCTTTCTTTACTAATTTTATTCAGAATACCCTGATCAATCCCTTTAAGGCCTTTGCTGATGGCAATGTTTTGGCCGTTGTGATTTTTGCTCTGTTTATCGGTGTGGCGCTGGTCGCAGGTGGAGACAGCTTCCGTACTGTGCGTAAGCTGAGTCACCAGTTTTTTGACATCATGATGTTGATGATTGGCTGGATCATGAAACTGGCACCGATTGGGATTTTTGCATTACTCGCCAAGTTAATTGCCACTGAAGATATTTCAGTGCTGAGCCGTCTGGCCGAGTTTGCGGCAGTGGTGACAGGCACTACAATTTTCCACGGAATAGTGGTGTTGCCGTTATTGCTATGGATCTTCGGAAAAATGAATCCGCTGACCTTTTTTAAAGGCACCCGTAGTGCATTAATTACTGCCTTTGCCACCAGCTCCAGTTCGGCAACCATGCCGATTTCTTTAAAATGCGCGCAGGAGAACCTGGGCGTACGTCCGCAAACAGCCGGTTTTGTGATTCCTCTTGGCACGCAGCTGAATATGGATGGAACGGCACTTTATGAAGCTGCAGCAGCTTTGTTTATTGCCAATCTGATGGGGCTGGATTTAACCTTAGGTCAGCAGCTGGTGGTTTGTGCCACGGCAATGATTGCGTCATTAGGTGCACCGGGCATTCCAAGCGCCGGCATGGTCACCATGATCATGGTACTGCAATCAGTGGGTTTACCTGCTGAAGCGATTGCGATTCTACTTCCGATTGACCGTCTGCTGGATACCGTACGTACAGTAGTAAACGTGCAGGGCGATATGATGATTAGTGTGGTGGTAGATCGACATACCCGCGAGCCTGAAGTGCCGGTTTAATCTTTGTCTAATTCAGCTTTATCTAAGTCCGGATTCCAGACAATTTCCCAGAGATGACCATTGGGATCCTGAAAATAACCTGCATATCCGCCATAAAAAGTCGTGTGTGCAGGTTTAATAATTTTAGCGCCGGCACGTTCAGCCTGTGCCATTGCCTGGTCGACTTCTAAGGGACTATAGACATTATGCCCCAGAGTCATTTGCGTCGGACAGATTGGGCTTGGCTCCAGACCGGTATCTTGCTGGATACTACGCTGTGGCCATAAGGCAAGCTTAAGACCAGGTTGTAATTGAATAAAAGCCACCGCGCCATATTCAAACTCTTCACCCATAATTCCTTCACTGGGAAAACCCAGTCCATCACGGTAAAAGCGTAGTGAAGCTTCCAGATCGAGCACACCGAGGGTAATCACAGAAATCCGTGCTTGCATAAGTCCCTCCTGATTATGATTGTTATATTTCTATCTTAGGACAAATAAAAAGCAGGGAAGCGATCCCTGCTGTTAGAAATTGTAATAACAGGCAAGCTTAAGCGACTTTGAGAGTAGCGCGTTTGGCTGCCTGTGAATGGTTGAGATAATGCAGCGCATCATCGGTACTGCCTTCATGCACCGGATCATACCAAGGCATTAAATAACCGAGCTGTTGGGATACTAACCACAGCGGGTTAGGCAGAAGGCGGTTATCTGACTGGGAAATACGCAACCATTCTTTCCAGATCCAGGGTTTATATACGGCTGGCTTATACTGCTTGAAACGTGAATCCTGCGATAACAGATGTGCAGCACCATCCACCCAAAGGCCAATTACACCAATAATGACCACCACACTTAGATAATAACGGGCAATATAGCCGCCACCTAGGTGACGATATAAATCAAAAGCCACACTACGATGTTCAATTTCTTCAGCACCATGCCATTTCACCAGATCCAGCATATTCGGATCAGCACCCAGACGTTCCCATTCAGTATTGTAGAGTGCGTATTTACCCAGGACACAGGTCATGTGTTCTATCGTCGCAATGATACCGAGACGGAACAGATCCCATTGGTGTTCTAAGATTTTAGGAATTTTGAGACCGAATGGATGATCGGCTAGGAGCTTGTTAAATAGGAAATGCATGATGTGCAGATTGCGCTGGATATCAATCTGACGTTCAGATAAATATTCTTTATTGGCCGAATTATGCGCTTGGGCATGCATGGCTTCCTGACGGATAAATGCCTGCACATCATGCTTTAATTTTTCGTCAGTGATCTGGGGGAGGACTTTGTTATATAAACGGCAGAACCAGAGTTCACCCGCGGGCAGAATATTGTTAATTTCATTGACGAAGTAACTGGCAAAGGGCTGATCAGGAATCCAGTCGACTGGAGTGTCTTGCCATTCAAAGCTGACTTTGCGAGGCTGGATAAAATAGGAAATGGAAGAGCCAATTCTTGTTGTTTTGAAGCGCGAAAGTAAAGACATGGTGTGAATCCATCACTGCTTGATCAAGACAGTATGAAAAAAATATCCCGAATTGCGGCAGGCAATACGGGACATTCTTTTATCCGATGAAACACATTCGGCTTATTTTTGTGGATCCTGTTCGACAATCTTTGTTGGATCGGCTTCCACAGGTGCATCCAGATCATTCAGTTCACTGGCAGTGACTTCATGAGCGCTGTTGGTCTCATCTTCATCTTCTAATAATTCAATTGGTTCATCAGCTTCGTTTAAATCATGCATTGAAGCTTCAGGAATGCTGTCCAGATCAAATTCAGGTGCTTGATTCAAAGTGAAGTTCAAACGCCCGCCCATCACACTGGCCAGTTCTTCCAGACCTTGCTTGTTTAGAGAAGAAAACAGTTGAATCGAGAAATCCAGCTTCATCTTTTTCAGTTTGGCTTTCACTTCTTGTAGCGCTTTCGAAGCAGGGCCACGGTTCAGCTTGTCGGCTTTGGTCAGCAGCACATGTACGAATAATTTACGTGAATACGCCCATTCCAGCATCATCACATCAAAGTGTTGTAGCGGATGACGGATATCCATCAGCAACACCAGACCTTGCAGGCTCTTGCGGTGAATCAGATAGTTTTCCAGTTCTTTCTGCCAGACAATTTTCATGGCTTCTGGGACCGCTGCATAGCCATAACCCGGTAAATCGACCAGACGCTGATCCGGATTGCCAAGGCTAAAGAAGTTGATCATCTGGGTACGGCCTGGTTTTTTGGACGCACGGGCCAACTGTTTCTGATTGGTCAGGGCATTGATGGCACTCGATTTACCCGCATTGGAACGGCCAGCAAAAGCCACCTCATAACCGGTATCTTCTACACACAAGCTGAGCTTGGGTGCACTCATCAGGAACTCAGCTTTGCGTAACCAGTTGAGGGCTTGTACCGAATATTCAGTAATGGCTGGATCGACCTTTTTTTCATAGCTGATCTTTTGCTTTGGGGCATTTGATGCCTTACTGTTTTTCGACTTTCCTCTGCTGTGATGCATGGCTCAACTTCAATGACTAATTATACAAGAAGCTATTATAAAGGAAGTCGGGCGGGCAAGCGAACTTTAGAATTGCCCAATAGAATAAGGGTATTAGAGATTGATCAGGCTAATTGGTGACTGGATACTAAAATGTTCCTTGGTCGGTTCAACGACATCACCCAGAATATATTGATCGAGACTGGTGTAGAACTGCTCCACCGCCTGATCCAGAATGCCTTTTAATCCGCAATTGGTACGTAATACACAGGGTGGATCATTACATTCCACAATCTGGTTGTCACGTTGCAGAATACGCACAATCTGTCCTAGCTGAACTTTCAGGGCAGCCGGATTAAGACGGATTCCACCGCCTTTACCGCGAGAGGTAATGAGCCAGTCCTGTTTCGCCATAAAGTAGGCAATTTTCATGGCATGGTTCTGTGAAATCTGTAAGCGCTCCGCCAGCTCGGCAATCGTATAAGGCAGATCGCGGGGTTGTGCAACATACATCAGTATGCGCAGCGCATAGTCAGTAAATTTATTCAGTTGCATGATAATACTGATGTTTTTGATGAAAAAAATTAGGGTTAGTCTAGCATACCAGGCTAACCCTCTGTTTTTATTTTAAGCTGAAGAAGCAGTTAGTGGCGTACACCACCTGTGCCAAAGGCTTCGCTATGAATGTTCTCAGCAGGAATTCCGCGAGCGACAAGCGCCTTTTGCTGTTCAGCCATAAATGGCATTGGGCCACAGAGATAGTAGTCTGCATTGGCTGGTAATAATGCGCTATCTACAGTGCTTAAGTCCAGTCGACCGGCAACATCATAATCCTCGCCCAGTTTATCGCTTGGGTGCGGGAATTCATAAGCAGTCATTGTGCTTAAACGTGGATATTTGGCTTTCAGGTCATGAATATGCTGTTTCATCGCATGAACCTGTTTGCTACGGCAGGCATGGATGAAAGTCACAGGTTGTGGCATGTCCAGAGTCACCAGCTGGTTTAGCATGGCCACCATTGGAGTTAGACCTACACCGCCACTGATGAACACATTACGTTTATTCGGATCAATCAGGTAGAAGTTACCTGTCGGTGCAGAGACTTCAATTTCTGAACCTTCTGGCAGGCTATGTAAAGTATTCGATACCCAACCTGGAACCATGTCGCCTTTCTGGTCTTCACGTTTCACCGAGATACGCAGGTAGTCTGCTTGTGGGCAAGTCGACAGGGTATATTGGCGTGGTTGTCTCAGATTTAACTCAGGTACAAACACACGTACAGAGATATATTGGCCAGCTTCATATTTCGGTAATGGACCGCCGTCGACTGGAGCCAGGTAGAAAGAAGTGATTTCGTCACTTTCCACGACTTTCTTGGCAATCTTGAAGTTGCGCCAGCCTAACCAGCTGCCTTTAGTCTGTTCATGCTGGTCGTAAATCGCTTTTTCAGTTGCAATGAACAGATCCGCCAGTTGACCGTACGCTGCAGCCCAAGCATTAATCAATGGATCATCCATCGAAATGTTCAGCACTTCACTGATCGAATGCAACAGGTTTTCCCCAACAATACCGTAATCCGGTGCCTTAATGTTTAAGCTCACGTGTTTATGTGCGATCAGCTCAACCACGGGTAACAGCACAGATGGATCTTCGATATTTTCAGCATAAGCCAGAACCGCACCTGCCAAGGCTTGTGCTTGAGCTCCACTGCGTTGATGTCCCATGTTAAAGGTTTCTTTCAAATCAGGATTATTGCCTAGCATGCGGTTATAGAAATAACCGGTCAGGGCAACCCCATTTTCACGAAGTACAGGAACAGTGGCTTTTACAAGGTCAATTTGCTGTGGAGTCATAGCTGATCTCTCATGGCTGTTATTTATAAGATGTATTTAGAATACATCTTATAAAATGCTTTTACAATATAGTAAAAGCATAAAACCATAAAAAAATTATGGGATATAAAAATATCCCATAAAAATGATGTTTTCGATCGGAGAAAGGAAGGTTATTTGCGCCCGAAGAGGGAACCTAATAGACCACGCACAATTTTCTGTCCGGTACTACCACCAAGACTACGTGCTGCACTTTTGGCAAAGGTACCCACAATATCCTGAGTCAGTTTTTCACGTTGCTTGGCTGCACGCTCAGCTTCTTTTTGCTGTTCACGTGCCAAACGTTCCTGTTCCTTGGCTTGCTGTTTAGCCAGAGCTTCCTGTTCTTTGGCCTGTTGCTTGGCAAGTTCGGCGGCCTGAGCCTGCTGCTGAAGTTCCAGTACTTTTTGCTGCAGCATCTCATGCGCACTGTCACGGTCAACTTCCTGCTCATAAATACCAGCGACAATGCTTTGCTGCATCAGTGCTTTACGTTCTTCTGGTGTAATCGGGCTAAAAGAAGAATGTGGTGGCATGATCCAGCCACGTTCAACAATCTGTGGAGTCCCTTTTTCATCCAGACAGCTAATCAGCGCTTCACCTACAGCAAGTTCAGTAATCGCTTCCTGTACTTTAAATTCTGGATTGGCACGGAAAGTCTCTGCTGCGGTTTTCACTGCTTTTTGATCTTTGGGAGTGAAAGCCCGCAAAGCATGTTGAACCCGATTGCCGAGCTGGCCTAAGACACTTTCAGGTAAATCCAGTGGATTTTGCGTGACAAAATAAATCCCTACACCTTTCGAGCGAATTAGACGCACCACCTGCTCAATTTTTTCTTGCAGGGCAGGGCTGGCATTATCAAAGAGTAGGTGGGCTTCATCAAAGAAGAACACCAGTTTCGGTTTGTCCAGATCACCCACTTCTGGTAACTGTTCAAATAACTCTGACAGCATCCATAGCAGGAAAGTGGCGTACAACTTCGGTGTATTCATCAGCTTGTCGGCAGCCAGCAAATTGATATTGCCGCGGCCTTGGCTATCCGTTTGCAGGAAATCCATCAGGTCTAGTGCTGGCTCGCCAAAGAATTTATCCCCGCCTTGATCCGCAAGTGCCAATAAATTGCGTTGAATCGCACCGAGGCTGGCAGGCGATAGATTGCCATATTCCGCTTTAAAGTCTGCAGTATGTTCGCTGACATAACTCAGCATGGCTTTCAGGTCTTTAAAGTCGATCAGTAGCAGGCCCTGATCATCAGCAATCCGAAAGACGGCGGACAGTACTCCTTCTTGTGTGTCATTCAGGTTTAGGATACGGGCAAGGAGGAGTGGTCCAATTTCGGAAATCGTAGTACGGATCGGATGGCCTTGTTCACCAAACAGATCCCAGAATACGACCGGCGAAGCTTCAAAAGGAATTGAGTCAATATTCAGGCTTTTAATACGTTCATCAAACTTAGGATTACTTTCGCCTGGCTTGGCCAGGCTGGAAACATCTCCCTTGGCATCGGCAAGGAACACGGGTACACCAATGCGAGAAAAGCTTTCTGCCAAAACTTTTAAGGTTACCGTTTTGCCGGTTCCGGTCGCGCCGGCAATCAGTCCGTGACGGTTGGCAAGCTGTGAATGCAGCACAATATCTTGCGTGGTATCACTGGTTTTTTTAGCAATAATGATCGGTGTATTCATTAACTTGAAAACCTCTATATAAATTTTTGTCTTTTGGAATACTTAAATTTCCCTTATGCAGGGATTTGTGATTTAAGTCTCTTTTTTGGTTTATTGTGTTACATGTTAGGGTATTTTGACTTTATTGTTGAAATTGTATTCATTTTTTGTAATATTCACCATTCATTTTATTTTTAATAACATTATGAAAAATAAAATTTTAATTTAATAGCTTTTATTAAATAGTTTGAAAACGGTTAGAGGGTGTAAATGAAACTTAACAAACAATTATTAGCAATGTTAGTGGGAACATCTGTATTTTTAACGGCATGTGGTGGTGATTCAGATAGCTCAATATCTACAAAGCCTACTGATCCAGTTCCACCAGAACAGCCAGGCGAAACGCTTACTACTATTCAAGATGTTGCAACTGTAGTAAGTGAAAAGGCAAATATTGCAGTTTTTGGTGAAGTGAATCCTAAATATTTTACAGAGACAGCATTAACATCAGGTCGGACTGTTTTATTGTTAGATGATAATGTGACAAAAGCAGCTGGATTTGCTTCACAGGTTGATTTAACTGCTTCATCGGCACAGAATCAAGCGAAAGTGAGATCAGTTGTATTAAATCAAAATTTAGATGAATTTAGTAAATTCTATTTAGCTGCATTTACTAATGCTCTTATCCAGCAAAATGCAAAAGTCAATATTTTAACTAATCGTGTATCTACGAATGCTCAAGGTGAAGTGGTTAATGTAATCTTGGATATTGATTTTTCTAATGCCAATGAACTGACTAAAGTTCGTGACCTGTTGTTATCTGTATTAAATTCAAATTCATCTGTTACTACTCCTGTAGCCGTACAAGCAAGTGATAAAAAATTACGTCTCAATTTATCTTTTTGGCTTGCAAACCAATCAGGTTATATTTGGGGAAATACTTACGTAGCGAGTAATAGTGATCAAGTTAACCAAGTATATGGTGATTTGAATATTGCTAGTGCTTTAAGTAGCAATGCGGTTATTGAAGTGGCTACAGCAAAAGAAACTTTTACTCAAACAACACAATCTGCAAATGCGGTTGACATTTTATGGAATATTGATTCTTCAGGTTCAATGTCTGAAGAACAGCGTAACTTGGCTAATGGTGCTGCACAGTTCTTTAAATCATTGAATCAAGCAGGTGTAGATTATCGTTTAGCAGTGAATACGCAGGATGCGTATGCATGTAAGTCGCTTAGAACTTTAAAAGATAAAACGACTAATTTTATTGATAGAAATACACCAGATGCAGAGCAAGAGTGGGCTACCTTGGCTCAACCTGGAACTTATGATTCAGCTACTGAAACAGGTTTTTACTGCGTTCGTGAAGCAGATTTGACTGGTTTTGATCGTCCAAATGTGAAAAATTTAGTAGTGTTTGTTTCAGATGAGCCTGAAAATGAAACATATTGGCAGTACAGTCCTGTATATAGTAACTATACACGACGAGATTTTAATGATTATAAAAATTATTTCTTGTCTACAAACACTACCTACTTTTCGATTGTGGGTACATCTGATCATATCCGTCCAACTTTTGCAGATCCTACAACTTCTTGGAGTACATTAGGATTTGAATGTAATGGTCAAGGAGGATCTGCTGAAGGAGGAGGGCACTTTAAAGAGATTGCACGTTTGACTGGTGGGGCTTCTGCTTCAATTTGTGCTGATGCTACAAGCTGGAATGTGGTATTTGATGACATTATCCGTGTAGCAACTGGTCTTGCAAGTCAGTTTAGTTTAAAACAGGTACCAGTACCTTCAACTGTTAAGGTGACAGTAAATGGTCAGAATGTTGGGCGTGATACAACACATCGACAAGGCTTTGATCTAGTTTATAGTAATTCTGGAGTAAGCTTAGTATTTTATGGAACGGCTTTACCAAAAGCAGGAGAGACTGTTTCTGTAAGCTATGATTACTTTAAGTAAAGCGAAACGATAATGTAAAAAATTGGGCAATTTGCCCAATTTTTTTATGTCTATATTTAAGCTAAGACTTTTAAAGCCTGTTTAATATCCTGAATCAGATCTTCCGGATGTTCTAGCCCAATACAGAAACGGACCAGAAAACCCTCTTTCAAATGTGAATGTTCAAGCACACGCATTTCTTTTAAGTTATATAGCATGACCAGACTGACAGGACCACCCCAGCTAAAGCCAAGCTTAAACAGTTTTAAGCTGTCACAGAAATTGCGAATATCTTGCAACTTGTAGTTATTGTCAAAAATCACGCTGACCACTCCGGCACTGTGTCCTTGCTTGCAAATTTCTTTCCAGTTTTTATGGCCAGCATTGTCAGTATCAGCCGGATGTAAGACCTGAACAAATTCTGGTTGCTGTTTGAGCCAGTCTAATAAAGTTAAGCAGCTTTGTGATTGATGTTCATATCGGAGTTGCATCGATGCCAGACTTCGTTGTACCTGAGCGACATCATCACCTGATACTGAAATACCCTGAATGGCATGCGCACGGAACAACTTGTGGTGCAGTTCTTTATTGCGCGTAACCACTGAACCCATCAGGATATCACCGCCACCACTTGGATATTTAGTCAGGGCATGCACGGTCATATCGACACTTAAGTGTTCATTGCCAAAATCAAAAGCATTAAAGGCAAGACCTGCACCCCAGGTATTATCCAGCACAGTGAGAATGTTGTTAGCTTGAGCTTTCTTGACCAAGCGACTTAAATCGGGAAATTCTAAAGTCACGGAACCCGCCGCTTCAAGCCAAAGTAGTTTGGCTTTTTCCGAGGGCTGAAAAGTATCCGCATCTATCGCATTATAGACTTTGACCTGAATACCATAGCGGGTTTCCAGATTGCGTAGATGTTCCATGTTTGGACTATAGATATTATCTGCAACCCACACTTCATCGCCCTGGCTTAAAAAACAAGAATTCACGAGATTAATCGCGGATAAACCACTCGGTGCCAGCAAACAATATTGACCACCTTCGATCTGGGCAATGCTATCGCCTAAGGTAAATGTCGTCGGTGTACCATGCGTGCCATAGCTATAGTCATAGTCATCGGTCCAATGGCGATTAAATAGGGCATCGGTGTTGTTAAAGATAATGGTTGATGCACGAAACAGGGGAGGTTGAATACTGGAAATGTATTGCGGGGCCTTTCGTGGTGCATGAACCAGCGCTGTTTGAGGATTTTTTTTCACGTGAATGCTCTTAAATGTAATCAAATATTGCTTTAGCTTAAGAGAATCTCATTATTGCTGCCAGTTATGTTGTGAAATGTTGAAAAAATTGACATTGCTAAAAAGTTGGCTTCATTTTTGCAAAACCTAAAATCAGAGAGCTACAACAAAAGGTTTAGGCGCATGAAGTCGCAGTTAAAAGTACATTATTTTCAGCATATTGCTGGCGAGGGTTTTGGTAGTTGTATTGATTTTTTAAAGCAGCATCAGGCGCAAATTACTGCGACTGAATTCTTTGCTTTACCCGTCGATCGTCCACTCGATATAGAAGCTTTACCAGCAGTTGAAGAAGTTGATTTGCTGATCATCATGGGAGGCACCATGAGTGTCAATGATGAGGCAAATTATCCATGGCTCAAGATCGAAAAACGCTGGTTACGCCGTTATCTTTCTCAAGGCAAACCGGCGATTGGCCTATGTTTAGGTGGGCAGCTGATTGCCAATGCCTTGGGTGCGGCCGTCAGCCGTAACCAGGAGCAGGAGTTAGGCTGGACCACGGTACGCAAAGTCGCGCATGTACCCGAGGATTGTTTTATTTTACCTGAACAGTTTGAAATTATGCAGTGGCATAGTGAAACCTTTGAACTACCTAAAGGGGCAATTCATCTGGCAGAAAATGAAGCCTGTCGTAATCAGATGTATCAACTCGGCAAGAATGTCTTGGGGTTCCAGTTTCATCCGGAAATCACCCCGGAAACTTTAAAGCTGTTTTTGGAAAATGAAGAAGAAATTTCACAATTTTCTGGAAAATATGTACAGGACATACAACAACTGAAAAGAACAACCAAAAATAATTTTATCCAAGGAAATCAAATACTAAATCAAGCTATTCAGTATGTTTTGGAAAAAACAGCCTAGTGAGTAAAAAATAAACAATTGATTTCCCGAATAAATTGAAATACAGCAAGAAAAACCGTAAAAGGGATTTGCTTATGCAATAAACAATGGCTATAATAAGCGACCCTTCGAGAGGAAGGGGGTTAACTGCGAAGAAAGTAGTTAACTATCGTTACAGTCGTGGCATCGATCACGACCTTAGTGATATTTCACTGCTCTTGACACTTGCCTTAAAATAGTGGGGTGAGATGCGTCAAGAGTGATTCTTTATATATTTGGCTTGGAGTTAACTGGTATGTCTAACCAGAGAATTCGTATCCGTCTTAAGTCTTTTGATCACCGTCTTATTGATCAATCAGCTCAAGAAATCGTAGAAACAGCAAAACGTACTGGCGCACAAGTTTGTGGTCCAATTCCAATGCCTACACGCATTGAACGTTTTAACGTTTTAACATCACCACACGTTAACAAAGATGCGCGTGACCAATACGAGATCCGCACTTACAAACGTTTGATCGACATCGTTCAACCTACAGACAAAACTGTAGATGCATTGATGAAGTTAGATCTTGCAGCTGGTGTTGATGTTCAGATCGCATTGGGTTAAGGCTTTCGGGTTAATTAACGCTCTAAGTTAATTAGGCCGCTTTTTTAGAGGTTTATGCACATGGCTATTGGTTTAGTCGGTCGCAAGTGCGGTATGACACGTATCTTTACAGATGCTGGTGTTTCTGTGCCTGTTACAGTGATTGAGGTTGATCCTAACCGCATCACTCAAATCAAAACGCTTGAAACTGATGGTTATCAAGCGATTCAAATCACTACTGGTGAACGTCGCGAATCTCGCGTAACTAACGCTCAGAAAGGTCACTTCGCGAAAGCTGGTGTTGCTGCTGGTCGTCTGGTTCAAGAATTCCGCGTTTCAGAAGCTGAGCTTGAAGGTCGTGAAGTTGGCGCTACTATCGGTGTAGATCTGTTCACAGTGGGTCAAATCGTTGACGTAACTGGTCAGTCTAAAGGTAAAGGTTTCCAAGGTGGTGTTAAGCGTTGGAACTTCCGTACTCAAGACGCTACTCACGGTAACTCTGTTTCTCACCGTGTTCTAGGTTCTACAGGTCAAAACCAGACTCCTGGTCGCGTGTTTAAAGGCAAAAAAATGGCTGGCCATTTAGGTGCTGAACGCGTAACTGTACAGGGTCTTGAAATTGTATCTATCGACGCAGAACGTTCAGTTCTAGTAGTTAAAGGTGCGATTCCTGGCGCTACTGGTGGCGACGTAACTGTTCGTCCTACGATCAAGGCCTGAGGGGAAATAACGTGAATTTAAATACTGTTTCCGGCTCTGCTGTTGAATTATCAGAAGTTGCGTTCGGTCGTGAATTTAATGAAGCTCTTGTACACCAAGTTGTTACAGCTTACTTAGCTGGTGGTCGTCAAGGTTCTAAAGCTCAGAAATCACGTGCAGACGTTTCTGGCGGTGGTAAAAAACCATTCCGTCAAAAAGGTACTGGCCGCGCTCGTGCTGGTTCTATTCGTAGCCCAATCTGGGTTGGCGGTGGTAAAACTTTTGCTGCTCGTCCACAAGACTGGTCTCAAAAAGTAAACCGTAAAATGTACCGCGGTGCTATGCAATGCATCCTGGCTGAACTTGTTCGTCAAGATCGCTTAGTTCTAGTTGAAGAGTTTGCTGTTGCAGCTCCAAAAACTAAAGAATTGCTTGCAAAACTTAACGACTTGAATGCTACTCGTGCATTGATCGTTACTGATGCTGTTGATGAGAACTTGTATCTAGCTGCTCGTAACCTTCCACACGTTGATGTGGTTGATGCGACTGCAATCGATCCTGTTAGCTTGATCGCGTTCGATAAAGTTGTTATGTCTGTAGCTGCTGCTAAGAAAATTGAGGTAGAACTCGGATGAACAACGAACGTTTATATCAAGTCCTGCAAGGACCTGTTTTCTCAGAAAAAGCACAAGTTTTAGGTGAAACTGCTGGTGTTCAAGTATTCAAAGTTGCACTTGATGCAAACAAGCTTGAAATCAAAAAAGCAGTGGAACAATTGTTTGGTGTAGAAGTTGTTAAAGTTAACACTACGATCACTAAAGGTAAAACTAAACGCTTTGGTAAAACATTAGGACGTCGTTCTGATGTTAAAAAAGCATACGTCACCCTGAAAGCTGGCCAAGATGTTGAAATGGCTGACTTGGGCGATGCCGCTGAAAGCGCAGCGGAATAAGGACGAAAACTATGCCTATTCAAAAATGTAAGCCAACGTCTCCAGGACGTCGCTTTGTAGAGAAAGTGGTTCATGATCACCTTCACAAAGGCGCGCCTTATGCTCCACTAGTTGAAGCTAAAAAACGTACTGGCGGCCGTAATAACAACGGTCACATTACGACTCGTCACGTTGGTGGCGGTCACAAACAACACTACCGTTTAATCGACTTCAAACGTAACAAAGACGGCATCCCAGCTGTAGTTGAGCGTATTGAATACGATCCAAACCGTACTGCGCACATTGCGTTGTTGAAGTATGCTGACGGTGAACGTCGCTACATCATCGCGCCTAAAGGTTTACGCGCTGGTGATTCAGTTCAATCTGGTAACGATGCTCCAATCCGTCCAGGTAACTGCTTGCCACTTCGCAACATGCCTATCGGTTCTACTCTTCACAACATCGAACTTAAAATCGGTAAAGGCGCGCAGTTAGCTCGTTCAGCTGGTACTTCTGTTCAGTTGTTGGGTCGTGACGGTTCCTACGCTATCGTTCGTCTTCGTTCAGGCGAGATGCGTAAAATTCATGTTGAATGCCGCGCTGTGTTAGGTGAAGTATCTAACTCAGAAAGCAACCTTCGCTCACTAGGTAAAGCTGGTGCATCACGCTGGCGTGGTGTTCGTCCTACCGTTCGTGGTATGGCGATGAACCCAGTTGATCACCCACACGGTGGTGGTGAAGGGCGTAACAAAGGTATTCAACCTGTAAGCCCATGGGGTCAAAAAGCTAAAGGGTACAAAACACGTACCAACAAGCGTACGACTAAGATGATTATTCGCGACCGTCGCGTTAAGTAACAAGTAAAGGAATCTGACAATGCCTCGTTCTCTGAAAAAAGGCCCATTCGTCGATGCGCACTTGTTCGCTAAGGTTGAAGCGGCTATCGCGGCTAATAACCGTAAGCCGATCAAAACTTGGTCGCGTCGTTCGATGATCCTCCCGGATTTTGTTGGTTTAACAATTTCTGTACACAATGGCCGTAACCATGTTCCAGTGATCATCTCTGAACATATGGTTGGACACAAGCTTGGTGAATTTGCACCGACTCGTACCTACCGTGGTCACGGTGTTGACAAGAAATCTAAACGTTAATAGGTGCTATGATGGAAGTAACTGCTAAATTACGCGGTGCCGCTATCTCGGCACAAAAAGCTCGTTTGGTTGCAGATCTTATCCGCGGCAAATCTGTTGCGCACGCTCTTAACATCTTAAACTTCAGCAACAAAAAAGCTGCAGTATTGGTTAAGAAAGCGTTGGAATCTGCAATTGCAAACGCTGAACATAATAACAGTTTAGATGTAGACGACCTTAAAGTTTCTACGATCTACGTTGATGAAGGCATGAGCCTGAAACGTATTATGCCACGTGCTAAAGGCCGTGCAGATCGTATTACTAAGCGTACTTGTCACATCACCGTTAAGGTAGGGGTTTGATATGGGTCAGAAGGTTCATCCAATCGGTATCCGCCTAGGTGTTGTGAAACGTCATAACGCTAACTGGTATGCGAGTCCGAAACAATACGCTGAATACTTGCTTAAAGATTTGCAAGTTCGTGAGTTTTTAACTAAAAAACTTAAGAATGCAATGATCAGCAATATTCTTATCGAACGTCCAACAGGCGCTGCTAAAGTAACTATTAGCACTGCTCGTCCTGGTATCGTAATCGGTAAAAAAGGCGAAGACATTGAGAAATTACAACGCGAATTAACATCTATTATGGGTGTTCCTGCGCAAGTAAGTATCAACGAAATTGATCGTCCAGACTTAGACGCGCGTCTAGTTGCTGAAGCTATCGCTTCTCAATTGGAAAAACGTGTAATGTTCCGTCGTGCTATGAAGCGTGCGGTTCAAAACACTATGCGTGCTGGTGCGAAAGGTATCAAAGTAGAAGTTTCAGGCCGTTTAGGTGGTGCTGAGATTGCTCGTACTGAATGGTATCGTGAAGGTCGTGTACCTCTACATACTCTTCGTGCAGATATCGACTACGCGACTATGCGTGCTGAGACTACTTACGGTACGATTGGTGTTAAAGTTTGGATCTTCCGTGGCGAGATCTTGGGTGGCATGAAACAAGTCATGAACCCAGCTCCAGCTGAAGAACGTCCAGCTAAACGTGGTCGCGGTCGTGGTGAAGGTCAAGAGCGTCGTGGTCGTCGCAATGATCGTTCTGCTGAAAAAGGAGAATAATCCATGTTGCAACCTAAACGTACTAAATTCCGTAAGGTGCAAAAAGGCCGTAACACTGGTCTAGCTCACCGCGGTAGCTCAGTATCTTTTGGTACTATCGCACTTAAATCAATCGAACGTGGTCAAATGACTGCACGTCAAATTGAAGCAGCGCGTCGTACAATTAGCCGTCGTATTAAACGTGGTGGTAAAATCTTTATCCGTGTATTCCCGGACAAGCCAATTACTTCTAAACCACTTGAAGTGCGTATGGGTAAAGGTAAAGGTTCTGTGGAATACTGGGTTTGCCAAATCAAACCAGGTAAAGTCTTGTACGAAATTGATGGTGTTAACGAAGACCTAGCTCGCGAAGCGTTCACGCTTGCTGCTGCTAAACTTCCGTTTAAAACCACTATCGTGACTCGGACGGTAATGTAATGAAAACTAAAGATCTACGTGAAAAGTCGGTAGAAGAGTTGACAGCTTTGCTTGATGAGCAACAGCTAAACCAATTCCGTCTTCGTATGGCGAAAGCAACTGGTCAATTGGGTAAATCGCACGAAGTGCAATTGACTCGCAAGACTATTGCTCGTATCAAGACCCTCCTTACCGAAAAACAGGGGAACGGACAATGAGTGAAAATACAGTCCGCACGTTAACAGGCAAAGTAGTAAGCGACAAGATGGAAAAATCTATCGTTGTTCTTATCGAACGCCGTGTTCAACACCCGTTGTATGGCAAATCAATCCGCCGTTCAACAAAATTACATGCTCATGATGAGAACAACACAGCTAAAGTTGGCGACGTTGTAACCATTAAAGAAAGCCGCCCAATGTCTAAAACTAAGTCATGGACTTTAGTTGAAGTTGTTGAAGCAGCTGCTGAGTAATTAACGTTCTTGTTGCATCATCGGTCAATTTCGAGTACTCTTTGAGCCTTTCGAAATTGTGACCGGTGATGCTCGGTTTTGGAGTAGGGCAATGATTCAGACCGAAACTATGCTCGACGTAGCAGACAACAGTGGTGCTCGCCGCGTACAATGTATTAAAGTACTTGGTGGTTCACATCGTCGTTATGCTTCTGTTGGCGACATTATTAAAGTTACTGTAAAAGAAGCAATTCCACGCGCACGTGTTAAAAAAGGTGACGTGATGAATGCAGTAGTTGTACGTACAAAATTCGGTATCCGTCGTCCAGACGGTTCAGTGATTCGTTTCGACGATAACGCTGCTGTTATTTTGAACAACAACAAAGCGCCGATTGCAACTCGTATTTTCGGACCAGTGACTCGTGAACTTCGTACTGAACAGTTCATGAAAATTATTTCATTGGCTCCTGAAGTTCTATAAGAGGCGATCATGGCTAAGATTAAAAAAGGCGATCAAGTAATTGTGATCGCAGGTAAAGAAAAAGGCAAACAGGGTACTGTTCTGTCTGTTTCTAATGACCGCGTTAAGGTTGAAGGCCTTAACTTGGTGAAGAAGCATCAAAAGCCGAACCGTGTTACTGGCGCTGAAGGCGGCATCGTAACTCAAGAAGCTTCGCTTCACATTTCAAACGTGGCAATTTTTAATGCTACAACCCAAAAGGCTGACCGTGTTGGTTACCAAACGATTGACGGCGTGAAAACTCGCGTATTCAAATCTAATGGTGAATCAGTGGCGGTAGCGAAGTAATAGGTTGAAAAAGGCAATGGCCAGACTTAAAGCACGTTACAACGACGAACTTAAAGCTCAATTAAAAGAACAATTGGGAATTAAGAATGTGATGGAGATCCCTCGCATCACTAAAATCACTATCAACATGGGTGTTGGTGCAGCTTCTGCTGACAAGAAACTCCTTGATGGTGCTCTTTCTGATATGCAAGCTATCGCTGGTCAAAAACCAGTTCTTACGTTAGCTCGTAAATCTATCGCTGGTTTCAAAATCCGTGATGGTTGGCCGATTGGTTGTAAAGTTACTTTACGCGGCGAACGTATGTACGAATTCTTAGACCGTCTGATCTCGATTGCGATTCCTCGTATCCGTGACTTCCGTGGTTTCTCTGCGAAATCATTTGATGGTCGTGGTAACTACTCAATGGGTCTTAAAGAACAGATCATGTTCCCTGAGATCGATTTTGACAAGATTGACCGTATTCGTGGTATGGACATTACCATCACTACGACTGCTCGCACCGATGACGAAGGCCGTGCGCTAATGCGTGCATTCGGCTTCCCGTTCAAATAAGAGGTCGAAATGGCTAAGAAAAGTATGATTAATCGCGAATTGAAACGCGAAGCTACTGTTGCTAAATACGCTGCAAAACGTGCTGAATTAAAAGCAATTATTGCAAACGTAAATGCTTCAGATGAAGAACGTTTCGATGCGATGATGAAATTACAGGCATTACCACGTAATGCATCTCCAGTACGTCTACGTAACCGTTGTGGTTTAACTGGTCGTCCTCATGGTTACTTCCGTAAGTTCGGCTTAAGCCGTAACATGGTACGCGATAAAGTAATGCAAGGTGATGTACCTGGCGTTGTTAAGGCAAGCTGGTAAGGAGCACTATAAATGAGTATGCAAGATACCGTTGCCGACATGCTAACACGTGTTCGTAACGCACAAATGGCAAAGAAACAAACTGTTTCTATGCCTAATTCTAAGTTGAAAGTTGCGATTGCTAACGTACTTCAACAAGAAGGTTATATTTCAAACGTAGAAGTTGCTGAAGTTGAAGGCAAAGCAACTCTTACTTTGACTTTAAAATATTTTGAAGGCAAGCCAGTTATCGAAACTGTGAAACGCGTAAGCCGTCCAGGTCTACGTCAGTATCGCGGTAAAGATGCACTTCCAAGCGTTAAGCAAGGTTTAGGTATTGCAATTGTTTCTACAAGCAAAGGCATCATGACTGATCGCGCTGCACGTGCTGCAGGCGTTGGTGGTGAAGTTATTGCTTTTGTTTCTTAATAGGTGATTCCTCATGTCTCGTGTGGCTAAAGCCCCAGTAACTGTACCTAACGGTGTAACAGTTACTCAGAACGGCCGGCAGGTCGAAGTGAAAGGCAGCAAAGGTACATTGTCTTTCAACCTGCATGCGCTGGTCGAGCTAAAACAGGAAGACGGTACTCTAGTTATTGCTCCTAAAGCTGAATCTAAAGACGCTTGGATGCAAGCTGGTACTGCTCGCGCTGTGCTTAACAACCTTGTAAAAGGTGTAAGCGAAGGTTTCGAACGTAAGTTACAACTTATCGGTGTTGGTTATAAAGCTGCGGTTAAAGGTAACGTTGTTAACCTTAACCTTGGTTTCTCTCACCCGATCGACTATACGCTTCCTGAAGGTGTAACTGCTGAAACTCCAACTGCAACTGAAATCGTACTTAAATCTGCTGATAAAGCAGTTCTAGGTCAAGTCGCTGCAGATATCCGTGGTTACCGTCCACCAGAGCCTTATAAAGGTAAAGGTGTTCGTTATTCTGACGAAGTTGTACTTCGTAAAGAAGCTAAGAAGAAATAAGGCGCGAGGTTCTTATGAACGAAAAGAAACAATCCCGTTTGCGTCGTGCGAAAAGCACACGCTTGCACATCCGTGCATTGGGTGCGACTCGTTTGTGTGTAAACCGCACTCCGCGTCACATCTATGCTCAAGTTATCTCAGCAGATGGTGGCAAAGTATTAGCGCAAGCTTCTACTCTAGACGCTACTCTACGTGCGGGTACTACTGGTAACGTTGAAGCAGCTCAAAAAGTAGGTGCTTTAATCGCAGAACGCGCTAAAGCAGCTGGTGTTACTAAAGTTGCATTTGACCGTTCTGGTTTCAAATATCATGGTCGTATCAAAGCCTTGGCTGATGCTGCCCGTGAAAACGGCTTGGAGTTCTAATCATGGCTAAAGTTGAACAAAACGAAGGTCTTGTTGAAAAGCTGGTTGCCGTTGATCGTGTAGCCAAAGTTGTTAAGGGTGGTCGTATCTTCTCTTTCACAGCATTAACTGTTGTGGGTGATGGTAATGGTCGCGTAGGTTTTGGTCGTGGTAAAGCGCGTGAAGTTCCAGCTGCTATTTCTAAAGCACTTGAAGCTGCTCGTCGTAACATGATTACTGTTGACCTTGTTGATGGTACTGTTCAGCACCCTATCAATGCTCGTCACGGTGCAAGCCGCGTTTACATGCAACCTGCTTCTGAAGGTACTGGTGTAATTGCTGGTGGCGCGATGCGTGCAGTTTTAGAAGCTGTTGGCGTACGTAACGTATTAACTAAATGTTATGGCTCTACAAACGCTGCTAACGTAGTAAACGCGACTTTTAACGGTTTGCGTGATATGACTTCTCCTGAGAAAGTTGCTGCGAAACGTGGTTTAACAGTAGAACAAATTCAAGGGTAATCAATCATGAAAACGATTAAAGTTACCCAGACTAAATCTGCATCGCACCGCTTGAAAAATCACAAGCTGAGCCTGAAAGGTTTAGGTCTGCGTCGTATTGGTCATACTGTAGAAGTGCAAGATACGCCTTCTAACCGTGGTATGATCAACCAAGTCTACTATATGGTTAGTGTAGAGGAATAAGCCATGACTCTGCGTTTAAATACAATTGCACCTGCAGAAGGTGCTAAGCGTGACAACCTTCGTTTAGGTCGTGGTATCGGTTCTGGCGTTGGTAAGACTGGTGGTCGTGGTATCAAAGGTCAAAACTCACGTAAGAGCGGTGGTACTCGTCCAGGTTTTGAAGGTGGTCAAACTGCACTTTATCGTCGTTTGCCTAAATTCGGTTTCACTAGCCAATTGGCTTTGAAAACTGCTGAAGTACGTTTATCTGAGCTTGCTAAAGTTGAAGGCGACATCGTGTCTCTTGAAACTTTAAAAGCTGCGAACGTTGTACGTAAAGACATGACTCGTGCTCGTATCGTACTTTCTGGTGAAATTACTCGTGCATTCACTGTACAAGGTGTTGCATTGACTAAAGGCGCTAAAGCTGCTGTTGAAGCTGCTGGCGGTAAAGTCGAGGAGTAATCCCCAGTGTCTATGACTCCTAGTTCTTCAGGTCATGTCAACATGATGAAAGGCCAACCATTTCATGTGAAATACCGTGAAATTATTCGTCGAATGATGTTTCTCATTGGTGCGTTGTTGGTGTTTCGACTAGGAGCGCATATTCCAGTACCAGGGATTAATAATGCCGCGCTAGAAAATCTGTTTAATGCAAACCAAGGTACCATCCTTGGTTTGTTTAACATGTTTTCAGGTGGTGCATTAGAGCGAATGTCGATTCTTGCTTTAGGGATCATGCCATACATCTCTGCATCGATTATTGTGCAGTTAATGTCTACCGTGGTTCCATCGCTCGAAGCTTTGAAAAAAGAAGGCGAGCAGGGCAAACGTAAGATTAACCAATACACACGACAAGGCACGCTGTTCCTTGCACTTGTGCAAGCAATTGGTATGTGTGCTGGCCTGATCAGCCAGGGAATTACCCTGACCTCTGGTCTGGCTTTTTATGTTCCTGCGGTAACCTCTTTGGTTGCGGGGACCATGTTCTTGATGTGGCTGGGTGAACAGATTACCGAGCGTGGGGTGGGCAATGGTATTTCCATGATCATCTTCGCAGGTATCGTTGCAGGATTGCCGACTTTAGTTATGCAGTCTCTAACTTCAGTTGATAATGGCCAGTCTAGTCTAATTGGATTAGCAATTTTTGGTCTGTTATCGATTGCTGTACTAGCAGCGATTGTGTTTATCGAGAAGGCGCAACGTCGTATTCCGGTGAACTATGCTCAAAAGCAGCAGGGACGTCGTGTATTTACTGCACAGCAAACACATTTGCCATTAAAAATTAATATGGCGGGTGTAATTCCGGCAATTTTTGCCAGCTCTTTACTTTTGTTCCCAGCGAGCTTAGGTCAATGGGTTGGTAGTTCGGATCCAAGTGCAGGAATTATCAAGCGTAGTCTACAAGACTTGGCATTGGTGTTATCGCCTGGTCAGCCGTTGTATTTGGTGCTCTTTGGTGCGTTAATTATCTTTTTCTGTTACTTCTATACAGCACTGGTATTTAGTCCTAAAGAAGTGTCAGAGAACTTGAAACGCAGCGGAGCTTACGTGCCTGGTATTCGTCCAGGTGAGCAAACTGCTCGTTACTTAGATCATATTCTCAATCGTTTGACCTTTATTGGCGCGATATACATCACTGTCATCTGTTTAATGCCGATGATTCTGCAAAGCTCTTTTGGTATTCCATTTAGCTTGGGTGGAACATCGTTGCTGATCGTGGTAGTGGTGGTGATGGACTTTATGGCTCAGCTTCAAGCACATCTCACCTCGCACCAGTATGACAATCAAACGTTAATGAGAAAAACGACTGCTCATCCTAAGGGATAAGCGCACTTAGAGGTTTCATCATGAAAGTACAAGCTTCTGTAAAGAAAATTTGTGGTAGCTGTAAAGTTATCCGTCGTAATGGGGTTATCCGCGTAATTTGTAGCGCAGAACCTCGTCATAAGCAGCGTCAAGGTTAATCTGATCAAGACCTGTTGATTTCAGTAGGCGAATTGGGTTATTATCCGCCCCTCAAGATTTTTGTGGGGCGGTTGATTATCTCTACTGCCTTTTTGGAGAAAATTGAATGGCTCGTATTGCCGGTGTAAACATTCCGGATAACAAGCATGCTGTTATCTCTCTAACGTACATCTTTGGTATTGGTCGCCACACTGCTAAGTCAATCTTAGCTGCTGCGGGTATCCCAACTACTACTAAGATCCGTGAATTAGATGACGCTCAGCTTGATGCGATTCGTGCAGAAATTGCCAAGGTTCCAACCGAAGGTGATTTACGTCGCGAAATTTCCATGAACATTAAACGTTTAATGGATTTAGGCTGCTACCGCGGTCTTCGTCATCGTCGCAGCTTGCCTGTCCGTGGTCAACGCACCAAAACTAACGCACGTACCCGTAAAGGTCCGCGCAAACCAATTAAGAAATAAGATTTCTGGAAGCTAAAAGATGGCTAAAGATACTCGCACACGCAAGAAGGTCACTCGTACCGTCTCTGAAGGTGTTGCACACATTCACGCTTCTTTTAATAACACCATTGTGACTATTACCGATCGTCAAGGTAATGCACTGGCTTGGGCTACTTCAGGTGGACAAGGCTTCCGTGGATCACGTAAATCAACTCCGTTTGCTGCTCAGGTAGCTGCTGAAGTTGCTGGTAAAGCAGCTTTAGATTACGGTTTGAAAAACTTGGACGTCCTTGTGAAAGGTCCTGGTCCAGGTCGTGAGTCTGCGGTTCGTGCATTAGGTGCAGTGGGTTATAAAATTAACAGCATTACCGATGTGACTCCAATCCCTCACAACGGTTGCCGTCCACCTAAAAAACGTCGCGTGTAAGGAGAAACATTCATGGCTCGTTATATTGGTCCAAAATGCAAACTCTCTCGCCGCGAAGGGACAGACCTGCAATTAAAATCTGGCGTTAAACCATTTGACGTCAAAACTAAAAAACACGCTAAAGCTCCTGGTCAACACGGTGGAGCTCGTGGCGGTAAACAATCTGAGTACTCACTACAATTACGTGAAAAACAAAAAGTACGTCGTATGTACGGTGTTTTAGAGCGTCAATTTAGTAACTACTACAAAGAAGCTGCTCGTGTTAAAGGCGCAACTGGTGAAAACCTGTTGAAATTGCTTGAAAGCCGTCTTGATAACGTTGTTTATCGCATGGGTTTTGGTTCTACACGTGCAGAAGCTCGTCAGTTAGTATCTCACCGTTCAATCACTTTAAATGGCCGTCGCGTTAACATCGCGTCTATCCAAGTTAAAGCTGGTGACGTGATTGCAGTTCACGAAGGCGCTAAACAACAATTACGTATCAAAAACGCAATTGAATTAGCTGCTCAACGTGGCATTCCTTCTTGGATGGAAGTAGATCATTCTAAACTAGAAGGTACGTTCAAAGCTGCACCGGATCGTTCTGATTTACCTGCTGAAATCAACGAAAGCTTGATTGTAGAATTGTATTCTAAATAATCCTTGAGGTAGCAATATGACGCGTACTGCAAATGAGTTTCTAACTCCGCAAGCGATCAAGGTCGAAGCGGCAAGCGGGACCTCGGCAAAAGTTATTCTAGAACCCTTAGAGCGTGGCTTTGGTCATACTCTGGGCAATGCTTTACGTCGCATCCTTCTTTCTTCTTTACCTGGCGCTGCTGTGGTAGAAGTTGAGATTGAAGGTGTTGAGCACGAGTACAGTACTTTGGAAGGCTTGCAGCAGGACATCGTCGAGCTCTTGCTGAACCTAAAAGGATTGTCTATTAAGCTGTTCGATCAAAATGAAGCTTATTTAACATTAGAGAAACAAGGTCCAGGCGACGTAACTGCGGCTGACCTTCGTTTACCTCATAATGTTGAAGTGGTTAACCCTGAACACTTGATCGGCACATTAAGTGCATCAGGCAATCTTAAGATGCGCCTGAAAGTGGCTCAAGGCCGTGGCTACGAGACTTCTGACTCACGTTTCCCAGAAGGCGAGACTCGCCCAGTGGGTCGCTTACAGTTAGATGCATCTTACAGCCCGATCAAACGTGTGTCTTACACAGTGGAAAACGCTCGTGTAGAACAACGTACTGACCTTGATAAACTGGTCATTGATCTTGAAACCAACGGTACAGTTGATCCTGAAGAAGCAATCCGCAAAGCGGCAACAATCTTGCAACAACAAATTGCAATCTTTGTTGATCTTCAGAAAGATCAAGCTCCTGTGGCTCAAGAACCTCGTGAAGAAGTTGATCCAATTTTGCTTCGTCCAGTAGATGATCTAGAGCTAACTGTTCGTTCTGCTAACTGTTTGAAAGCAGAAAACATTTACTACATTGGTGATCTTGTACAGCGTACTGAGGTTGAGTTACTTAAAACTCCTAACCTTGGTAAAAAATCGCTTACTGAGATCAAAGATGTTCTGGCTTCCAAAGGCTTACAACTCGGCATGCGTTTAGAGAACTGGCCACCAGCTAGTCTCCGTATGGACGATCGTTTCGCCTATCGTAGCCGTTAATTAAGTAGGACTATCACCATGCGTCATCGTAATAGTGGTGTGAAATTAGGCCGTACAAGCAGTCATCGTAAAGCGATGTTCCAAAACATGGCTAACTCTTTGTTCGAGCACGAGTTGATCAAAACAACTGTGCCTAAAGCAAAAGAATTACGTCGTGTTGCTGAGCCTTTAATCACTTTAGCTAAAGTCGATACAGTAGCAAACCGTCGTTTGGCGTTTGCTCGTACTCGTTCAGCTGCAACTGTTGGTAAATTATTTACCGTTCTTGGCCCTCGTTACAAAGAGCGTAACGGCGGTTATCTACGTGTTCTTAAAGCGGGCTTCCGTGCAGGTGATGCTGCACCGATGGCTTACGTTGAGCTAGTAGATCGCGAAGTTAACTAATTTCGTGTAGAGCAGCAAACGTTGTTCGAAAAGGTCGGTTGAATAAACCGGCCTTTTTTATTGTCTTGCATTTACCCATTATCAGGCAGTTTAGAAATTTGTCCTGAAAAGATAAGAAAATAATCACTTTTATTCAAACTTGACATTGTGTATTGTCAATTTTGTGATTTAATAAAATATATGACAATGCTCAGGTAAAAGAAGAATATGGAAAAGCAAGTTGATATTTTAATTGTAGGCGCGGGGATCTCGGGAATTGGTCTGGCGGCCCATCTTTCTAAACATAGTCCTCAACGCTCATTCGAAATTATTGAACGTCGCGAAAGCTTTGGCGGTACGTGGGACCTGTTTAAATATCCTGGTATCCGTTCAGATTCGGACATGTCGACTTTTGGCTTCAACTTTAAGCCTTGGAAAAAAGAAAGTGTATTGGCTTCTGGCTCGGCAATTAAAAATTATCTTGCAGAAGTGGTTCAGGAATTTAACTTGAGCTCAAAAATTCATTTTCAACATCGCGTCGTTAGTGCCAATTATGATTCAGCGACACGTAAATGGTCAGTCGTAGCTGAAAACGCTCAGGGCAAAAAGCAGACCTGGATCGCTAACTTTGTTCTTGGCTGTACGGGTTACTACAATTATGATCAAGGCTTCCAGCCGGAATTCCCGCATCAGGAAGCATTCAAAGGTACATTTATTCACCCGCAGCATTGGCCTGAAAATCTGGACTATAGCGGAAAAAAAGTAGTGATTATTGGCAGTGGTGCGACAGCAATAACATTAGTTCCAGCCATGGTGAAAGGCGGTGCAGGGCATGTGACCATGTTACAACGCTCTCCCACCTATATCGCCTCAGTTCCTTCGATCGACATGATTTACTCAAAAATGCGTAAATTATTGCCAGAAGATGTGGCTTATAAGCTGACCCGTGCGCGTAATATTGGCATGCAGCGTGGTATCTATGCACTCGCACAAAAACAGCCAAAACTACTGAAAACCTTATTATTGAAATCTGTACAGTTTCAGTTGAAAGGGAAAGTGGATATGAAACACTTTACCCCGAATTATGAACCTTGGGATCAGCGCCTATGTGTAGTGCCAGATGGGGATTTATTCAAAATTCTGCGTGAAGGTCATGCATCTGTAGAAACAGATCATATCGAGAAATTTACTGAAACTGGGATTCAGCTGAAATCAGGTAAATATCTGGATGCGGATATTATTGTGTCTGCTACTGGTTTAAATATTCAGATTCTGGGTGGTATTCAGGCCACGATGGATGGCAAGCCTTTGGATACGTCGAAGCATATGCTGTATCAAGGGGTCATGCTCAGTGATGTGCCAAATATGGCGCTGATTATTGGTTATATCAATGCTTCCTGGACCTTGAAAGTGGATATTGCCGCAGAATATATCTGCCGTCTGCTCAATTATATGGATCAGCATGGTTATGATGAAGTGATTCCAGAAGGGGATGCTACGGAATTACTTGAAGATACGGTGATGGGTAGTTTAACTTCAGGCTATATTGCCCGTGCCGCAGATGTGATGCCGAAACAGGGTAAGCATGCACCTTGGAAAGTATCTAATAACTACTTGGCAGACCGTAAAGAGCTTAAAACGGCATCTTTTGAAGATGGAGTATTGAAATTCAAATCGAAATCCAGTGCTGTGCCAGCCAAGCCAAGATTGGTGTCTTAAGTATAGACATAGATAAAAGGAGTACCTGATGAACTCCTTTTTCATATTTCAAATTAGAGTGATCTGGAAATCAGTTCCTTCATGATTTCATTGGTTCCTGCATAAATGCGGTTCGCGCGATTATCCAGGTACGCTCGTGCAATCGGATATTCCAGCATATAGCCATAACCGCCATGCAGTTGTAGGCATTCGTCAACCACTTTGCTATACAGTTCAGAAATTTTGTATTTAGTAGCTGCGGCGGCATCAACTCCCAATTTTTGAATAAGCTGTAGTTGCATACAACGGTCCAGATAAGCTCGGCAGATTTCAATTTCGGTACGCAGTTCTGCCAGTTTAAAACGGGTATTTTGAAAAGCGCTGATCGGTTTGCCAAAGGCTTGACGTTCTTTGGTGTATTTTACCGTATGTGCGAATGCCGCTTCTGCCCCTGCCTGACATATGATGGCCACAATTAACCGCTCCCAAGCCAGTTCTTTCATCAGCATCATAAAACCCATGCCTTCCTGACCTAGCAGGTTTTCTTTAGGCACACGGACATTGTCAAAGAACAGTTCACAGGTATCCTGACCTTTCATGCCGATTTTATTTAAGGGTTTACCTTTACTAAATCCTGCACGATCTGCTTCGACCATAATCAAAGAAAGATTGGCAGAGCCTTTCTCACTATGACCCGTCTTACATACCGCAATTGCCGTATCACAAAGATAACCATTGGTAATGAATATCTTGGAACCATTAATCACATACTCATCACCCTCTAATACAGCACTGGTGCGTACTGCCTGCAGGTCGGAGCCAGTTCCAGGTTCGGTCATCGCAATTGCCGTGACCACTTCACCTGTAGCCATTTTCGGGAGCCATTGCTGCTTTTGTGTTTCATTGCCAAAGTTCAGAATATAATTGGCCACGATATCGGAGTGCAGTGAAAATCCTGTCGCAGAGTCGCCTGCATAGGCCTGTTCCTCGATCAGGATCATACTGTATAAACGATCCACCCCTGAACCGCCATAAGCTTCAGGCATCGTGGCACAGAGAAGGCCAAGTTCACCGGCTTTATTCCAGAGCTCACGATCGATATGCTGTTGCTGTTCATATTTTTCTGTGTGAGGAATCACTTCCTTTTCATAGAATTTACGGACCATCTCCCGAAAGGCTTCATGTTCATCATTGAAAAGCTGACGTGGCAGCATGCTGGCCAATGGACGGATCGCGCTCGAATGCATCTTATAATTCCCTTATTGTGATGTTTTATTTAACTTAAGATAGAGCAGATGAGGGAACAATGAGCTGAATGTTCAAATCTGGGGAATCTACTGATGCTTTTGGTCATTTGTATGAAATACCTCGAAATTCAGCAATGGCTTAAGGTAAACTACTCAGGTTTGTAACGAGTTGGGAAAATTCGATGACTGATGACATCACCTTAGAAGAGCGCAAAGTGATTTATCGCGCGCGTCGTGGCTTGAAAGAGATCGATGTATATTTTGATCCCTACGTGAAAAACTATTATCTCACTGCTGATCCCTTCGAAAAACAGATGTTTGCTGAGCTGGTTGCACAGGAAGATCCAGACCTGCTGGACTGGTTTATGGAAGTGTCTGAACCCCCACGCCCTGAATTAAAAGATTTTATCAAGAAGCTTAAATTTTACGTTCATGGATAATCGTTGTTTCAAGCTGAAACGCAGCAAGTGTGCGCTGGTGTTTCAGCTTTTTATTTTCGCTGTATTAATGTTCCTGCTGTATCAGTTATTGCCTGTGATAATTTGGCTGGTTTGTGGCGTCATCGGAGTGGTCATCTACCAGTTGTTTTATCGTAAGACACCGCACATTGAGCAGTTTGAATATCTGGATGGACGTGAATGGTCACTGACAGCAGCTGCGCAAGGCACACGGCGAGTGTTGATCAGTCACGTGATTGATCACCAAGCTTATATCGTGGTGTATTTCCAGCATGCAAAAGCACGTCCGTTGCTCATCTGGTGTGACCAGTTGCCTTTTAAACAATGGAAGTCTTTGAAAGTTTTGACAAAAATACTTTAATTGTCCGACAAATGACATTCCGAAATTTTAAATAAATTGATTAAAAATAAAGATTTATCCGCTAACCCTGCTTGAATTGTCAGACAAAAAATCATATTTCCCTGTAAAAACAATGAATTGTCTGACAATTTTTCAGCTGCTTTTTTTATAAGCAGGTACATTTAAGTCACCAACAGCGAACACAGGAGATCATGATGGAATTTCCAATGTGGATGTTTTTGATCGTTGCGATTGTGATGGCCCTAGTCATAGGACGGCTGGGAACGGTGCTGAAGGACAGATTTTCACCTAAATAACAGAATTAAGCTCGAGAACCTATTTTCTTCTCGGCTTGCCAAGTTGATAAGTAGCATGTGCTGAACCGTCGCAATGCTACTTTTTTTTGCCCAAAATTTGGGATTTTATCTACTACAGTCAATTGCAGCTGGGCAATTTAATGGCAAAGTGTCTGGTCTAAATTAGAGTAAATACTCTTTTATTCGTTATATGCTTCTGATATGTTTAGCAGAATAATGGACATAATCACAATTATAGAGGACAGGAAAATGTCGAGCGTCCGAAAAATATGCCAAGGTATGGCGACCATTGCAATAACAACAACAGTTCTAACAGGATGTTCTCAGGTCATTAAAACCGGTGCCAATGTGGCGCTGGGCTTCACTGAAAAGCATATTGTTCCACCAATCCTGGCGATGGATGATGCCGAGATGGTGTGTAATTCCGGGAATTCTTTAACACCGGCCATCATGTCGACTAAAGAAATGGGGGCTGATCCGACTCGTGTCGCAGTACTGATGTATTCTGCAGCCGGGATTTGTGCCGAGCAGAAAGCACTGGATGCAGAGCTGCGGTATCTGCGTGCTTCTAAAGTCAACCAGGTGACTGAAGCTCAGGATGCGCGGATTGAGCAGAAACGCTGGGCTGCACTGGCTGCACAACGCCAGTACACGGGTTATCAGTTATTCCAGACCCGTTATGAGAAAAAATATAAAAAAGCGCTGGGTGAAGGCTGTCCACGCATGAACAGTGATATTGAACAGACAGTTTATCTGCTGGGCATGCTAAGTGGCTTGCAAGCCATGACCAATGACATTAACTCGGGTGGGGCCGTACAAGTACCCAAAGATATTGCGGCTGTGGTCGAGCGTGGCATGACCTGTCTGGATAATACCAAATTCTGGGGCGCACCAAATGCAACTCGTGCTGTGATCTGGACTTTATTGCCAGGGGCAGGTGATGGGAAACCTGATCCTTACCAAACTCTGAAACAGTCAGTACAAATTGGTGAGCAAAAAGGTGTACGTTTATCACATGCCTTATATGCTGTAGCGGCACAGGCCAGTGGGGATGATGCCAAAATTCGTGATGCGTTAAGAACCTTTGATCAGGCACGTAGTGATGAGAAGCCGGTCAATCCTCAGTTCAAGCTGATCGACAGTATGGCTGCCATTATGGTGAATGGTATTTCTGACCGTTACTGGACTGAAAATACCGGTATTCGTAGTGCAGATGATGGCATGCAGACCTTCTGGGATGAAACAGATAATTCTTCAGAACTGGATGATCTGTTTAGCGCTGACCTATAAATTAATGAAAAATTAAGTGAATGATGCTCATAGAGGTCATTTTCAATATGCTGAAAGGAGTTCAAGGAGCCGATGCAAGATCAACATCTTCGACGAAAAATTATTTTTCTGGCGGCTTTTGTCTCTCTTTCAGCGAGTTTGCAAATCTTTAACGATGCTTTCATCTACTGGCAGGAAAGCCTGCTCGGGGAGTTTTGGCGGCTCTGGACCGCGCACTGGGTGCATGTCGGCTGGGCCCATTATTTTCTGAATATTCTTGCCTTTATCTGTCTACCTTTCATTTTCCCCCGTGCATCTGTGTGGCATTTCGTCTCGATTCTTTTGATTCTGCCGCCGTTGATCAGCCTGAGTTTTTATTTTTTCCTGCCAAATATTGAAGCATATGCAGGACTATCCGGGGTATTACATGGGGCTTATGTCGCAGTCGCCTGTGTGCATCTGCTTTATCAACGCGAACGTGGATTTGCCGTGCTGGTATTATTTTTAATCTTTGCCAAACTGATTTGGGAAAATACCATTGGAAATCAGGAAACTGCACAACTTATTGGTAGTCCGGTACTGGTCGAAGCGCATTTATTAGGGGTGATCTGGGGAGTGGTAGTCGCATTGCTCTATATCTTGGGCAATTATGTCCAGGATAGCTGAAACTGTTGGCAGAAAAGACAAAAAGAAAAGATAAATTGTCATTTTTATTCTGCTGATTTTCATGCAGAGTCAAAACAGAAAATAATGATACTGACCCTTGTAAAGGAATTTTCGGGGCAGACAGGAAGACCAGCGCTTAAAAGAATGTAAGGCGCGAAAACAAGAATAGGAAAATACATGCACAACGATAATCAAAACAGATCGGGATTAGGTCTGTTACGTTATATCTGGACAGAGTGGATCTCGACCTTTGTCGTGCTCATCTTGCTCTTACTGACCTTGGTGATTGGAACCGGGGAAATGATTCATGGTCAGTTGCTGCGTATGGGCGAGCGTCTGTATGGTGATCCGGCGACAGGCATGCAGTATTCGTTTTTGCGTGCTGAACCGAAAGCGCCTCAATGTGATCGTAATATTAATGTCGATCAAAAAGTTCAGGAGCAGATGAAAGCAGATGCCGCCGATGAATATGCCGATTTCTTCGGCGTACGTTCTGAAGCGGATGTACGTGCTGCAGTGATGCAGGCACAACAGGTTTGTGAAGAGTCTTACCAGTTCTATGATAAGGCGATAACGCATATTGAAGCGCATCCAAGTATTCGCGCCTATCGCAGTTTTGAAACTTCATTCTTTGGCATTTTCAAGTTCGGGACTGAAAACCGTGCCTTGCTGCTCATCATTATGGTGGTATTTGCTGCAATCAGCGCGACATTGAAAACCCATCATATTGGTCTACGTAGTCCAGCCACTCGTATCGACTTTAAAGTCTATTCTGTGGCGATGCTGATCGCGAACAGTTTCCTGGTCTATTCTTCCTATAGCCAATATATGTCGGTGCTGAATTCCGGGGTGCCAATGGGAGACATGAAGTATGTCTACTGGCTATGGATGATTCTCTTTGGGACATTGACCCTGATCAGTTTGTATCAAGTCATTAAGCCACCTCAGGCGACCCGAGAAGGGGGCAGTTTCGGGCTGGCTTTCTTAAGCGTGCCACTGTATGCCTATATGGCCATCAGTACCGGATTTAACTTTGTCTTCTTGATGGATTACCCGATGGGTCAGGGCATCTATCTGGGGCAGTTGGTTGAATTTTCGAGCATCTTCCTAAATCTGGCCTTATTTATCTGGGCCGGTATGTTGCTGAAACAAACCCGTGTCGTAGACATGTTCCTGAATATCCTGCGTCCATGGAATCTGGCACCAGAAACCTTGACCTGGTTAATCCTGCTGGCAGCTGCACTACCAACCGCTTATACCGGTGCATCTGGGATTTTCGTGATTGCTGCAGGTGCGATCATTTATAAGGAAGTCTGGAATGCCGGTGGTCGCCGTCAGTTTGCCTTGGCAGCAACAGCGATGTCCGGTTCACTCGGTGTGGTGCTTCGTCCATGTCTACTGATTGTTGTGGTTGCTTCACTGAACAAGGAAGTGACGACAGATATGCTGTATCACTACGGTGTCTATGTCTTCCTGCTCAGTTCAACATTGTTCCTGATCATTTCGCTATTCTTTGCTGAAAGCAAGTTCCGTATTGCTGCACCTGGTCTGGCTTCACCACAGTCTGCACGTGCCTTTGTAAATGTGATTCCTTATATTGTGATTTTCATCCTGATCTGGCTGTTCTACAAATATGCTTTATCTACAGATCTGAATGAATTTACTGCACCTGTCATGATGCCAGTCATTCTGTTGATGATCGTGCTATTTGATAAGTTACGTCATGAGCCTGCACCATTACCACCAGTAGGGCATTGGGATGAAACCTTAACCACCACCTTAGGTTCAGGAAATACGCCTGCAATGGCGACTGCGGGTACAGCCATTAATGCTGAATATCGTGAAGCAGACCATGTTGAGCAGCAGGGCGGTGAGCTGGCTGTAGATCATGGTGTAAAACGTTCGACTGCGGTTGAAAGTTTACGTCATGTCAGCTTCTGGAAATCATTACACATTTCGACCAGTGAAACGGTTGGACACATTGGTGCACTGGTGATCCTGATGGCACTATCTGTCAGTGTGGGCGGCCTGCTGGAACGTATGGAAATTATGGAAGCGTTCCCGACAGATATTAGCAGTACCATTCTGGTGATTTCCATGATTGTTGGCCTGATGGTGTTCGTTGGCATGATTATGGACCCATTCGGCGCAGTGATCCTGATTTCAGCAACGGTTGCACCAGTCGCCTATCAGTATGGAATTCATCCGGTACATTTCTGGATGATTACCTTGATTGGTTTCGAGTTGGGTTATGTGACACCGCCAGTTGCCCTGAACCATTTGTTAGCAAGGCAATCTATTGGTGATGCCGAGGTGGCTGAAGCTGATGCAGAAGTCCGACATAAATCCTTCTATTATCGCTATGAGCGCTGGATTTTACCGATGATCGTATTACTGCCAGCAATGCTGATCATTGCCTATGTGCCTTATGTATTTAAGCTCTTCGGCTGGTATCAATAATTTAAACAAATAAAAAAAGCACCTTCGGGTGCTTTTTTTGTTGTGGCCTTAACGCAGTCTAAGCTTATTTTGTAAAACAGGACTACACAGTAAAATCCCACAAAAAATCAGCCCTAATCCGAGCAGGCTATAGAGATCCGGAACTTCCTGCCAGAATAAATAGCCCCATAAGCCAGCGAAGAAAATCGCAATATAGTTCACTGGTCCAATCTGACCAGCAGGTGCCAGTTTATAAGCATTGGATAGAAATAACTGGCTGGTATTTGCCAATAAACCGGCTGCAATTAAATAACCGAGTTCAGTCAGGGTATAAGGACGCCAATGCCAGAACATTGGAATCATGGAAATCAGGGTGCCGATCAAACAGAAATAAAACACAATTCGTTCTGGTGGTTCGGTCTGGGTCAATGCGCGAACCGTGACAAAAGCCATAGCAGCCAAGAAGCTGGCACTCAAGCCAATCACAGACATTAGGTTAAATAAACCGGAATCAGGCTTAGCTACGCACAACACGCCAATAAAACCGATCGCAGCAGCCAGTAACATGCTTTGAGTGACTTTTTCTTTTAGAAACAGCCAAGCAATCAGCGGAATAAAAATTGGTGAGGAATAGGTAAAGACCATGGCATTGGAGAGCTTTAAATGTGCAATGGCATAGAAAAATCCATACATCGCCGTCAGACCTGCGACAGAACGCCAGGTGTGCATCCAGAGTTTTTCAGTTTTAAAAAAGTTAATGCCTTTATTGAAGATTAAAGGAAGAAAAATAAACAGGCCGACAAAATTCCGGAAAAATACCACAGTGGCATTATCAACGGTGTGTGAGGCGAAGCGGATACAGACGCCCATGACTGAAAACAAAAAAGCGGAACAGGTCAGAAAGACAATTGCCTTAACCAGATGCGAGGGAGAGGCTACACTCATGAGGGAACTTAGCTAGAAAATCTGTGGATATTCTAGCTGAAAATCCCTAACTCATTCTGACTATTGTGCCAGTTGTGCTTCGAGTAACTTGATTTGTTCCTCTTTGAGTTTAATCAGCTCATCCGCATCACTATGCTGTTGCTTCAGGCTTTTTTCCTGCTCATTGAGCTGTTGCTGAATATCTTCCAGTTTGGCAATTTCTTCTTTCGCCAAAGTGGCATTTTCAGTGACTTCTTCTCTTATAATAGAGGCATCGACCAAGACATTTTCAGAAGTAGGCACAATTTCTTCCGGTTCAGGTTCTGCTTTAGGTGCGGCTTGTGTCACCGGTGCGTGCATCAAGTCACCCTGATGTGCTGGTAATGTTTCATTTTGCTTGAGAAAAAACTGTGTAATTATTAAAACAGCAATAATCACAACAATTAATCCACTCACTATTCCCCATAAAAGTTTAGGATTTTGTCGATGATCTAGAGTCATTTAGGTTCCCGAAATTATTCTTTTGGCTGACGGGGTTTAAACTGAATCACACCAATTTCATCCGGAACGGCTGGTGACTCAGGTTCCTCGATATGGGTAGGACGGTTTTCTTCATACCCACATTCGATACATTCAATCCATTCAGCTTCACCAGAGGTCAGCATAACGATCCGATCCAACGCCTGACATTTAGGACATTTTGCGCCTGCAATGAAACGACGTTTGATAGCCATCATACTCACCCTGTGATTTACTTAAAAACGTAGTTTAAGCGTTTTTAGAGCGGTTCGTCCAACCTTGATGACGTAACAAAGCATCTATTTTTGGCTCGCGTCCGCGGAAATTGATAAATGCGTCAAGTGCTGTATCTTTTCCGCCAACTGCTAGAATTTTTTGTCTAAACTGCTTTCCGGTTTCAGTGTTAAAAATTCCTTCTTCTTCGAAGCGATCGAAGGCATCACTGGCCAAAACTTCTGCCCATTTATAAGAATAATAGCCCGCTGCATATCCACCCGCGAAGATATGACTGAAGCTGTGCTGGAATCGGTTATATGCTGTAGTAGGTAAAACGGCATATTTTTCACGAATCTCGTTTAAGGTTGCCTGAATCTGTTCAGCACTCAATGCCGGATTGGCACGGTGAATGGTCAGGTCGAATAAAGCAAATTCCAGCTGACGCAAAGTTTGCATACCGGACTGGAAGAAACGGGCATCTAATAAAGCTTTTAACAAGTCAGCAGGTAAGACTTCCTTGGTTTCGATATGTTCGCTGAGCAGGTTTAAACTGTCCTGATCCCAGGCCCAGAATTCCATAAACTGGCTTGGTAGTTCGACAGCATCCCAATCCACGCCATGCGTACCAGCCACGGCAATATTGTCCACCTCTGTCAGCATATGATGCAGACCGTGACCAAACTCATGAAACAGGGTAATCACTTCATCATGAGTCAGTAGTGCAGGGCGGTTACCCACAGGTGGAGTAAAGTTTGCTACCATATAACAGATTGGTTTTTGCAGGCCTTCAGCAATTTGCATGCGTGAACGGAAGCCGCTCATCCAGGCACCGCCACGTTTGCCCTGACGTGCATAGAGATCGAAATAGAAACCGCCAATCACTTCGCCCTGATCTTCCAGTTCAAAATAACGCGTATCTGGATGCCAGACTGGCGCTTCACGTTCAACCACCTGAATGTCATATAAACGTTTCAGGATACTGAACAGGCCTTGCAGAATTTTTGGAGCCGGGAAGTAGGGTTTTAGCGATTCCTGAGACAGATTAAACTGCTGCATTTTCAGCTTTTCAGAATAGTAACTGCTGTCCCAGGGCTTTAATTCAGTAATACCATCTTTAGCAGCAATGGCTTTCAGTTCAGCCACTTCCTGTTTAGCAGGCGCACGGGCATGTTCCGCCAGATCACGCAGGAATTCATCAACAGCTTCGACATTTGGCGCCATTTTGCTGGCCAGTGAATATTCGGCATAGTTATTAAAGCCTAATAGTGCTGCCATTTCCTGACGTAATTTCAGGATTTCTTCCATGATGGCTGTATTGTCAAATTCAGTCTGTTCGGACTGATCTGACGCGCGTGTGGTATAGGCTTTATAGAGTTCTTCACGCAGGCCACGATCTTCGGCATGAGTCATAATTGCCAGATAAGACGGGAAATCTAAAGTGGCAACCGGCTGATCCAGTTCACGTTGCTGGCCATACTGTTTTAAGAGTTCAATATTGCTTTCAGACAGGCCCGCTAATTCTTCTTCCTTAAGCGGTCTGAAATAAGCTTGAGTTGCATCCAGTACATGATTGGAGAAATCTGAGGAAAGTTGTGACAAACGTGCAGAAATTTCTGCATAGCGTTTTTTGGCTTCACCCTCTAGAGCCACACCTGACAATTTAAAGTCACGTAGCGCCAGTTTAATTGCACTTTGCTGAGCTTCCGGCAGTTCATTGAAGACCGGTGCATCCTGTACATGCTGATAGGTTTGATATAGCGCCGTATGCTGGCCCAACTGGGTATAGTAATCACTTAGACCCGGTAATAATGCCTGATAGACATCACGGGTTTCACTATTATTCATAACTGCGTTGAGATGCGACAAAACACCCCAGGACTCGCTCATATTATTTTCTAACGTATCAACCTGTTTCAGAACCGCAAGTTGCTCCTGGACAGTATCAGGTGTCTGGTTCAGTTCATTTAGAAATTGCAAACCTTGCTGAATGCAGTTTTCAATTTTTTGTTTAAGATCTGCCAGGGTAATCTGATCAAATTGTGGAACGGGTAAAGTTGCTTTTTCTAATGTCATGTCGTTTCTGCCGAAGTCATTTCCTATGTTAAATCTAGATGTAGGGCTTATTGGCAGGGAAATCAAGCTATCTATAATTTTTTCTCAATTTTTTGATTTAAGGTTGTTAAAGATTTATTGATATTTTTTAATTGTTCTAAGATGCCGCCATTGGATGAAGGAAGAGATTCTAGTTCATTTATATCGATAATAGAGATATTAGTGATTTTGGTTTTCCACAGGTTCAAAGGATGTTTATAAGAATAAGTCACAGTGAAGGTGATAGATGTATTATTTAATGATTCTTTAAGACCTCCATATTGTCCCCAATCGTATATGTAACTTTGATTAGGTGGAAATACTTTTATTCCATTTTTAAAAATACCAGAATCAAAATATTGCTTATTAGAAGTTAATTTCTCAATTCCAAATGCTGCTTGAGGAATAGGCTGGTCGCTAAAGACTCTTACATTGTGAGCGATAGATTTACCGATATTTTTAACATGAAGTTGAATTAAAGATTCTTTTCCATAATGAGGTGTAGCAAAAATAAGAATCTGTGGCTGTTGATCTGATTTAAACACTGCATAGGTTACAAGTAGAGCTGTGAGGGAAATGATCAATGTAAGAATATTAACTGTATCCAATTTATAATTTTCCTTTTAATTAGTATATTGATTATAAATAAAAAGAGCGCCGTAGCGCCCTTTTTATGATCATTAGAAATTATTCAGTCTTGGTTTTTGCATTCGACTTTTTCTTTTTGATCTTGGCTTTTTTCTTCACTTTATCTTTAGTCTTTGCTTCAGACTTTCCTGCAGATTTTTTAGCAGGCTTTTTGCTGTAGGAACTGGGTTTGGATTTGTCTTTTTTGCGTCGTATGGGCTGTTCTCCATCATCACTGGGCTGGGCTTTTTGCGCACGCTCATGATTATTGAAGACTTCCTCTTTTGCTTCCGGACGTGGTGCAGGTTTTTTTTCTGCGACACGTGGAGCACGGGCGCGAATTGGACGACCCGCATGAGTCAGTTGCTGGATCAGTTCAAAATCAATTTTGCGTTCTTCCAGATTGACTCCAGCGACCTTGATCTTGACTTCATCGCCCAGACTGAAGATTTGACCACGGTTCTGGCCGACCAGACTCTGGCTGCTTTGATCAAAGACAAAGAAGTCATCGCCTAACTGGCTGACATGCACCATACCATCGACATAGAGGTCTTTCAGCGTGACAAACAAACCAAATTCAGCCGTTGCACTGATAATGCCAACAAACTCTTCACCAAGATGTTGCTGCATATAGTGACATTTCAGCCAAGTCGTTACAGAGCGGGAGGCTTCATCAGCACGGCGTTCTGTCGCTGAGAAATGCTCACCGGCATCATCTAAAGAGGCACCTGAAATTGGATATGGCTTTTTACTCAAATGAGCTTTGATGGCACGATGTAATAACAGATCCGGATAACGGCGAATTGGAGAGGTGAAGTGTGTATACGCTTCATAGGCCAGACCAAAGTGGCCAGCATTGTCGGCACCGTAATAGGCTTGCATCATGGAACGTAATAACACGGCATGAATACTTGGCGCATCAATCCGGTCTTTGGTCGCTTCAATCACCGCTTGATAGTCAGCTTGGGTTGGCTGTTCCGGGAATGGCAGACCCAGCAGTTTCACGAAATCACGAACTTTCTGGATACGTGAGAACTCAGGGGGTTGATGCACCCGGTACAGCATCGGTATTTCATTTTTCAATGCATATTCAGCTGCTGCAACGTTGGCTAGCAACATACATTCTTCAATCAGCTTATGCGCGTCATTGCGGGTACGTGGCAGAATTTCATTAATACCACCCAGCTCATCGAAAGTCATATAGGTTTCAATGGTTTCAAATTCCATTGCATTACGTTCAGCACGCAAGCCTTTTAGAATCTGATACAACTGAAACAGGGTATTTAGTGATTTACGTACACTACGATCTTCAGTGATTGCTGTACTGTCACCTTCAAAATACTTCGCGACCTGATCATAGGTCAGACGTGCCTTGGAATGCATGACTGAAGGATAGAATTCATACCCGGTCACTCGGCCAGCACGTGACAGTTTCAGGTCGCAAACCATGCACAGACGGTCGACATTCGGATTTAAAGAACACAGGCCATTAGAGAGTGCTTCAGGCAACATTGGTAAAACAAAGTGCGGGAAATACACGGAGGTCCCACGTTCTTGCGCTTCATCATCGAGTGGTTTGCCCGGACGTACATAATGACTCACATCAGCAATCGCTACGACCACACGATAGCCACCACCCGGACGTTTTTCTGCATAAACCGCATCATCAAAGTCACGTGCATCTTCGCCGTCAATGGTGACAAGCGCTAAATCACGTAGATCGACACGGCCGTCACGGTCTTTGGCAGAAGGCTCTTTAAAGCTTTCCGCTTCTTTCAAGACTTCTTCAGGGAATTCATATGGCAGGCCATATTCCAGAATAGTCTGTGGAATGATGATTTCGGTATCGGCTTTGTCTGCCATCGACTGCACAATATGGCCAGTCGCAAATTCTTCTTTAGTCGGGTAGGTGTCAATTGCCACGCGGATTGAATCGCCGACTTTGACCTGGGCATGCTCGATCAGCTCTTTTTCTAGAGTAATAGGCTGATGTGCATTTGGATTAGCTGGCTGAACAAAATATTCGCCTTCATATTCAGACACTTTACCAATGATCTGTTTGACACGATGCTGCAAGACTTCGGTAATAAAGCCCCAGGCTTTGCCTTTGCGGTCTACTGAGGTCTGACGGACTTTGACACGGTCACCGTTAAAGACCTGACGCAATTCACGCTCAGGTAAGAGCAGGTCATCTTCACCTGAAATATTGGCTGTGCCGCTTCCCTTGGAGTTGATATACACCGTTGCTTCATGCTCAGGCTGTTCCGCCGCGATCTGGAACTTGTAACCGTCTTTCATTAATTGCCCGTCACGTACCATCGCGATCAGACGATGGCTCAGGGCATCAATACTTTTTTGATCGGCAATTTCAAAATATTCCACCAGGTCGGCATGGGACAGGGCAGTTTTTTCTTCTATAGTTTCGAGAATCAGGGTACGGCTTGGAATAGGGTTGTCATAACGTTCGGCTTCAGCTTTTGCTTCAGGATCGACCCAATTTTTCATCATATCTTTAAAGTGTCCTTGGAGATAGGTTTAGCATAAGTCATGTCAGTGCAGACTGCACGTAAATGATTGCAATAATCTGTTTAAGTTTTCGATTTTTGGCTAATTTTAGATAACTGGAAATTTATCGGGTTTTTCAGGACTTAAATGACTAAAAACAGGGAAATTGTTTAAAAAGTATTTAAACGAGCAAAAATATGCAGTTTTTTTTCAAGCTGTGCTTGCAGTGCTATGCCGAAATTTGTATTATGGCGGCACGTTACGGTGAGATGGGTGAGTGGCTGAAACCACGTCCCTGCTAAGGACGCATACGGGTAACTGTATCGAGGGTTCGAATCCCTCTCTCACCGCCACTTTACTTATGTCGCGCTCATAGCTCAGCTGGATAGAGCACTTGGCTACGAACTAAGGGGTCGGGAGTTCGAATCTCTCTGAGCGCACCAATAAGTAAATCGGAAAATAACGCAGTCTATAAAGACGACACAAGTTACGCGCTCATAGCTCAGCTGGATAGAGCACTTGGCTACGAACTAAGGGGTCGGGAGTTCGAATCTCTCTGAGCGCACCAACTTGAACAATGAACCGCACATGTTGCGGTTTTTTTGTGCCTAAAATTTACAGAATCCGCCTGAATCACATGCTAAAAATAAATCCTAGATGACTCAATAAAAATAAGGGCATTGTGATGAGAAAAATTATTGTCCAGGAATTTCTGACTCTAGGCGGTGTAATGCAGGCACCCGGCGGTCCGGAAGAGGACATATCTGGAGGCTTTCAATATGGTGGCTGGGTGGCGCCGTATTTTAGTGCTGAACCCGATCCAGCATTTGATCACATCATGCAAAAATGGATGCAGTCTACCGATATTTTGATTGGTAAGAATACCTTTCAGATTTTTGGACCTTACTGGCCGAAGCATGCTGAAGACTGGCCAGGAATTAATGAGGTGAATAAATATGTGCTGTCCACCAGTCTAGAGCGCTCGGACTGGCAAAATACGATCTTTCTAAAAAGTATTGATGAGATCATTAACCTGAAGGCTTCAGGGAAGGGGAATATTCGGGTGTATGGCAGTGCCGCAGTGGCACAGGCACTTTTTAAGCATAATCTTGTGGATGAACTCTATCTAATGACCTTTCCTATAATATTGGGCAGAGGAAAACGTCTATTTGCTGAAGACTCTATGCCAGGAGCATTTGCAGTGACAGATCATCAAGTTACTTCAAATGGCATGGTATTGAGCTGTTATCAGCGGGCAGGCGAGGTTAAAACTGGCCTGGTTGGGGAATAGCTCCATTAGGCTGTGAGCATGAATATGAGGTAATTGAAAGATTAATTTAGCTAATCCTGAAATCTCGCCAAGTCTGGGTTATTGTTTTTAACTCTAAATCGGCAGGAATTTTCATCAAAAAAACTGAAATATTGCAGTATCGTTTAATTACTGTACGTTCGGTTATGATTTTATTAAAAAACACTTAACAAGTACTGAAAACTCTATATAATGCACTCCATCAAGACGTCGCGCTCATAGCTCAGCTGGATAGAGCACTTGGCTACGAACTAAGGGGTCGGGAGTTCGAATCTCTCTGAGCGCACCAATCTTGATAAAGAATTCTGAAAAAACCGCACATTGATGCGGTTTTTTTACATCTGTAGTTTTTTAATTTTTCATATAAAAAGCCAATAATTAGGAATGAACTTAAGATTTTAATTTCTGCTGTATTTTCAAGGCGTAGACCGTATTGCCACCAACAGCCGGCAACATGTCATGATAGGGAAGGCTGCGCATGGCTTTCAGTAAAAAAGGCGCCTGATCATGAATTTTCATGGAACTGGTGATTTGGAATAGCGTTCCCTGAGATTGCGGCAAAAGCTTCATTCCACCCCGTACAAATTTTAAATCTCCGCCATTAGCATAGAACTGGTTTTGTAAGGTATTTGGCTGTTCAAAACGCATTTTAAAATTAAAGGGAATCTGAATGACGCCCAAGCCGACTGATACCTTGTAGTTGGCATCAATACTTTGCGGGTTGACTGGGTTCAGTTCCACTTTTTTGATTTGTCGCGGAAAGAGTTTCTGGCTGGCCTGAGCCGATAACCAAGGCTGCAGCTTCTCAGTTGGATGTGAGAAATATTGATAGGTAGTACTGAATCTTAGATTTTCTGAACCTTTACCGGCCTTGACCTGATAATTGGGCAAAATAAAGCTGACAGGTTGTCCTGATTTTTGACTAAGCTGGGCAATTTTCTGAGTTTGCTGATTGCTGAGCTGAACTTGGGGTATTGCCGTATTTAAAATTGTAGCAGCAGGATATTTAAAACGCTGTTGTAAAGCTTCAAGCAGAAAGGCATTGGTGCCAGCAGGAATGCCGAGTTTGGCTTCCGGCAGGGCATTTAGAATCTTGCTAAATAGAAAACCTTGCGGCTGGTTTAGATCACCCCATTGCGTCACCGTTACTAAGGTTTTATTGGGGCTCAGTGCAAACCATTCCAGCTTTCCGGCCCCATAGGGAATTGGCGCGTCCAGAATTAGTGTGCTGATACTGTTATTTTCCAGATGATGCTGCATCACTACAGTTTCTTTAAAGTTTAAGACCGGGATTGGAGTGGGAATATGCACCTGATATTTGACTTGTTGAATGCTACCTTGCTGTTCAATCACCTTGGCGGATTTTAGGGTCGGAAACAGGCCGACATAATTCGGATAATGTTGCAGTAATTTTTCGACTTGTGCTTCGGATGCAGGCAAGACTACAGCCGCACTATAAAACTGGGATTTGCTACTAGAAGCCGTTTTAAAAGTCGGTAGATGGGTTTTGCTGGCAGGATGCGCATAAATCAGGATACGTTCGCCAGTGAGTTCAGCCAGTTGCTGAGAATTGCCTTGAAATACATCAAGACTGCTTGGCAGATTAGGGGTCCATAGCATTATTTTTGCGAAAGCTGGTGAGATTGCAAATAAGGTACTACTCATCAGCAAATAGGGGATCAATCCTTTCATCCAATATCCTATTGTGTGTTTTTTGTTTTAATGATGATTTATTTAAAACTAAATTCAGTTATTTCCAAAGCAAAGTTATGTAATTGATAGCATAAGCCATGAGTTTTAAGCATATTTTGATATAGTATGGATCAGGATTTTATATTTTTGATGTAATGCTATGACTGAGTCAGCACCGACTTTATCCACCCGTTATTATCTTACTTTAGAAGAATCTCAGGATGGATTTGCCCTGGCCACTTTTGGCAAAAAACAGATTTCACGGTTTCTGACGCCTTTGGTTAGCATCGGGATTATTATCTGGGGCTTCTCAATGGGCCTGAATGGGGTTGGTCGTTATTATGTGGCTTTGGGTGCCTTCTTTCTGATTCTACAGGGCATCATGCGTTACTGGTTCCTGCCGATGATGTTTAAGCGCCAGTTTGTAAAATACCAGTTTGGAAAAAGTGAACAAGGCATTGACCTGTTTCAGGACTATGCAGAAATTTTCAATAACGGACGTAGCAAGGTCGTGCATTATAATGAAGTACAGAGTTTTGCCATCGGCAAACTGACCTATATGCTGGAACTGAAAAACCGTACAGTGGTGATTGTGCCAAAACGTGCCTTTAAAGATGGTACTGAGCAAAGCATTTTCGAAAATACCTTCAAGAAATAAGACAGATCAAGAACAGGAAAGAGATCATGAGTACACGTCCATCGAAAATTGTTTGTGTCGGTCGCAGTTATGCTGACCATGCCAAAGAGCTTGGAAATGCGGTACCTGATCGTCCTGTGTTGTTTATCAAGCCACCGAGTGCTTTGACTGCACTGGATGCTGGTATTGAATGGAATCCGGACTGGGGTAACTGTCATTATGAGTGTGAACTAAGTTTGCGTATTGACCGTACCTTAAGCAAGGAAAATGATCCTGCCAAAGTTTTGCAGGCAATTGGTGCTGTGACTTTAGGTCTGGATCTGACCTTGCGTGATCTACAAGATGACCTAAAGAAAAAAGGTCAACCTTGGGAGCGGGCCAAAGCTTTTGACGGTTCTTGTGTACTTGCAGACTGGATACCGGTAGCCGATGTCATTACTGACTGGAAAGATGTGCATTATACGCTAGAGATCAATGATGAGCGGCGTCAAAAAGGCGATACAGCTTTATTGATTTTTGATATTGCAACTTTATTGGCCGACATCAGTCAAGTGTTCACACTGGAAGCAGGTGATGTGGTCATGACCGGTACACCAGCAGGAGTGGCAGCCTTACAATCGGGTGATCAGTTGAAAATGACCCTAAAAGGCCAAAATCAGGATTATGTTTGGACGACATTTGTAAAGTAAGACCGGATTTTTGAGATCAAGGAGCCGAAGGGCTCCTTTATTTTGTTTAGAAAAGTGTAATGAGCAAGGGATAATTTATCAGACTGATCAGGCACGGTTGCCATTCAGTTTCTAGATATAAATTGGATAGCGTCTAAATCGTTTTTTATGCATCACTCTTTTTGCCTGAATCACCTCATCGTGTGTCTATTTTAAAGTATATCTTCTACTTCTAACATTTTTAGTATGTAGCGGCTCGAATCGAGAACAGGACTATATTTTTTGAATCATCGTCAGGCACTAGATGTCAAAGCATCTGCCATTATGTTTGTACTATGTATGTTGTGGGGTTTGCAGCAGGTCGTACTGAAATGGGCGGCCAGTGATATTTCTGCCCTGATGCAAATTGCATTACGTTCAGCCTTATCTGCACTTATGGTTTATCCTTTAATTCAGCAGAGTGTACGCCGTCAGCTTTGGAGTGCGCGATACTTATCTGCAGGTTTACTGGTGGGTGTGCTGTTTGCCGCTGAATTTTATCTGGTGGGTGAGGCGCTGCGTTATACCTCAGCTTCGCATACCATTGTCTTGCTCTATACTGCACCAATTTTTGTGGCTTTGGGCTTGCACTGGAAACTGCCGGCGGAACATTTGTCTCATGTGCAATGGGGAGGAATTTTTCTTGCCTTTAGTGGTATTGTGGTGAGTTTCCTGCTGCGCCCGCAGACAGGATCTGCTTTACAATCTCATGCCTTATGGGGAGATTTTCTGGCGCTACTGGCGGGCGTGTTCTGGGCAGCCACGACCGTGAGTGTACGTTTGAGCTCGCTGGCTGAAGCGCCTGCAACCCAAACCTTATTCTATCAATTGCTGATCGCTGGCATGGCGTTGTTGCCTTTGTCCTTTTTGACTGGACAAGCCAGTATTCAATGGACAACTTTGTCGATTTCCAGCCTGATTTTTCATACGGTGGTGATTTCCTTTGCCAGTTATCTGATCTGGTTCTGGATGCTGAAACATTACCTGGCTTCACGCCTAGGAGTATTTTCTTTTTTAACCCCAGTATTTGGCATGCTGTTTGGCGTGTTAATTCTAAATGAGCATGTCGAGATCAATTTTATTGTCGGGACCTGTATGGTGATGCTGGGCGTGATTCTGGTGAGTTTACAGGGATGGTTAAAGAAGCCTGAGCCTCAGATCAAGACTCAAACCTCTATATAAAAATCCGGTCAATGAAAATAACGACACTTAGTTTTTGGATTATAGCTTTAATGACAGCAAGGATGATTATTTGCTGAAAATCAAATCAATCTACTTAAATTTAATCCTCTCAAAAGAGAGGATTAAATTTATTTACTGCGGAACAGTTCTGATAATGGAAAATTGAGTTTTTCTTCCAGAAACTGATCAGTTTCATTCAGTTTGGGTGAGAATTTTTGCATCCAGAGATCATCAGTATGCACATCAGTCAGATGCTGTTTGCGCGGCAATGGATAAGGAAGCTGTAGATAAAAATTCCAGAAGCTGACCTGATCCAGATCGCGTACCAGCACATATTCATTGTCATCTGTACGTTTAATCAGATTCTGTTTTTCAAACATGCTGACATAGCTAGGCCAGCGTCCAATTTCATCCCGTCCCAAAACTTCTAGTGCCTGGGCTTCACTGACACTTTCACCAGTTTTCTGCTTTTTATAAAACAGTTCTAATAGATCCAGCAACATGACGATTGGATGGCGCTTATTGTCCTGTCCAGATTCGAATGCAGTCAGGGCATAGCTGATTTCCACGCCCAGCAATACAATAATCCAGGACAGATAAATCCAGAGCAGGAAAATAGGGACAGCTGCGAAAGCTCCGTAAACAATTTCATAACTGGTAAAGTTTGACATCAAAAAGCCGAACAGGTTTTTCAGAAGTTCGAAGACGATGGCACTAAACAGACCGGCAATAAAAGCTGATTTGAGCGGTACACTCCGATTGGGAATAGTCCAGTTCAGAATAAAAAAGCCAAGTACGGTCAGAGAAAAAGAAATTACCCAGAGAATAAAGGCACCATCTAGTTCATAACCGGCAAAGTTATTACTGAGAATATTCATGGAGGCCAAAGTAGAAGAAATCACAAAGGCGCTGCCCAGCAGAATTGGACCGAGTGAAATAATGGTCCAGTAACGCATAAAACCGATAATGCCGCCGCGGGTTTCAGTCACACGCCAGATCCGGTTAAAGACCGTTTCGATACTACTGAGCATCAGTACTGTTGTGATAAATAAGAAAAGAATACCGATAATAGTTAAATTGCTGGACTTCTCCGTGAAGGCATTGAGGGCTTTATCGAAAGCGATCGTTGTTTTAGGTAAAAAGTTACTATAGATCAGCTGTTGGAGCTGTTGTCGTGCCGGTTCCAATGCTCTGATTGAAGAGATAATGACCAGAAACACGGTCAGCATCGGAACTACAGCAAACAGGGTAGTATAGGTCAGTGAACCAGCCTGCTCACGACATCGGTCAGCCTCGAAACGCCGTAGTACAAATAAAATAAATTGAAACCAGTGTTTTTCATAAAAAGGTAACTTCTTTAAATATTCAACGATCATGCGCTTTCAATCTCAATTTTTTTATTCATCATGAATTTTCATTCTTCAGCTTACCCAAAAAAGTTGCGAAATACCGTATAGTTTTATTTTTTTAAGTAATGAATAAGAACTTTATGCAACCTTATGTCCTTGTTTTATATTACAGCAAATATGGCTCAACCAAAGAAATGGCGTATTTGATTGCGAATGGTGTTGAAGCAGCAGGAATGGCTGTAAAAATTCGTACTGTTCCAAATATTGCGACCGTAGTGAAAGAAGCAGAGCCGAGTATTCCGGCAGAAGGTGATATCTACTGTACTTTAGATGATCTTGCCCAGTGTGCTGCTTTGGCATTAGGTTCACCCACCCGCTTTGGGAATATGGCTTCAGAAATGAAATACTTCTGGGATCAGACCACCAGCTTATGGCTGAATGGTGCTTTGCATGGTAAGCCAGCCTGTGTTTTTACCGCGTCAGGCTCAATGCATGGCGGACAGGAAAGTACTTTACTGACGATGCTACCGCCATTGTTTCATCATGGCATGATGATCATGGGATTAAGCAATGCGACACCAGCTTTGTCTAATACTAAAAGTGGTGGCACGCCTTATGGCGCAAGTCATGTGAGTGGCCCACGACATGACCAAGGCTTAAGCCAGGATGAGAAAATTTTGTGTGAAGTACAGGGTAAACGTCTGGCCGAAGTTGCTTTAAAACTCTATCAGGCTTAAGAAATTAATTAAAAAAGGAAATGAAGAATCAGCTTCATTTCCTTGATTTTATTAATCTTCTTTTTGATCTTTTTGATCTTTTTGATCTTTTTGATCTTTTTGATCTTTTTGATCTTTTTGATCTTTTTGATCTTTTTGATCTTTTTGATCTTTTTGATCTTTTTGATCTTTTTGACTGAATCTATGTTTGCAATTCAGACACTGATAATCCAGAAACAGATTGCGATCTACAGAAACACCTGCTTTTTTACCTAAGAAGTTTCCGACCACGCCACCAGTAATGCCTACGCTGATTGCGCCTACGAAGGTTCCAACTGTGCCGCCTACAATTACCCCTAAAGGACCTGCGACTGTTCCAATGGCAGCACCAATTGAAGCACCAGAGGCTGCACCACCTACTGTACCGGCAGTGGCACCAGCTGAGGTCATTAAAATACCACCAATTTTTTTCAGATTCTTTTCGTGATCGCGTAGCTCAATTTCCGTTGAACCACATTTAGGACATTGCATAGGATTTTCCATCAGCGATTAGTATTTATTCATTTTAAGCAAATGTGTGATATGGAATCTTACTTAGACCAGCAGCTATCCAACACATCCGGCTCAACAGTATGTAGGTTCTGAATATTGAAGTCAGGAACATTTCATACCAATTTGATTCTAGTGGAATTTTATTCAGAGAAGTTTAGCTGAGTTGTAAATACATGCATTTTCCACTAAGAAACCGGTGAAACTGGTACAAGGACCTCCTATTACCGATATTTTTACCCCTTTTGATATGGCTTTATCCTGTTTAAAAGGGCAATTACGTAATGATGTCAGCTTCTCTGTGGGTGCGATTCTGGATCAAACCGGTAAAGATGTGGTGACCAATGGAGGTAGTGGGAAAATGGTCACTCAAGGCGCTGGAGATATGGTGCAGTCTGCTTTATTTCAGGCGGGAGTCAACTTAATGAACCGACGTGATCCCCGAATTATTGAAAGTGAAGCCAAGTGGGGGATTCGGGATCCAAGACAGATTCAGGCCTCTGATTATTATGTGACTGGCAGTATTAACAGTCTGGATTTTATTCCGGGGGGTGGATTTGATATGCAGATTGCGGGTGTTGGCCCGAACTACAGTCAAACCCGTATTATGGTTGGTCTGGATTTATCTCTTACCGATACACGTACGAGTAAAGTCGTTGCGAATGTATCGCTGCAAAAGCAGATTGCTGCACAGGATTATGGTGTCAGTGCCGGGCGGTTTACTGGACGTACCTTGTTAAATGTTCAAATCGGTAAAGGAGAACGTGAGGCGACTAATTTTGCTTTACGGCAAATGTTGAATCTGGCCACTTTTGAATTACTCAGTCAGGTTGTCCCACCTCCAGTCTTTGCAGGTTGTCGTGCACAAATACCACCTGAATATGGTCAGCTCAATCTGACACGAAGTTCTGTGGCTTTGCATAAGTACAAAAAAAGTCAGGAGCAAAATAGTATAGCGTCCAGTACTGCTGTTCAGGAGTCAGCTGCAACAGAATCTTCTTCATCCAATGAAAAAAATAAATCGACCAATTCACCGAGTAAGGATACGAAGCCACCTAAAAACAAAGAATCCGAAGTGATTCAGAATCCTGAAGCAGATCCTGAAATGAGTAAACAAGATTTAATTAAATATATCAGTAAGAAAAAAGCTTCGTCTTCTTCAGGTGTAATAAAGAACAAAAAAGATTCGCAAGAAATGAATTCTAAAGAAAAAGAAGAGGAGAAAGTATCCATGTTGTGGGATGCCAATCCTGAAGTTATAGAAAATTACTGGTCAAGTTCTCAGCGTGATTAATTGACCAGTAAAAATGGGCTCGCTCCCATTATGAGAAAGAAATACTGAGCGAGAAGTATTTCAAAGCTAAAAAAGGAAAAACAACGATGAAAAACACGATCAAAACAATCGCTTTATCCGTCGCTTTCCTGTCTGGTGCAGGTATGGCATATGCTCAAGATGATGAAACACCAACTGAAGTAACCGTAGATACTGGTTTACAAGCGACCCTGGAGTCGATCTCTCAGCAGGTGGAAAATGGTTCTGCCTTGAATCTTGCAGTAAATACAGGTGATGTTGATGCCAGCGTCGATTTACAAGCATTAGGAGAGGTATCAAGAGAAGCACAGGATGCAATTAGTTCAATTGAAGGTACGATTGAAACTACAGCAATTGGCGCCGCGAATACAGGTAGTATTACACTAGAGCAAGGCAGCTTTAATAGCGTGATATCAGACGTATCAGATGAGACATATAACTATGACTTCAGTGAAGTTACCAGTGCAACTAATAACTCAGAAACTGTAGAAGAGCTCTCAGAGGTTGCTGATAGTTCAGACATCTCAGAAGTAGTGAGTACTACACTGGCGACCAACTACAGTGAGCAAATCAATGAAACTTTAAGTAATTATAGTGCAGCAAATATTGCTTACAATGCAGGTACCATTGATGCATCTGTAAGTGCAATTGCAGAAGGAACTCAAACTGCTGTTAACAACAGCATCACAACTACCGCCATTGGTGCTGTCAACAGCGGTAGTATTACTGTGACTGTCAAATAGTTTATTGTTGAAAATAAACCAAGGGCCTAACTATTGGCAGATAGTTAGGCCTCTTATCTTATAATAATATCAGCTTAAATTGTTGTTATTTGTCGGATAATAAATTCTTGAAGCTTTAGCTGTTTAAAAATTTCATAAGAAAAAGTCGGAGTACAATTATTTACGTGCAGTCGAAAATAGATAGTTTTATAGCTATGTTTTAGTTATTCCTAGCTAACAGAAATTAAAAAAATCCAATAAAAAAGAGTGCCGAAGCACCCTTTAAAATATTCATTTGTAAATTTAATCTCGAACAAATTCGACAGTACCATTTGCCAAAGATTTCACACGCGCTAATGATTCAACGCGGTAACCTTTTTCAAGTAACAAGTCACGGCCTGGCTGGAATGATTTTTCAATCACAATCCCGATCCCTACCACTTCAGCATTCGCCTGATGAATCAAGTCAGCAAGACCCAGTGCTGCCTGACCATTTGCCAGGAAGTCATCAATCACTAAAACCTTGTCAGATGAACTAATGTGTTTATTTGAAATGGCAATCGTGCTTTCAGTCTGTTTGGTAAATGAAAATACTTTAGAACGGTATAAATCATCTTTTAAAGTGAGAGACTGGTATTTGCGTGCAAAAATCACTGGAACACCAAGCTCTAAGCCTGCCATGACTGCAGGTGCAATACCGGACGCTTCAATGGTAATAATTTTGGTAATACCAGCATCTTTAAACAGACGCGCAAATTCCTGACCAATTTGCTGCATCATGATTGGATCAATTTGGTGATTTAAGAAAGAATCAACTTTCAAAACTTCTTCAGATAGAACGATACCTTCGGCTAAGATTTTCTGTTCTAGTGCGTGCACGGGAGAATCCTCAAGAGCAGGTGCTTTTTAAAGCAAAAGCGTATTGTAAAAAGCACCCAAAAAAAATCAAGCGAAATTCACCAAAAAACCTTAGTTCGTTTTACCGTTATAGCTGGTCAGCAATAAACCGTAAGAGGTTTTCTTGTCGACATGCGATACTTTGACTGGTAAGTAGTCCAGTTTCGGTGCTAACCAGAAAGTAGTTTCACGGCCTGGTTTGTTGTGTTTAATCACTACTTTAATGGTACTAAATGAACCATATTTGGTGCTCACCGTTTCTGTACCTTGTTTGACAAATTTACGGCCTTCCACCTCTTTGGCATCAGCAATGTAGTAATTCGATTTTAAACCACCATTTTTCAGGTCTTCACGAATCTGCAATTCAGCATTTAGCTCATCCAGTACATCTGCTCTCCAGGCAAAAGAACGTTTTTCATCATCTTTCTTGGTGCTGATTGTTTTGCTAGATGGATTGAAGTTGATACTCATGGTGTTGCTATGCACCAAAATCTTACTGGTACGGCTGAAACTGCTTGAACCAATCTTGCCATTATTAAAAGTAAAACGGCTGGTTTCAGTCGCTGAAGCAACGCCACCCGCTTTGGCTGCAAAAACATAGGTCCAGTTATTACCAGATTTGCTCAAGGTACGGGTAGCAGAACCCATATTTTTTCCATTGTAGCTAAACTGATAATTGGCTTGGAAAGGCGCCATGGCGAAGGTCTGGGTGGATAAACCAGTAAGTACCATTGCGGTAGTCAAGCCTACAGTCACCCCTAAAGTTTTGAATACAGTTTTCGCCATAAAGAATTGTCCTGTGTAATTTCAGATAAAATTGATCACTTTCCACTTTTTATTATTTGGTCAAAATGTGGAAAATGAAGGGAGATTTTCAATAAAAATGTATATTTCATGTAGTTACTGGTGTGTTTGTTTAGGTATTGAATTACACACAGTTTAAGTCGGTTCTTTCTGTTTGATCGGTGTGACTTTATTGTCATCCATGTCGTCTTCGTCCCATTTCTCTTCTTTTTCCTGAGAAAGCTTTCTGAACAGGGCTGCAAGATTCACATTACCAATTACGACGAGCTCAGCTTCACGAAGTACTGCATGGTTCACATGAACCTTACCAAGCGTCTCAATCACCGAGCGGTTTTTACCTAACCAGCGGTTTAAATCCAGATGCAATAAATCATCTTTTACTTTAATGACGCCCAGTTTTTCCAGAATCATGCCAAGAGGGTCCTTATTCAGCACGCGCTGATAGAAAAACAGGGCGAATCGTACCCCCAGTTTATAAAAGACATTTGGGTATTTGGCTTCAATCAACTGGGTATCACTGATCTGTTCAAATACAATGAGCTGCGTATTCTTATTCAGCTCCATTTGCACCAGTTTTAAATCAACCGATAAGGTCACGTTCAGACCTTTATAGTCCAGCGTGGCATAGAGTCGTAACCAGTCATCATGCAGATCGGCATGCAGATCTTTCAGCATGGAAACATTGTCAGTGACAAAACGTTGAAATGTCGCATTCAGGAAAACTTGAGACAAAGGAAATTCGCGTTCATCCTCAATAAATCCTTCCGCCTTTTGATACGCCTGGCGAATTTTATTAGAAATATTGGAAATTAGCGTTTGCATCTTTAAGCATCCTGGCAACTATATGTTTTAATTCGAAGTGTATCTTGTCGAATTGTATAAAAAATACAAGAGTTTCAGCTTGCAGTTTAGCAAAATAAATAGCACCATTTTTAGGGTTTTAGTTATGTAACGTTGAAGATTTGATGGGTTTGGCATTTTTAAAAGAAAAATGCAAAGCCGTTTATTTTTTAATTTTTAAAAATGCTGTTTGGGGGATGAACTCAAGTCTGGGTTCGTAGCGATGAGATCAACCATGATATTAATGCCTCTGGTCAAAGCCTGGTGGAAAGATCCAATTTTTAATAGCGCCGTATTTGCAGCTGTTATTTTGCACGTGATTTTTCTCACGCTGGAATTTGGTATGCCACAAGATCAGGAGAGCATGACTAAAGAGATTGCGGTCAGTATTCGTCAAACTGATGAAAAAATTGAGCATGCAGATTTTCTGGCTCAAACTGATCAGCAAGGTTCAGGCAAATTTCGTGAAGCACATCGTATGTCGAGCGATATGCCTGCACCGTTGATGGAGCAAAAGACCGGAGAAGAGCAGCAAGAAAGTCCGGACATGTTGCAACAGCAGCGTGAATTAAGCTTTGAAGAAAAAGTGCTGATGACGACTTTAAGCTGGCAAAAACAGGCGGAAGAAAATCAGCGCAAAAAACTGCAGGAACAGTTACAAAGTCAGTTCCAGGCCAAAGCCGCTATGGTAGCCAGTCTTGAAGCCCAATATCTGCAACGACAACAAAACTTCAGTCGTCAGCAAAAAATTAAAACCGTAGATGGTATCCAGTCTAAACAGGATGTCTCTGCGGCTTATCTGGAAAAATTCCGTCAAAAAGTAGAGTTCTATGGTAACCGCTATTATCCAGACGCGGCCAAACAGCAGAATCTGGCAGGAGAGGTGCGCTTGATGGTGATCTTGAACCAGAACGGCGGAATTCGTGCAATTCGTTTAATTGACAGTTCAGGGCATAGCTTGCTAGATGAAGCTGCAAAATCTTCAGTACGCAAGGCAGCACCATTCGGAGCATTTGATGCCAAGATGTCGGATATTTCCGAGCTGAGAATTATTCGAACCTGGCGTTTTGATCCGGCTGAAGCGGAGTTTGAGGTGCGTTAATCTGGGCGCTTCGCCTGTATATAACTACCTTGCTGAGTTCCATCGTCCCAGACCACATTTAAATGGTTTTCATCTATGGCTAGATATTTGGGAAATATCATCAAGTCCTGGTACTTTGGATCTGCTTTTAAGCCAATACACTCTTTATTTTGCCACCATGTTCCTTCGGCAAATTGATCCAGAGCACCATAGGCCAGATACCATTTAAAGGTACCATCTGCTTGTAACAGCAACTCCGAACCTAATTCCATAACTCCGTTTAAATAATAATGGCCTGCCCATGAGCTTTGGTTCTGTTGAAATTTAATTTTTGGGCACATGGGAATTGAGTGGGCATAAAGTGATGAACACAGCCAGGGAGAGAAAATAAGTAATGCAGTCGAGAACAATCTTTTCATTACGTTCTCCTAAAATTTTTGAAGCACAGTTCTTTGTTAAAGTTCATTATGTGCTTATGTATTTCTGGAAGAAATCATGAATGCGTAAGCAGATATTTTTTTAAAACTCTGTATCTAAGAACAGATCAAGAAAAAAATAAATAAGGATCGATGAGTATTTAATTTAACTGTGCATCATAGCGCCGTAAAACTTCACAGACTTCCACGCTGAAATATGTATACCAGCTATATTTTCCTAGCTCTTGAGCGGCCTGATGTTCAGCATCTTCATGCCAGGCGCGAATATCATGAAGACTGTTCCAGTAAGAAAGCGCAATTTCCTGAGTACCTTCGGTTAAGGCTTCAAAATACTGGCACTGAAATTGTGAAAGGGCTCTTTCTCTCATTCGCTGGGCTGTTTCAAAATAACACTGATCTAATTCTTTAATTTGCGCTTTGAAAATCACGACATATTTCATGAAGGTTTTTATTTTATTTCTTAAATTGAGCTTATTATGAAGTGAATAAAATGAAAAAAGCGAGCCTTGGCCCGCTTTTTAATTGTTGAATTTTAATCTCTTTCCAGATACGGATTAGCAATACCCAGTTTGTCCAGAATCTCGATCTCAATGCCTTCCATTTCTTCAGCATCTTCCTCTGAAGTTTCATGGTCATAACCCATCAGATGCAAAGTGCCATGTACCAGCATATGGGTGAAATGGAGCAGTGGAGCTTTGTCCTGTTCAGCGGCTTCACGCAATACGACTGGAATACAAATCACCAGATCACCGATCGGGAAAGCATCCAGCACCTGTGCCATTTCATCTGGAAGCTCACTTGGAAAAGACAGGACATTGGTCGATTTATCCTTGCCGCGATATTCCAGATTGAGTTTATGACTTTCGTCATTATCGACACAGGCAATGCCAATTTCACAATCACTTTGGGTACCGATATGGCGCAAAGTGGTTTCTACAACTTTTTTAATATAGGCACGTTTCAGCACCAGTTCTGGTGACTGAAAGTCCTGTTGCAGGGAGAGACTAAGTTTCAACGTGAATCCTTAAAAATTAAATAACAATGCAGCTTTAATGCTGTGCATCAGCCGCAGCATCATTTTCAGCTATCAAGGCTTCCTGACGGGCTTTACGCTCAGCACGAGCCTCAGCGCTTAAACGCTGCTGTTCACTGTCCCAGCCTTCGTAGGCTTCAACAATTTTCTGAACCAGCTGGTGACGCACGACGTCACGAGAATGGAAACGGGTAATATGAATTTCAGGGATTTTATCAATCACACGTAAGGCATGTGCCAGACCAGACTGCTGACCTCGTGGTAAATCCACCTGAGTCACGTCACCAGTAATCACTGCACGTGAACCGAAACCTAAACGGGTCAGGAACATCTTCATCTGTTCAGGTGTAGTGTTCTGGGCTTCATCCAGAATTACAAAAGAATGATTCAGAGTACGACCACGCATATAGGCGAGCGGTGCAACTTCAATAATCTGACGTTCAATCAGCTTGGCCACTTTTTCGAAACCAAGCATCTCATACAGGGCATCATAAAGGGGACGCAAATACGGATCGATCTTCTGGGTTAAATCCCCTGGCAGGAAACCAAGTTTTTCACCCGCTTCGACCGCAGGACGAACCAGTAAGATACGCTGGATTTCATTACGCTCCAGCATATCTACAGCGGCTGCAACGGCGAGATAGGTTTTACCGGTACCCGCAGGGCCAATACCAAAAGAAATATCACTTTGCAGAATACGCTGTACATAACGTTTCTGGTTGGCACCGCGCGGATTGATCCGGCCTTTGCGCGTTTGCAGCCAGACATTGTCCAAACCAGTATGTTCCTGTTCTTCCAGGTTCTCCTGGAGTTCACGATCGGTCTGGCTACCTTGGATCATCATATGCAAAGTATCTGCACTGATCTGCTGGCTGTGTTCAGATTCTTCATGAAGACGTTGTAAGAGCATTTCGGCTCTCTCAACGGCATCGATTCCACCATCGATAAAGAAACTTTCACCTCGGTGGGAAATTTTGACGTCTAAACGTTGTTCAATTTGTTTCAAATGACCGTTATAGGCACCTAAGACGGCCTGTAAACGGTCCATCGAAATTCCAGGAAAAGCTACTGTACGTCGAATCGTTGCAGTCAAGAGTGTTCCTTTTAGAAGTGTACGTTATATGCTCTACATTACGCCACGTCAGGCTCAAGATTCAAGAGCTCACCGTAAACTAAATTTAAAGTTTTAATTTCGGTAATTTCGATCTCTGCAAAACGTCCTACCCACGATGCATCGCCAATAAAGGTGACATAACGGGTGTTGTCTGCTGTACCGACCAGAACGTTCGGATCTTTATCAGAAACTTTCTCAACCAGTACGCGCTGGACTGTACCGAGCATGGCATCTGTTTTACGAATACTGGACTGTTTAATCCAGTCCTGAACTTTGGCCAAGCGTTCTTTTTTCACCTGTTCAGGTGTCGTATCTTCCAGCTCTGCGGCAGGGGTGCCCGGACGTTTGGAATAAACAAAACTATAAGAATGGTCGAAATCCAGATCCTGAATAAACTGATAGGTTTCTTCGAAGTTCTCATCGGTTTCGCCCGGGAAGCCGATAATAAAGTCTGAAGATAAATGCATGTCTGGACGAACTTTACGTAACTTTTCGATTTTCTCGATATACACATCAATGGTGTGGTTACGTTTCATCGCCTGCAATACATCATTGGAACCGCTTTGTACCGGTAAATGCAGATGTGACACCATCTGTGGCAGGTCACGGTAGCACTGGATCAAATCATCATTGAATTCCAGTGGATGCGAAGTGGTATAACGAATACGGCCAATACCTGGAATTTCTGCAACCAAACGTAACAGATCGGCAAAAGTACAGATTTTTCCGTCAAAGGTCTCACCGCGATAACCATTCACGTTCTGACCGAGCAGGGAAATTTCACGCACACCTTTTTCTGCTAAGCCAGCAATTTCAGCCAGAACGTCATCCAGCGGGCGAGATACTTCTTCGCCACGTGTATATGGAACTACACAGAATGAACAGTATTTTGAGCAGCCTTCCATGATCGAAACAAAGGCCTTATAACCTTCAACACGCGGTTCAGGCAGGAAGTCAAATTTTTCGATGTCCGGGAACGAAATATCGACCAGTTTAATTTTTTCTTTTTTCGGTTTTTCGACCTGCTCAAAATGCTGGTCCAGCATTTGCGGTAAACGGTGCAAGGTTTGCGGACCAAAAATCATGTCCACATAATTGGCACGTTTCTGGATATTGTCACCTTCCTGAGAGGCCACACATCCGCCGACACCAATAATCAGGTCAGGATTTTTTTCTTTCAGCTTGCGCCAGCGGCCCAATTCTGAGAATACTTTTTCTTGTGCCTTTTCACGGATCGAGCAGGTATTCATCAGCAGAATATCCGCTTCTTTAGGATCGGTGGTTAGCACATAGCCATGGGAATCGCCCAGCAGATCTGCCATACGGTGACTGTCATACTCATTCATCTGACACCCTTGCGTTTCGATATACAGTTTTTTAACTGAACCATCGATGGCTGGGGTGTGCGCTGGCTGGGTGACAGTGTTTTCTGAGGCAGCTGGGGCACCATTCGGAATGAAGGTTTGAACCGTCATGTAGGCTCCTACAAGGTAATACGTCGAAAGAGTGAACGAATAACCTGTTTGCATAGGCAAACGGGTAAATAAAAATTCAATTCACGTTCTGAAATCTTTAAAAGGCGCATATTTTAGCAGGAAAGTCGCTTAAACTTATAGCCTAAAATGCGGCTGGGAAAATATTGATTTATGGACAAAAAGTGTCTGAAAATTAATATTGTCTAATCATAAGGTTACATAAGTGAACAATACAGTGGGTTATAATTTTCCGGCTAACTCTTATGATAGGCAACAGGGGCTGGGCGAAAACTCGATGATAGAAGGCAAATTGATGTTTAAACACACTAAAAATATGAAGAAATATTATAAATTACTAAGCTTGAGTGTGGCGTGTCTCTGTTCAATGAGTGCGCAAGCAGCAGAAGAACAATTTAATGATGCCTTACGCGCGGCAAATGCTGGAAATGTCGGACAATTACAACAATATCAGTCTGCCATGCAAAATGATGCCTTGGGCTATTATCCTGAATACTGGATTCTGAACCAGAATCTTGGCTCACAACCTGCCAGTCAAATTATCAGTTTCGCCCAACGTTATCCTCAGTCGGCTATGGCAGAAAAACTCGCAGCCGATTATGTCGAAGAAAAAGTCAAAATGGCTGACTTTGCCACTGCACAACCTGTACTGCAATATGTTACCAATGCCGATCCGGCTGAAGCCTGTGCAGTTGCGCAAGTCCGTGCCAAAAGTGGCGATCAGCTGGTTTATGCTGAGTTTAAGGATGTTTGGCTAACCACCAATTCTCAACCTGAGTCTTGTACAGGCTTGGGACGCATGATGTTATCCAGTCCGCTTATGACCAATGAAGACCGCCAGCAGCGTTTGTGGGTGCAATTACGTGCTGGTCAGTCTGGACAGGCTATTGCCACTGCACAAGGTTTAGGGCTTAACCTGTCTCTGGCTCAGCTCAATACGATTCAGGCCAATCCAACCAATTATTTATGGTCAGCCCCTAAAAGTACTGCCGCTGATCATGCCTATCTGATTTATGCGTTGGGGCGTCTGGCAGACAGTGATCTCGATTCAGCAATGTCCATTGTAAAACGTACTGCTGAAGGCACACCGGTACAAGTACAAAAAACACTATTCAGAACTGTGGGTTATATCGGCGGCACTACGGTAATGAAAAATAACTTCAACCGTGAAGTGCTGAACTATCTGGATGCCAGTTATGGTTTGCCATTTAGTCCGGAAGAAGCCGAAATTTATGCCCGTCAGGCGATTCGTTTTAGTGCCTGGGAAAGTCTGATTCGTGCCATTGATGCCATGAGCGTGAACCAGAAACAGGAAGACCGCTGGCAATACTGGCTGGCACGTGCCAGTGAACAGCGCACAGATCGCGCTTCAAAACAGGCAGCAGAAAGTATCTATAAAAAACTGGCAGTCGGTGAGGATTATCATAACCTGCTAGCGCGAGATAGATTAGGCCAGTTAACGGCTTCTACACCGAACTCGGCACAGCCATCCAGCCAGGCCATGCAACGCCTGAACCAAGATATTCATTTCCGCCGTGCCTTTGCCTTACGTAATATTAATGCGCCAGAAAATTATATTAACCGTGAATGGAATTGGGCAGTTCGTCAGGCTTATTTAAGAAAAGATGACGATTTACTGTTGGCAGCAGCCAAACGTGCGATGGATATGGGCTGGTATGACCGTGCCATTTATGCAGCAGATCGTACTGCGGACAAGCATAATTACAACTATCGTTATCCGATGCCACATCAGAATTATGTGGTGAGTCATAGCCGTAATGCTGGCATTGATGCCGCTTGGGCTTATGGTTTGATGCGTCAGGAAAGCCGTTTCAATACTGGCGCACGCTCTCATGTAGGCGCTGGTGGTTTGATGCAAATCATGCCGGACACCGCCAAACTGGTTGCTCGTCAAATGGGTGAGACTTATAACCCCGCAGCCTTAACCGATATGAACACCAATATCCGTTACGGAACTTACTATTTATCAACAATTCAGCGTCAATTGAGCAATAGTCCAGTACTGGCTACAGCAGGTTATAATGCCGGCCCGAACCGTGCCCGCCGTTGGCAACCCGAATTCCAAAGTATTGCTGCGGATCAATATACCGAAACCATTCCTTTACTGGAAACGCGAGATTATGTGAAACATGTCATGACGAACGCGACATATTACGGTATTTTATTGGGACAGGGCGCACAATCGGTCGGTAAGCGTATGCAAGCCATTCCGTTACGTAATACACCATAGCATTCAAAAAATCTAAGGGAAGGATAGTTTGTTGATCAAGGGAATAAGGGGTGCTCAAATTTCTGCTGGATGGGCTGCACTTTTATTTTTAGCAGCAAGTCCAGCTGCCTTTGCATTGCCAACGGGTTATGTCATGGACATCCAGATGGTACCGGCACTTTGCAGTCTGGATCCGGCCTACAGTAAAAAAAGAAAATGTCTTGAAGGTTATTCCCTAAATATTTCTGGTCTCTATCCTCAAACCACATCAACACATTGCACTACTACCAGTTCTGCGAAGTTACCGCCTTTGCAGGCTAAAGTGGTGGCCCGTATCATGCCGGATGAAAATACCCGCGCATTGCTCTGGCATAATATTGGTGGTTGTATTCCGATGAATGCCACGCAGTATTTTCGTACCGTGATCAATCATGCTGATCGTCTGAAAGTTCCTGAAGAACTCACCGAGCAGGAAAGTCATACCGTTTCCATTGATATGCTGCGTTCCAAATTTCTGAAAATCAATCCGCAACTGCCTTCAACAGCATTGCGCTTTAACTGCCATCAGACCCGCGCATCCAGCCTGCTGACCTCCATCCAAGTCTGCTATAACGCCAATGGGGGTTATAAAGGCTGTCCTGCAAACATTATTAATACATGCCCAAAAACTGTCACAATAAAAGGGACATACTAAGTTTTTTAGTCAAATTAATTTATATTTCCTATCATACTTTTGTTGAAATCCATTCTCTTTTACATGCATCTCGAAGAGGATTGGAGTACAATCTTTGCCGTTTATGATTATTAAGATTAGATAGAACAGCTATTTAATCATTATGACGATCCTCTCAATTGGAGATAATTACATGAAGCAACCTGTTCGCGTTGCCGTTACTGGCGCTGCTGGTCAAATTGGTTACAGCCTATTATTCCGTATCGCAAGCGGTGAAATGCTTGGTAAAGACCAACCAGTTATTCTTCAATTATTAGAAATTCCTGTTGAGAAAGCTCAGCAAGCGCTTAAAGGCGTAATGATGGAACTAGACGACTGTGCTTTCCCATTATTGGCGGGCATGATCGGTACTGATGATCCTAAAGTAGCTTTCAAAGATGCAGACTATGCTCTATTAGTTGGTTCACGTCCACGTGGTCCTGGTATGGAACGTGCTGACCTGCTTAAAGTAAACGGCGAAATCTTCATTGGTCAAGGCCAAGCACTGAACGAAGTTGCTAGCCGTGACGTTAAAGTTCTTGTTGTAGGTAACCCTGCGAACACTAACGCTTACATCGCAATGAAATCTGCTCCAGATCTTCCAGCGAAAAACTTCACAGCAATGTTGCGTCTTGACCACAACCGTGCGTTAACTCAACTTGCTCAAAAAGCGGGTGTTGCAGTTTCTGACATCGAAAACATGACTGTTTGGGGTAACCACTCTCCAACAATGTATGCTGACTACCGTTTTGCGAACGTAAACGGCGAAAGCTTGAAAGACAAAATCAACGATGCAGCTTGGAACAAAGACGTATTCCTTCCAACTGTTGGTAAACGTGGTGCTGCGATCATCGAAGCACGTGGTTTGTCTTCTGCTGCTTCTGCTGCAAACGCTGCAATCGACCATATGCGCGATTGGGCTCTTGGCACAAACGGAAAATGGGTAACTATGGGTATTCCTTCTGACGGTTCTTATGGTATTCCTGAAGGCGTAATGTTCGGTTTCCCTGTAACTACTGAAAACGGTGAATACAAAATCGTTCAAGGTCTTGAAATCGACGAATTCAGCCGTGAACGTATCAACGTTACACTGAACGAGCTTGAAGAAGAGCGCGCTGCAGTTGCTGACATGATCAAATAATTTAATCTTTTTAAGATTAAGTTAAAAAAGCACTCCATTGGGGGTGCTTTTTTATTGCTATTTCTAAAAAATTTAAAGAACAAAAAATAACATCTTGTGAAGGAGGGACAACTGAACTTTGCGAGTGGCTCATCTAGTTTAATAAGAAGAATCATCAACAAAAGAGGAGGTACTGAGATGTTAGAGCAGCGACCTACCATGGAACTTTTTTTTGAGCAACTCGGCTTGGATTCAAGCCCGGAAGCAATCGATGAATTTATCAAAACCCATCAGATTGGGATGGACGTCCCCTTACATAAAGCTCCTTTCTGGACCAAAAACCAACATGATTTTCTGATTGGTCACTGGAAAGAAGATGATGACTGGGCAATTTTTGTAGATGTACTCAATGAGCAATTGCATATTGAGGCGGAAGGAAGTGGTTCTTGTGATCTACCTTCTTCTAAGCGTCAATAATATTTTCAAATCAATGAACTGATTATTTTTATGATGGAGTGAGCGAATGGTATTAGAACAGCAAGTGACTTTAGAATTATTATTTGAGCAATTAGGCTTGCCTGCTGATGAAGCATCAATTGATGAATTTACCAAAAATCATCAGCTACCATCAGACGTGATTTTGCCGGATGCAGATTTCTGGAATGAGGGGCAAAGCGCTTTTCTTCGCGAACACTGGCATCAGGATGATGAATGGATCGTAATCATTGATAAACTGAACCAGCTTTTACATGTCGAAAGTGATAAAGAAGGCCCTGAAAGCAATTAAAGTTTCTTTATACAAAAAGACACAACAAAACCTAGTCCTTTGACTAGGTTTTTTTTGTCTTATCTTATAAGTTAGTCCTATAAATAACTACAATATATCTGATATAAGGAGGGCATATGCTCGGGAAGAACCAACCATCCTTAGAACTGTTATTTTCTCAACTCGGCCTGGCTAACAGCCCGGCGGCAATTGAGCTTTATATACGTACTCATCAGCTACCTGCCCATATGTCACTGCATGAAGCACCGTTCTGGAATAAAGCGCAGCGTTCGCTGTTGATTAGTCATCTGGTACAGGATGATGACTGGGCAATCTGGATTGATGAACTGAATCAGCAATTGCATCTGGATGCAGATCGACGCCGTTTGGCTTGAGTCAATTAAATTAATTCATAAAAAATGCCTCATCAATGTGAGGCATTTTTATAGGAACAGATTTCGTTGTTTTAATGCATACGGCTACGCAGAATCTGGATAAACCATTCCAGTTGACGATATTCATCAAATGCCGGATGCTGGCCTACCAGTTCATGGTCAAAATGGGCCGTTTTACTGTATTTATTTAGCCAGTGACGAGTCATGGCAGGCTCTTTCTTACTGGCAGATGCATAAGCCAGGAAGAAATAAATATCCGCATGCTCATAATTGGTCATTGGTTTTAGAATCTGCTGGGTAATAAGCGCATAATGATCTTCTTTGGTCAGCTCAAAGTAGATCATATAGGCTTTGGCCAGGTGTAAAGACAGATTGATATACAAATCCAGTGGCATTTCTTCAAATTCAATCCGGCTCTGCTCCAGCAGAACAATCGCTTCTTGCAGGAAATGCACCTGCTCTTGACGTAACTGGCTAATAGTCACCAATTGCAGACGAAGATCCGCCCGTTCAAGCGCCAGCTCAGGCGTATTGCCATTTAAAAACAGCTGATCTGTTTCACCAATGCGTGCAATGATCTCTTTGGGGGTTGGTCGCATGAACGCAGTCCTTATATCTCAATGATTGCTATATGAGGCTGAAAATTGAAATTTAAAGCGTGGAAAAAGGATTAGAGCAAACAGGTATCACTTCTTAACCAGGCGGTGATTGATAAACGTTGATGTTTGGCTTTTAAAACTTCATGCATTAAATCACTTTGGAAGAAGGCAATACGGTTTGGTTTAGGCTGGATAATATGCCATTGATCATTTTTATCCTGCAGATGTAGTTCGCCGCCCCAGTTATCTTGCCAATCATCATGCAGATAATAAACCGCAGAAATCATCCGGCCATTTTTGCCTTGAGGATTATCGCGATGCAGGGCATAGAACTCACCCGCGTTATAGCAGGCAAAATGGGCTTCCACATCTTTAATGCCGAGGAAGAAAGCGCGGTTCAGCTCATGACCTAAAGCCTGTAAGGTTTGCACATGCTGGTTAGAAATTTCCAGATCTTCATTGAGCCAGAGAATGTGATCACTGCGGATATTGCTGACTACGCCATTCTGAATGGCTGCATCACGAAAGCGTTCCAGATTACTGGTACATTCAGCAATCAGCTGTTCAACATAGGATGGGGCATAAGCATTGTCGATCATGCTAAAACCATGCTGATCTAGATCATCAATAATCTGATCAACTGGCCAGGTTGCCGGGAGTTGAACTGCTTCCATAGAAACTCACCTAGAAGGGTAAATTGGGGTCGCGCTATTCTATGTAAGAATCGGGTCTGAACGAAACTATTTTTCATGTTAAAATAGCGGTTGAAATTAGGAATTAATGAAACATGAATTACCGTCACCATTACCATGCTGGCAACTTTGCCGATGTCATGAAGCATGTATTGTTGCTTCAATTATTGACTCGACTCAATGCAAAAGATAAACCATATCGCTATGTAGATACACATGGTGGTGCAGGTAAATATGATTTATCCACCTCTGAAGCGCAAAAGTCAGGGGAATTCCTGAACGGTATTCATCGTCTGATCAAGCTGGATGATTCGGTCAAGCGTAATGCGCCAGAAGGCGTACAACAATATTTAAAAATTGTTGAGAAAATGCGTGAAAACTTTGGTAAAGGTGCATATCCGGGTTCACCTTGGTTTGCACTGGAAGGCATGCGTGAAATTGACAAGGCCACCATTTTTGAAATGCAGCGTGATGTGTTCCAGCAGTTACGTCATAACATTTTTGACAAACGCGCCGGTTTGCATGAGCGTGATGCGTATGAAGGCTTGCTCGCAGTCATTCCACCGAAAGAAAAACGTGGTCTGGTGATGATCGATCCGCCGTATGAGCTGGAGCGTAAAGACTTCCCACAGCTGGTTGAATTACTGGTTGCTGCTTATAAAAAATGGCCGACAGGCGTATTTGCAGTTTGGTACCCAATTAAAGACCGTGCCATGATTGAACGTTTCGAGAAGAAAATGTTCAAGACCGGGATTCGCCGTCAGTTGGTATGTGAAATCTGTGTATGGCCAGATGATACACCAGTGGGTTTAAATGGTTGTGGTTTACTGGTGATTAACCCACCTTGGAAGTTCTCTGAAGATGCAGACGAAGCGCTGCAATGGTTATTCCCGCATTTGCGTATGCAGGAAAATGGCGGTCATGCAGCAGTTCGTTGGTTAGTAGGCGAATAATATTTTAAAGATCGGGTCATAGTTAGGATCGACAAGAATGACAAGTACAAATAAGCCGGAACACGAATCTTCGAAAGATTTGCCATTTGATGGCATCACCTTCGAGGTGGAAGAGGTAGAGCATACCCAGGAAGGGCAAAGAGTTAAGCGTCGAGGTATCTATCTGTGGCCTAACCTGATTACAACCGCTGCGTTGTTATCAGGCTTTTACTCGATTATTGCCAGTATGAATGGCGAATTCCAGCAAGCCATTTATGCGATTTTCCTGGCGGCCTTATTCGATGGTCTGGATGGCCGTGTGGCGCGCGCTATTGGTGCACAAAGTCCGTTTGGTGAGCAGTTTGACTCACTGTCTGACATGTTAGCCTTCGGTGTTGCACCCGCGATTCTGATGTATAGCTGGGGTTTGAGCGACCTCGGTCGTATCGGTCTGGCGGCTTGTTTTGTCTATACGGCTTGTGCGGCTTTCCGTCTAGCCCGCTTTAATGTTCAGATTAGCGTAGTGGATAAACGCTATTTTATTGGCGTTGCAAGTCCATTAGCAGCCGTCATTATTATTTCACTGGTCTGGGTAGGATTGGACTTCCCGGCTGTGTTTGATATTCGTGATTTTACTGTACAAATCATTAATGCTGCGATTATTGTAATCGTTGGCTTATTGATGATTTCTAATATCAAATACTATTCATTTAAAACCGTAGAGCGTAGACGGGTACCGTTTTTCGTGTTGCCGATCGCGGTGTTTATCTTTGCAGCGATGACTTATAATATTCCGGTAGGGATTCTCGTGATCTCTGTCATCTATGCCTTGTCTGGTTTCCTTACAACATTCATGGCGAAAAGACAGAGTACCTTATAACAATATAAAAATAAGGAGTTTGAGATGCAGTTTCTTCAAGATTTTCTAGATCGTTCGAAACAGCTGAATCAGACTCCTGCTGTTTCCCAGCATAATCTTGCCTATCATGGGCCAAACCAGAAATATAAAATTATTCATCAGGGCCTGACACTTCCGGATCTGCCTGCACCCCTTCATTATCTTAATTTTCTGAGTATTATTGGTCAGCCTAATGCACCGATGTTGGCAAACCCGAGTGCTATTCAAACCAATGCACTGGATACAGCCACAGTAATCTGTAGTACCAGTCCGCATATGGCGGGACAATTAAATTGCTATTCAATCAAAAAGGATTGCAAGTTTCAGTATGGCCTGTTTCAGTTTCTAGATCGTGAAAAACTGACCGGCGACTTTCCACATTTTCGTTTACAACGTTTTGATTCTGAACTGGGCTTTGATCTCAGCATCCATACGACCAATCTGATTTCACACTTTACCCAAATGCGCTTTGCACTGGCTGATCATTGGTCTTTGCTTTGTTATTGTCAGGGCACCTTACATTATAAAGATCAGAAATACCTTATCGAGAGTTTAGGTAGTTTTGAATTTGCACGAAGCTTTAATTTTCCCTATTTGCCTTTAGCCTTTCTGACTTATCAGATTATTAACCTGAGTGAAGGACGGCAATTATTGTTGGCACAAATTCGAGATAGTCTGAACAGCATTGTGCAGTCACGAATTTATCTGCGTGACTTGAAAAATATGACCAGTCAAATGTTCGATCAAAAAGTCTATTTCAAGGTGCATCGGGTTTATCCGAGTGTGACTACCCCAAATGGGCAAAAGATGTATCTGCCGCGTGAGTTTGAATGGTGCTATGAAGATGGCAAAGGAACACAGATCTGGTTGCAGGGACAAAGCCGGGGAGATTTCAAATTTGGTCTGGCTGCGGGTTATGTTGGAAGCTTTAATTACGAAGTCAGAATTAATGGCAAGACTGAGTATGGAGAAGGGGGCTATTGTGAATATATAGATTGCCGCTCCTTGCACTTTCAGGAACACAATAAAAAAGAGAAATTATTAAGTACATTGGCCAATTCTGTACCTTTAATGCTCAAAAAATAGGGAAAATCGGCATTTTTGTAGAAATAATAATCAACTGAAGTATTTTCTTAAAAATAGGGGTTGCGCTTGTTTGGGATTGGTCTATAATGCACATCCATCGGCGGTGATGAAGATTAAAACTTCTGATAAAACAGTAACTTAGCATGAAATGGTTGAGTTAGGTTTTAGAAAGAAAGTTTAAAAATAATTTTCATTACTGGTTGACTTTCTAGAGATAGAGAGTAATATAGCCGACCTAGCTTGCTACTGACGAAGTAGCAAGAAGATCATTAAGAGATTATGAAGAACAACTTGTGTGGATTTTTACTGGTTGATTGATCGAAATTATTTTCATTGATTGATTGGTTTAAATTACTCGAAGTTTATTTGAGCAAATTTTTTGTCAGTAATTGATGAGCCAGAATTGGTACCTTGTCTTAACTAAGGTACAAAATGATTTTAACTGAAGAGTTTGATCATGGCTCAGATTGAACGCTGGCGGCAGGCTTAACACATGCAAGTCGAGCGGGGATAGGGTGCTTGCACCTGATTCCTAGCGGCGGACGGGTGAGTAATGC